>DATMJE010000056.1:0-28616 GCA_035553995.1 Usitatibacter sp. | reverse complement strand
CATGGTGGACTTCGTACTTGTCTTTCAGGCCGCGAAGGATGGCGATGGTGTCCTCCACGGACGGCTCGTCCACGAGGACCTTCTGGAAACGCCGCTCGAGCGCCGCGTCCTTCTCGACGTACTTGCGGTATTCGTCGAGCGTGGTCGCGCCCACGCAGTGCAGCTCGCCACGCGCGAGCGAGGGCTTGAGCATGTTGCCGGCATCCATGGCGCCTTCGGCCTTGCCGGCGCCGACCATGGTGTGCAGCTCGTCGATGAAGACGATGGTCTGTCCCTGGTCCTGCGAGAGCTCCTTCAGCACGCTCTTGAGCCGCTCCTCGAACTCGCCGCGGTACTTGGCGCCCGCGATGAGGAGGCCCATGTCGAGCGAGAGCACGCGCTTGCCGCGCAGGCCCTCGGGCACCTCGTCATTCACGATGCGCTGCGCGAGGCCTTCGACGATCGCGGTCTTGCCCACGCCGGGCTCGCCGATGAGCACGGGGTTGTTCTTGGTGCGGCGCTGGAGCACCTGCACCACGCGGCGGATCTCCTCGTCGCGGCCGATGACCGGATCGAGCTTGCCGGCACGCGCGCGCTCGGTGAGGTCGATGGTGTATTTCTTGAGCGCCTCGCGCTGGCCTTCCTGCTCGGCGCTGTGCACGGTCTCGTTGCCGCGCACCGCCTTGATGGCATTGTCGATGGCGGCTTCGTTCGCGCCATGCTGCTTGAGGATGCGGCCGAGGTCGCCCTTGTCGCGGACGGCCGCGAGGAGGAAGAGCTCCGAGGAGATGAACTGGTCGCCTCGCTTGGTGGCTTCCTTGTCGGTGAGGTTGAGGAGGTTGTTCAGGTCGCGCGAGATGGTGATCTCGCCGCCAGTGCCCTCCACCTTCGCGAGGCGCGCGATGGATTCGTCGATGGCGCGCTTCAACGGCGGCACGTTCACGCCCGCGCGCTGCAGCAGCGATGCGGTGCCGCCATCCTCCTGCTCGAGGAGCGCGTGCATCAGGTGCTGCGGCTCGATGAAGCCGTTGTCGTGCGCGAGCGCCTGGCTCTGGGCATCGGCCAGCGCCTGCTGGAATTTGGTCGTGAGCTTGTCGATTCGCATGGGGTCCCTCGTGGCGGATTTGCCTCGTTCTTACCCGGAAATTGACGCGAAACCGCGGATTTCAACCCGCAAAGGCCGAAAATCCGGGGTGCGGGAGGCGATTTTTTCGGATTGCGCGATAGGGGCCGCCGGGCAACAGGCAGCGCCCTCGGGAGGGCTCGCCTGCCCTCGTCTATACTTCGACAGCCGCCGGAGCGCAGATTTCCGCCGAACGCGCCGCCCGCCCTTCCTGTCGAATCCCTCCCCATGGCCGATCCCTTCCACGCCCTCGAAGAAACCGTGACGCGCGACGTGACCCGCGCCCTCGAAGAAGACATCGGCACGGGCGACCTCACCGCGCGCCTGATTCCGGAAGGCCGGGGGGCGCAGGCGCGGCTGCTCACGCGCGAAAGCGGCGTGCTGTGCGGCGCCGAATGGTTCACGCGCACGTTCCAGGAGCTGGATCCCGACGTCGAGATCTTCTGGCACCACAAGGACGGCGACGACATCACCGCCGATACCTCGCTTTGCGAGATCGATGGCGATGCGCGGGCGCTCCTCACCGGCGAGCGCACGGCGCTCAACTTCGTGCAGCTCCTCTCGGCGGTCGCGACCAAGTCGCGCATCTTCGCGCGCGCGGTCGAGGGCACCGGCGCCCGTGTGGTCGACACGCGCAAGACCATCCCGGGTCTCAGGCTCGCGCAGAAATACGCCGTGCGCGTGGGCGGCTCGTACAACCACCGCATCGGCCTCTTCGACGGCGTGCTCATCAAGGAAAACCACATCGTGGCCGCCGGCGGTATCCGCGCGGCGCTGCGGCAGGCGCTGCACGACGCCACGCCGGACCTTTTCGTGCAGGTCGAGGTCGAGAACCTCGAGCAGCTGAAGGAGGCGCTCGAGGCCGGCGCGAAATCGATCCTGCTGGACAACTTCGACATCCCGCTCATGCGCCGCGCGGTGGAGATCAATCGCGACCGCGCCGAGCTGGAGGCTTCCGGCGGCGTCGGCCTCAAGAGCCTGCGCGCGATCGCCGAAACCGGCGTGCACCGCATCTCCGTCGGCTCGCTCACCAAGGATGTCGAGGCGCTCGACCTCTCGATGCGCTTCATGCACCACTGAACAACAGCCCCTGAAGGACCCCATGCACTCCATTGCCACGACGGCTCGCCTGCTCCTCGCAGTCTTCCTCGCCTTGCTCGCTGCCGGCTGCGCCACCACCGGATCCGACCCGCGCGACCCGTGGGAAGGCTTCAACCGCAAGACGTTCGCGTTCAACGACAAGATCGACCAGGCCGTGCTCAAGCCCGTGGCGCAGGGCTACGAAAAGGTGGTGCCCGCGCCGGCGCGGACCGGCATCAGCAATTTTTTCTCGAACCTCGAGGACGTCGGCACCTGCCTGAACAACCTGGCGCAGGGCAAGTTCGAGGAAGGGGTGAACGACTTCGGGCGCGTGCTGCTGAATTCCACCTTCGGCCTGGGCGGCCTCGTCGACATCGCCACACCCGCAGGCATGGAGAAGCACTACGAGGACTTCGGCCAGACGCTGGGCTGGTGGGGGGTGCAATCCGGCCCCTACCTCGTGATCCCGCTGCTGGGCCCCAGCACGGCCCGCGATGGCCCGGCCAAGGTCGTGGACCCGGCGTGGTACTGGCCGCGGCTGCTGGACAACGACCCGCTGTACTGGGGCCTCTGGGGGCTCGACAAGGTGCGTACGCGGGCGAGCTTGCTGCAGGCTGAAGGCGTCCTCGACCAGGCCGCACTGGACCGCTATACGTTCATCCGCGATGCGTGGCTGCAGCGCCGCCGCAGCCAGGTCTACGACGGCCACCCCCCGCCGGAAAAGGAAGATGAATAACGGTCGCAAGGCGGCAGGAATAGAGGCGGGAAACGGCTGTTAGCCCATGCGGAGGACCCGCATGCGCTTGATTCACCGTTTCCTGCTTGCCGCCTTACTCGCCGCCGCCGTTTTGCCCGCCCAGGCCTCGTTCCACCTCTGGGCAATCAGCGAGCTCTATTCCAACGCCGACGGCTCCGTCCAGTTCCTCGAGCTCACCGCCATCACGAGCGCGCAGGAATTCGTCGCCGGCCACACGCTCACGTCGAGCTCCGGCGGTACCCGGCACAGCTTCACGGTGCCGCGCGACCTTCCGGGCGATACCTCGGGCCGCAAGATGCTCTTCGGCACGCAGGGTTTCGCGGCGCTCGGCGTGGTGACGCCGGATTTCGTCGTGCCCAACGGCTTCTTCTTCCCGGGCGGCGGCGAGATCGACTGGGCCGAAGGCTCGGACGTCTGGCAACACCCCGCAGTGCCTACGGATGGCGACAATTCCTTGCTGCGCGGCGGCAACACCGCCAGCAACTCGCCCACCAACTTCGCGCGCGCTACCGGGCATGTGACGCTCGTGACGACGCCGCCCGCGGCCGCCCTCAACGTCGAAGGCCTGTGGTGGCGCTCGCCCGCAGGCAGCGAAAGCGGCTGGGGCGTGAACATCACGCAGCAGGGCGATATCCTCTTCGCCACCTGGTTCACGTACGACTCGAGCAACAACGGCATGTGGCTGGTGATGTCGAACGGGCAGAAGAGCGGCACCAACGCGTGGACGGGACAGCTCTTCCGCACCACCGGCCCCGCCTTCAGCGCCCCGTTCGGTTCCTTCCCCGTTTCCGTGAACCCGGTCGGCACCGCGACTTTCACGTTCACGGATGCCAACAACGGCACGTTCGCATACACGGTGAATGGCATCTCGCAGTCGAAGCCGATCACGCGCCAGGTGTTTGCAAGCCCCGTGCCCACGTGCGACGAGGGGGCCGCCGCGGGCAATCCGAACTTCCAGGACCTGTGGTGGGCCTCTCCCGCGGGCAGCGAATCGGGCTGGGGTGTCAACCTCATCCACCAGGGCAACACCATCTTCGCCACCTGGTTCACGTACGATGCGAGCCATAATGGCCTCTGGCTCGTGGCCTCGGCCGCCAACCTCACCGCTCCCGGCACCTACTCCGGCCAGCTCTTCCGCACCACGGGGCCCGCCTTCGACCAGCCGTTCAATTCGGTGCCCGTGACAGTCACCCCGGTCGGGACGGCCACGTTCACGTTCAGCGACCGCGACAATGGCACCTTTGCCTTCACCGTGAACGGGGTCTCGCAAACCAAACCGATCACCCGGCAGGTGTTCTCCACCCCCACGACGGTTTGCCGCTGACTGACCGAAGGAGGCCGCATGAAACGCTTCGCTGCCACGCTTCTCGTCGCATTCGCGAGCACGTTCGCCACCGCGCAGATGGCGCCCAGCTACCAGGGGCTGTGGTGGAATTTCCCCGCCAATTCCGAATCCGGATGGGGTCTCAACATCACGCACCAGGGCAACATCCTGTTCGCCACCTTGTTCACGTACGACAGCAGTGGCAACCCGATGTGGCTCGTGATCTCCGATGCGGAGCTGCAGTCCGACGTGGGCATGGATCCCTACGGCTACGGCATGGGCATGAACACCGGCATGTACGACTACATGGGTGCCATCTACAGCACCACGGGCCCTGCCATGGACGCCGCCTCGTTCGATCCCACGTCGGTGAAGGCCACCGCGGTGGGTCTCGCGACCCTCCACTTCATGGATCCCGACGACCTTGTCTTTACCTACACCATCAACGGCGTGACGCAGAGCAAGAGCATGATCCGCCAGCAGTTCTCGACCATGCCCATGTGCGACTTCTCGGGCGGCGTCGGCAACTTCCAGGACCTGTGGTGGGCGGCACCTGCCGGCAAGGAAGCGGGCTGGGGCCTGAACATCGCGCACCAGGGCAACATCATCTTCGCCACGTGGTTTACTTACGACGCCCACAACAAGGGCACGTGGCTGGTCGCTTCGAACGTGAAGCTCGTCTCGGGCACCACCTATTCGGGCGATCTCTTCCGCACGCAGGGGCCGGCATTCATGAGCGCGTGGGACTCGAGCAAGGTGAAGGTGAGCTCCGTGGGCAGCATCACGCTGAGCTTCAGCGACTGGCTCAACGGCACGATGACCGCGAACGGCGACGGCAAGACGATCACCAAGGCGATCACGCGGCAGGTGTTCTCGGTGCCGCAATCGCAGTGCCGCTAGAATGAGGGCATGACCCTCGGGCAGAAGCTGGTACTCGTCTTCTTCGCCTTCGTCGCCATCCTCACCGCCGTGGTGTGGATGGCGTTTCGCGAGCGCCGCCGCGCGAAGGACATCCCCGCGGACGATATCGCCGCCCAGCAGGCCGCCGATGGACGCGTGCTGGTGACGATCTTCGGCGCGATCTTCGGCGGCATGCTGCTCACCCTGCTCGTCGCCTGGCTGGTGTTCCTCTAGCCGCCTGGCCGGCCTTCCTTCAAGCGTGCGGATGTGGGCGGCGGCCCACCAGCCATCCGATCAACCCGAGGATGAGGGCGATCACGCCCAGCACCACCAGCGCCAGCGTCTGGCCCGACATGAGCGGCTCCGAGCGCTGCGAGCTCGTCACGAACGCGAGCGCGTCGGTGTCGTCCGGCAGCGTGCCGATCGTCGCAACGCTGCCGCTCGCCGTGTTGATGGTGACCAGCCGCGTGCTCGCCGGCGAGCCCGCGTTCGAGTTCACCGCGAGGAGCAGGCCCGAAGGCGTGAACGTCATCGAGTTGATGTCGCTCTGGAACGGCGCCCCGGTGAGCGGCGGTCCCTTGTGCAGCGTGCCGGTCGCGATGTCGACCGTGTCGAGGCTGCCCGCCGCTCCCGATGGGGTGATGTAGGCGGTCCCCTGCTGGTCGATCGCGAGGCCGGCGATCGTGCCCCCGGCGCCCGGCGTGCCGATCGGCGTCACCGAGCCATTGGCGAGGTTCACCATCGCGAGCTGGCTCGTGGCGGGCAGCCAGGTGAAGAGGATGCCCGCGCGGTTGAACGCGATGTCGGAGCCGGGAAAGCGCAGCTCGCCCACGAGCGTCGCCTTGCCCGTTGCCGGATCCACGGTGACCAGGCTCTGGGGATGCGTCGGCGAAAGCGGCGACGTGATGCCGTAGAGCACGCCCGTTTGCGGATGCGCGGAAAGGCCGGTGACGCCGATCGGCGACGTTCCGTCCAACCGCAGCGGCGCCACGAAGGTCGCGGCTCCGCTGCCGAGGCTCACGGTGTAAAGGCTGCCCGATGCGGCACTGTTGTTTCCCGATGCCCCGCTGCGCACGCTCGCCGCGTAAAGTACGTCGGCATTCGACACACAGGGGATGACAAGGACGGCGGCAAGCAGCAGCCGTCCCCATGTCCCGCTCCCGCCCCAGCTCATTGTCTCTCCAGCCTCCTCGACGGGAGGTTCGCGGGCATCTTACTGTGCGCGACACCCCCGGGCAATGAACTTAACGTTTCATTCGCAGTCCGGAGAGAAGCCGCATGAACGCCCGTTATCCGCTCCGTTCGCTGCTGTTCACCGCAGCATGCAGCGCGCTCGCCGCGACCGCCGCCGATCCCGCGCCCTGCCCCGCGCACCACGACATCCTCGTGCGCTCGGATTCGACGCTTGCGCCGGTGCGTCCCGGGGACTGCGCGACCGTGGACCAGACGCCGCCGGAATTCACCTGGCCGCCGCAGAATGGCGTCAACACGTATTCCCTCACGCTCACCGGTCCCGACGGCCGCAGCGAAAGCCGCTCGACGAAGCACAATTTCCTTTTCTGGGACCGGCCCCTTCCGCCGGGACGCTACTCGTGGCGCCTCAAGGCCGAGGGCGCCAAGGGCGAGGGCGGCAAGGCCGAGAGCGGCAAGGCCGATGGCGCCAAGGAGGGCGGCAAGGCCGAGGGCGCCAAGGCCGAAACGAGCGACCCGCGCACGTTCACCATCGCGACCGATGCGCTCGAGTTCGTCCTGCCTCCGCCCGCGGCGCTGCTGCAGCGCTCGCGCGAGACGCCGCGTCCCCGCACATGGCATGGCGAGAACGCGTCTCCCGTGTCCGCGAAGGTGGTCCGCTCCTCCGCCTTCCGCGCGATGCTCGAGGAAGTGCAGAACAAGATGCCGGCGGAAGTGCAGCCCGAGCCCCGATCGGGATCGATCGAATCCAACTACGAGGACACCGTCGCCGAGCAGAAGCGCACGCTCGCCGCCGCGCTCGCATGGGCCGCGACCCACGAGCGCCGCTACGGCGACGATGCGTTCCGCCGCGTCATGGCACAGGCGCGGTGGAACACCGAGGGCACGCTCTCGTACGCGAACAACGACATGGGCAGCCGCACGGTCGCCTGGACGCTCGCGCTCGCCTACGACTGGATGCACGACTACCTGCATCCCGCGCAGAAGGCGGTGATCCTGGGCGCCATCCGCGCGCGCGTGAAGCCGATGTTCGACGACGCGATGAAGAACCTCGCGGCCTCTCCCTACGATTCGCATGGCAACGTGACCCTCACGCTGCTGGCGGCCATGGGCGTGCTGCTCGCGGGCGACCTGCCCGAGGCCGATGCATGGGTGCAGGAAGCGCTTCCGCTCGCGGTCGCGTGGACGAGCCCCTGGGGCTGGCAGGACGGCGGCTTCGGCAACGGCACCGCGCAGGCGTTCTGGGACACCGGCAGCAACCTGCCCGCGTGGCAGATCCTGCGCAACGCCGCCGGCGTCGACCTCGCGCGCAAGGATTGGGTGCGCAACCACGGCCGCTACCTCGCCTACTTCGTGCCGCCCGGCTCGCCCTCGGGCGTCTTCGGCGACGGGCTCGAGCTCAACCTGCAGGAAGTGTGGGCGCGGGTCTCGAAGGCGTACGAGCGCTTCGCGCCCGGCCCGCTCGCGCGCTGGTATGCGGGCGCGCAGAAGGGCGAGGACGAGATCCGCATCGAGCTCATGCTCTCGGCCGGCAACGACACGAAGGCCGTGCCGCTGCCGCCGGGCGTGCCCAACGCGGCGTACTTCCCGTCGATCGGCTGGACCGCGATGCACTCGAGCCTCGCCGACCCGATGCGCACCTCGGTCTACTTCAAGTCGAGCCCGTACGGCTCGTACAACCATTCGCATGCCGACCAGAACAGCTTCGTGATCCACGCGAAGGGCCGGCGCCTGGCCATCGCGTCGGGCTACTACGACGGCTACAAGACCGCGCACTGGACCGGCTGGTACAAGCAGACCCACGCCACCAATGCGATCACGTTCGATGGCGGCCAGGGACAGGGCCTCAACGAGCGCTCGATGTCCGGCGAGGTCACGCGCTTTGCGAGCTCGCCCACCTTCGACTATGCGACCGGCCACGCCGAGGCCGCATACGGCGGCGCGCTCACGCGCGCGCTGCGCACGATCGTCTACCTGCGTCCCGACATCGTGCTCGTGCGCGACAGCCTCGCCTCGGCCAAGCCGCACGCGTGGGAGTGGAACATCCACACGCCCGAGCACATGGAGCGCGTGAGCGATCGCGTCGTGACGCTTCGCAACGGTCCCGCGATCCTGTGCCTCGAGATGCTCGCCTCGCCCGAGGTCGCCTTCCGCGCTGTCAACCAGTTCACGCCGCCGCCCGAAGGCAATCCGAAGCCCGTCGACCAGTGGCATGGTGTGTTCGCCGCGACCGGCAAGACGACCGAAGCCGAGTTCGTCGCACTCATGCGCGTGGGCTCATCGTGCAAGTCCGGCGAGCCCGATGCGCATGCCACCAAAATCGACGGAGGCTGGCGCGTGGACGTGGGCTCCGCGCACGTCACCTTCAACGGCGACGAGGTCAGTGTGCAGTAGCGGGAGAAGCCTGGCTGGCGCGAGCGTCGATGTAGCGCTTGAGGGCGTCGATGTCGGGCTTCATCACGTCGCAGCGCTGCGGCAGCCCTTCGATCCCCTCGTACGCGGCAGGACGCGGGGCGTGCTCACCCAGCGCCTCGACGATGGTCGCGTCGAATTTCACCGGCAGCGCGGTCTCGAGGCAGACCATCGGCGTGCGCGCTTCCCGCAGGCGCAGCGCGATCTTCACGCCATCCGCGGTGTGGGGATCGATCACCTCGCCGTAGTTGCGCTTCACGAGGCGGATGGTCTCGATGCGGTCGGCATGCGTGCTGCGGCCGGAGACGAAGCCGGACTCGTCCTGGATCCTCTCCCACGCGTCCTCGCCTGAAAGATCGAAGCCGCCCTTCTCGTCCAGCTGCCGCCAGAGCCAGCGCACCTTGTCGCCATCCTGGCCGACGGCGTCCCAGATGAAGCGCTCGAAGTTCGAGGCCTTGGAGATATCCATCGAAGGGCTGGAGGTGGCGTGCGTCTCGGAGGTCCGGCGCGGACGGTAGCGCCCGGTGCGGAAGAACTCGTCCAGCACGTCGTTCTCGTTGGTCGCGAGCACGAGGCGCCGGATCGGCAGGCCCATGCGCTTCGCCACGTGGCCGGCGAAGATGTTGCCGAAGTTGCCCGAGGGCACCGCGAACGAAACCTGCTCCTCGTTCGAGCGCGTCGCGGCGAAGTAGCCCTTGAAGTAGTAGACCACCTGCGCCACCACGCGCGCCCAGTTGATCGAGTTCACCGCGCCGATGGCGTGCTTCTCCTTGAACGCGCGATCCGCGTTGACCGCCTTCACCAGGTCCTGGCAGTCGTCGAACACGCCCTCGACCGCGATGTTGAACACGTTCGGATCCTGCAGCGCGTACATCTGCGCGCGCTGGAACGGGCTCATGCGCCCGTGCGGCGAGAGCATGAAGACGTTCACCCGCGCCTTGCCGCGCAGCGCATGCTCGGCCGCGGAGCCGGTGTCCCCGCTCGTGGCGCCGAGGATGTTGATGCGGCGGTCCTGCTTCTCGAGGACGCGCTCGAAGAGGTTGCCGAGGAGCTGCATCGCCACGTCCTTGAAGGCGAGCGTCGGGCCGTTCGAAAGCCCGAGGATGTGCAGGTTGGGCTCGAGCGTGCGCAACGGCGTGATGTCCGGCGAGCCGAACACTTCCTTCGTATAGGTGCCCTCGACCAGCGACTTGAGCTCCGCGCCGGGGAAATCGTCGGCGAAGAAGCGCAGCACCTCGAACGCGAGCGCCGGGTAGGAAAGCGCGCGCATCGCATCGAGCTTCGCGGGCGTGATGCGCGGCCACTGCTCGGGCACCATCAGGCCGCCGTCGGCGCCGAGGCCTTCGAGCAGGATGTCGGTGAAGTTCTGGGAGGTCGAATGCCCCCGGGTGCTCACGTACTTCACAACAGCTCTTCCAGCCGGATCCGCACCACCGGCGCGGGGATCGTAGGCAGCGCCTCGATCCTGCGCAGCGCCGCATTCACGTTCTTCTCCAGCGTGCGGTGCGTGAGGATCACGACGTCCGTCTGCTCCTCGCCCTCGCCCGCTTCCTTCTGGAAGATGGCGTCGATCGAGATGTCGAGGTCCGCGCAGATCCGCGTCACGTCCGCCAGCACGCCGGGCCGATCGAGCGCGCGCAGCCGCAGGTAATAGCCGCTCTCGACCTCCTCCATCGCGAGGATCGGCTCGCTGGAAAGCCGGTCGGGCTGGAACGCGAGGTGCGGCACGCGATGCTCGGGGTCGGAGGTGGCCATGCGCGTCACGTCAACGAGATCCGCCACCACCGCGCTCGCGGTGGCCTCGGCGCCCGCACCGCGCCCGTAGTAGAGCGTGGGACCGACCGCATCGCCCTTCACCAGCACCGCGTTCATCACCCCCTCGACGTTGGCGATGAGGCGCCGCGCGGGCACGAGCGTGGGATGCACGCGCAGCTCGATGCCGCCGGGCGCACGCCGCGTGATGCCGAGCAGCTTGATGCGATAGCCCAGGCCCTCCGCGTACTTGAGGTCCACGGCGGTGAGCTTCGTGATGCCCTCGGTGTACGCCTTGTCGAACTGCATCGGGATGCCGAAGGCGATGGCGGCGAGGATGGTGAGCTTGTGCGCGGCGTCGATGCCTTCCACGTCGAACGCGGGATCGGCCTCGGCATAGCCCAGGCGCTGCGCCTCGGCGAGCACCATGTCGAAGGGCAGGCCCTTGTCGCGCATCTCCGAGAGGATGTAGTTGCAGGTGCCGTTGATGATCCCGGCGATCCACTCGATGCGGTTGGCGGTGAGGCCTTCGCGGATCGCCTTGATGATCGGGATGCCGCCCGCGACCGACGCCTCGAACGCGACCATCACGCCCTTCTCCAGCGCGCGGGCGAAGATCTCGGTGCCGTGCTTCGCGAGGAGCGCCTTGTTCGCGGTCACGACGTGCTTGCCGTTCGCGATGGCCTTGAGCACGAGGTCGCGCGCCGCGGTGTCGCCGCCGATCAGCTCGACCACGATGTCGATGTCGGGCCGCTCCACGATGGCGCCCGCGGAAGCCACGAGCTCGATGCCCTCGAGCGAGACCTTGCGCTCCTTGGTGAGATCGCGCGCGCTCGCCACGGTCACGACGATGTCGCGCCCGGCGCGGCGCGAGATTTCCTCGCGGTTGCGGCGCAGGACCTCGATGGTCCCGCTGCCGACCGTTCCCAGCCCGAGGAGGCCGACGTTGATGGGTTTGATGGCGGTCACCGGAGTGGACGGCTGAAATGGAAGGCCGTGATCGGCAGGCCCTCGCGGAAATAGAACTTGTGGGCGCGCTGCCGCTGGGTGCCCGAATCGAGGGCGAGCGTGTCGCAACCGCGCTCCCGGCCCACGCGCTCCATGTAGCGGACGAGCGCGGCGCCCACGCCCGTCGAGCGCTGCGCCTCGTCGGTCACGAGGTCGTCGCAGTAGAGCTCGCGGCCGCTGAAGGTCTTCTCGAGGATGCGGAAGACCGTGACACCCGCGGGCTTGCCGCCCACCAGCGCCACCGCCATCTGCGCACCGCCCGCGAACACCTCGCGCATGCGGCCGGCGTAATCGGGCGGCAGGTGCGGGCGGAGCTGGCGATGCACGCCCTCGCACTGGGGCAGCAGCGCCTCGGTCACCGGCACGACCTCCACCGTCACTTCAGGCCGTCCCGGCGGAACATCTCCTTGATGCCGCGGATGGCCTGGCGCGAGCGGCTCTCGTTCTCGATGAGCGCGATGCGCACGTGGTCGTCGCCGTAATCGCCGAAGCCGATGCCGGGGGAGACGGCGACCTTCGCATCCTTGAGCAGCTTCTTCGCGAACTCGATCGAGCCCATCGCGCGATAGGGCTCCGGGATCTGCGCCCAGACGTACATCGACGCCTTCGGCTTCTCCACCATCCAGCCCGCCTCGTGCAGCCCCTTCACCATCACGTCGCGCCGCTTCTGGTATTTCGCGCGGATCTCCTCGACGCATTCCTGCGGGCCCTCGAGGGCGGCGACGGCGGCCACCTGCAGCGGCGTGAACGTGCCGTAGTCGTGGTAGCTCTTGATGCGCGCGAGCGCGTTCACGAGCTCCGAGTTGCCGACCATGAAGCCGATGCGCCAGCCCGCCATGTTGTAGCTCTTCGACATCGTGAAGAACTCGACCGCGACCTCCTTCGCGCCGGGCACCTGCATGATCGAGGGTGCCTTCCAGCCGTCGAACGTGATGTCGGCGTAGGCGAGGTCGTGCACGATGAGGATGTTGTGCTGGCGGCCGAGCGCGACCACCTTCTCGAAGAAGTCGAGCTCGACGCACTTCGCGGTGGGGTTCGAGGGGAAGCCGATGATCATCATCTTGGGCTTCGGGATCAGCTCGCGGATGGCGCGCTCCGCCTCCTCGAAGAAGTCCACCCCGGGCGTCATGCGCACCGAGCGGATGTCGGCCCCGGCGATGATCGCGCCGTAGATGTGGATCGGGTAGCTCGGATTCGGAACCAGCACCGTGTCGCCGCGGTCCAGCGTTGCGAGCATCAGGTGCGCCAGCCCCTCCTTGGAGCCGATGGTGACGATCGCCTCGCGATCCATGTCGAGGTCCACGTCCCAGCGGCGCTTGTACCACTGGCAGATGGCGCGCCGCAGCCTCGGGATACCTTTCGAAACGGAGTAACCGTGCGTATCCTCCCTTTGCGCGACTTCCACCAGCTTGTCGACGATGTGGCGCGGGGTTGGGCCATCGGGATTGCCCATGGAGAGGTCGATGATGTCCTCGCCGGCACGGCGGGCCGCCATCTTCAGCTCGTTGGTGATGTTGAAGACGTACGGCGGCAGCCGCTTGATGCGCGAGAACTCGGGGATCATCGGCTTGGCGGTATCGTTCAGGTTCATGGCGGCTTGCTGCGCTGCAAAAGAGCAGATTCTAACAGGCTAAGTTCTTGAAATTCCAACGCGAGAGCACGGAGGGCAGGAACACCGTCACCGCCTACGGCCCGGGCTGGGTGGAGGTCAACCGTGCGCGCCACACGGAAAGCCTGGTGGTGAGCGGCGATCGCGTGATCACGTCGTGGCCGGCGCACTCCGTCGAAGCGCTCGGCGCGGACCATCTCGCCGCCATCGTGGAGCTCAAGCCGGAGATCGTGCTGCTCGGCACCGGCGCGCGCCTGCAATTCCCGGGGCCGGCCCTTCTGGCCCCGCTCTACAAGGCGGGCATCGGCGTGGAGGTGATGGACACGCCCGCCGCCTGCCGCACCTACAACATCCTGCTCGGCGAAGGCCGCAACGTGATCGCTGCGCTCATCGTCGGATGACGCGATTCGAGATCGCGGGCCTCGCCTTCGGCGCGGCGGCCGCGCTCGGCGGCCTCGGCTTCCTCGTCCACCGTGCGGCGACGCAGCCGGAGCCGATGGAGGCCGACGAATTCGGCCGCATCGTGCGGCAGCTCGCGAGCGACGCGCATGAATCCGCGCACCTGGCCGCGCTCGTCGCCGGCGGACAGGTCAACCAGCACTACGCGCGCGCGGCGAGCGAGAAGCTCGGCGACGACGTGAAGGACACGCGCAAGCGGCTCGAAGCGCCGCCGCCGCGCGGGGGCGAGGACGCGGTGCGCAAGGCGGGCGAGCTCGCGCAGCACATGAAGGATCTCCTCGACAGCGTCCCGCGCGTCATGGCGGATAACACCACGATGAAGCGCCTGCAGGCCGAGCACGAGCGCATCGCCGGGGACCTCGAGCGCCTCGCACCGCGATGAAGATCTGGGACATCTTCCTCGGCATCATGTCCGCCATCGGCGGCAACGTGGACATGGGACAGCTCGTGTTCACGATCGCGGGCGGCGCCCGTTTCGACATGCGGCTGCTGTGGGTCGTGATCGTGGCCACCGTGGGCATCGTCGTCTTCGCGGAGATGTCGGGCCGCGTGGCGGTGGTGGTGCGGCGCCCCGCCTTCGAGCTCATGCGCGAATGCCTCGGGCCCCGCATGGGGCTCGTGGTGCTGGTGGCGTCCACCGCGGTGAACATCCTCACGTGCACCGCCCAGGTGGGCGGCATCGCGGCCATCCTGCAGTTCCTCATCGGCGGCAATTACCACGCGATGATGGTGCTGGGCGCGGCCCTGCTGCTGGCAGCGGTCGGCTTCCTCAAGTTCGACTGGCTCGACCGCACGTTCGGGTTCCTCGGTCTCGCGCTGCTGGTCTACATCGCGGTCGCGGTCTCGCTGCAGCCCGACTGGGGCAAGGTCGCGCGCGGCCTGCTCCCCACGATGCCCGGAAGCGACATGCCCGGCATGGCGATGTACGCGTACTACGTGGTCGGCCTCTTCAGCGCGATCCTCATGCCGTACGAGATCCACTTCTATTCGTCCGGGGCGATCGAGGAGAAGTGGGGCCTGCAGGACCTGCCTTCGAACTTCGCCAACTCGGTGTTCGGGTTCGCGCTGGGCGGCGTGCTGACCGTGGCCCTCATCGTCTCGGGTGCGCAGGCTTTCTTCGGCAAGGGCATCGATCCGCACCTGCTCGGCACGACGGCGATCCCGCCCGCGATGGCATTCGGCGTGACGGGGCTGCTGGTGGCGCTCCTGGGCATCCTCTCGGCCATCGGCGGCGCCGCCGTGGAGACCGCGCTCGCCTCGGCCTACAGCATCGCGCAGTTCCTGCGCAAACCGTGGGGGAAGGACCGGAAGCTGCGCGAGGCGCCGCTCTATCACGCCTCGTGGATCGTGATGCTGCTGGCGGGGCTCGGCATCGCCAGCACCGGCGTGAACGCGGTGGACATCGTCGAGTACTCGGTGATCTTCGCGGTGGTGGTGCTGCCGTTCACCTACTACCCGATCCTGCGCGTGGCGGACGACGCCGGGACCATGGGCAGGCACGTGAACGGCCCGGCGACCCGGGCGCTCGGCTGGATCTACCTCGCGCTCATCACCCTCGCGGCACTGGCCGCCGTGCCGCTGATGGTGATCACGCACAGCGGCGAGGGCTAGGCCAGCCCGCGCAGCTCCCGCAGCAGCACCGAGAGCACGGCGAGGTCCATCGGCCCGCCGCGCCTGATCTCCTCCACCATGGTCTTCAGGCGCGCGATCGCGGAGGCGTAGCGCTCGCGCCAGGCGTCCAGCAGCGCCGCAGGCTCGGTCGCGTTGGTGACCTTCGCCACCGTGGCCGTGAGCGTGCGCTGCTGGGTCGAGAGGTCGTCGCGCAACGCGTTGCGTGCCAGCGCCTGCCATGACGTCTCCGTGGGCAGCTCGCCGATGCGCTCCCAAAGCCAGCGCAGGCCGAGCTCGCCCACGAGGGCGAAATAGAGCGCGGCCACCGGCTCCACGCTCTTCTTCTGCTCGAGCGCCACTTCCGTCACGTCGAGCGCGGCGTAGATGGCGCCGAGGCCCGCCATGCTTTCCGCGAGCGGTGCAGGCACGCCGTGGGCGGAGAGGTCGCGCACCGACGCTTCCCACGCCTCGCGGTCGCCCTGCGAAAGGAAAGCCGGAAGGTTCGCTTGCAGCGTGGCCACCGCGGGCTTGAAGATGTCGAGCACCTGCGCGATCGGCAGCCGCTCGCGGCGGCGGCGCAGGAACCAGAGTGTGGCGCGCAGCGCGAGGCGGCCGATCTCGATCAGCATCTCGTACTGCACCTGCGCGGGGACGCGGTTGTCGAGCGCATCCACCCCGGCCCACAAAGCCTCGAGGCCGAAGATCTCGCGCACCAGGATGAACGAGCGCGTCACCTCGTCCGGCGTGGCGCCGGTCTCCTCCATCATCCGGTGCACGAAGACGCTGCCCGTGCGGTTGATCATGGTGTTGACGACGACCGTCGCGATGATCTCGCGCTTCAGCGGATGGCGCGCCATCTCGGCCGCGTGGCGCTCGCGCAGCAGCGGCGGGAAATAGTCGACCAGCGCCCGCGCCACGAACGGATCGTCCACGAGGCTGGAGGCGACCAGCTCCTCGAAGAGCCACATCTTCGAGTACGCCAGCAACACGGCGCGCTCCGGCGCCGTGAGGCCCGATTTCGCGACGCGGCGCTCCGCGATCTCCTCCTCGGGCGGCAGGAACTCGACGGCGCGGTTGAGCTTGCCCGCCTTCTCGAGGAAGCGCATGAAGGCCGCCTGCGCATCGAGCACCTTCCAGGCGCGCACGCCCGAGACCGACAGCGATTGCGTCTGGTAGTAGTTGTCGGCCAGCACGAGCTGCGCCACGTCCTCGGTCATCGCTTCCAGCCGCTCGAGGCGCTTCGGCTCGTCGATCGTGCCGTCGGCCATGGCGATGCCGAGCAGGATCTTGATGTTGACCTCGTGGTCGGAGCAGTCGACCCCCGCGGAGTTGTCGATGGCGTCGGTGTTCACGCGCCCGCCCTGCCCGCCCGCACCGGTCATCGCATACTCCACGCGGCCGAGCTGCGTGAAGCCGAGGTTGCCGCCCTCGCCCACGACGCGGCAGCGCAGCTCCGCGCCGTTCACGCGGATGGCGTCATTCGCGCGGTCGCCGACCTCGGCATTGCTCTGGTGCGTGGCTTTCACGTACGTGCCGATGCCGCCGTTGTAGAGGAGGTCCACGGGCGCGCGCAGGATCGCGCGCAGCAGGTCCTGCGGGGCGACGTCGCCCGCCTGGAGGCCGAGCACCTGTGCCGCCTGCGGCGAGACCGGGATGGACTTGGCGGAGCGCGGCCATATGCCGCCGCCCGCGGAGATGAGCTTGCGATCGTAGTCGTCCCAGGAGGAGCGAGGGAGCGCGAACATGCGCTCGCGCTCGCGGAAGGTTGTTTCGGGATCGGGTGCCGGATCGAGGAAGACATGCCGGTGGTCGAACGCCGCGACCAGCTTGATGTGCCGCGACAGCAGCATGCCGTTGCCGAACACGTCGCCCGACATGTCGCCGATGCCCGCCACGGTGAAGTCCTGCGCCTGCGTGTCGACACCCAGCTCGCGGAAGTGGCGCTTCACGCTCTCCCAGGCGCCGCGCGCGGTGATGCCCATCTTCTTGTGGTCGTAGCCCGCGCTGCCGCCGGAGGCGAATGCGTCTCCCAGCCAGAAGCCGTACTCCGCCGAAATGCCGTTGGCGATATCGGAAAAGGTCGCGGTGCCCTTGTCCGCGGCGACGACGAGGTAGGGATCGTCCGGATCGTGGCGCATGACGTCGCGCGGGGGCGCCACCTTGCCGGCCACGAGGTTGTCGGTGACATCGAGCAGGCCGCGCAGGAAATCCTGGTAGCAGGCGATGCCTTCCTTCATGAAGGCCTCGCGGTCGGAGGCCGGCGGCGCGTTCTTGAGCACGAAGCCGCCCTTGGAGCCCACCGGCACGATGACGGCGTTCTTCACCATCTGCGCCTTCATGAGGCCGAGCACCTCGGTGCGGAAATCCTCGGGACGGTCGGACCAGCGCAGGCCGCCGCGGGCGACCTTGCCGCCGCGCAGGTGGATCGCCTCGAAGCGCGTCGAGTACACCCACACCTCGAAGAGCGGCCGCGGCTCGGGTAGCTCGGGAATCTGCGCCGACTGCAGCTTGAACGAGAGGTAGCGCTTGCGGGCGCCCTCGGCATTCCGCACCCAGAAATTGGTGCGCACCGTGGCGCGCAGCAGGTACAGGAAGCGGCGCAGGATGCGATCCTCGTCCGCGGCCTGGACGCCGTTCAGCGCCGCCCAGATCTCGTCGTTCAGCTTCTTCTGCGCCTCGTCGCGGCCGTCGGCGAGCGTGGGATCGAAGCGCGCATGGAAGAGCCGCACCAGCGAGGCGGTGATCGCCGGATGCGCCGCGAGCGTCTGCTCGATGTAGGCCTGGCTATACGTGAATCCCGCCTGCTTCAGGTACTTCGCATAGGCGCGCAGGATCACCACGTCCTCGGCGGCGATGCGCGCGCCGGGCGTGAGCCGGTTGAAGCCGTCGTTCTCGATCTCGCCGCGGCCGAGCCTGAGGAGCGCTTCCTCGGTCACGCCCTTCACGGCGGCCACGTCCGGGATCGGCCGTTCGCTGCGCAAGCCGAAATCGTGCAGGTAGACCGGTTCCTTGTCCGGCGGCCGGATCTCGTGGGAAAGCTCGTCCAGCACCTGCAGGCCCATGTTCTCCAGCACCGGCAGGCTTCCCGAGAGCGGCAGCGGGTGTCCCAGCCGCAGCACGCGCAGGCGCAGCGTCCGGTCGTCCGCGCCTTCGGGACGATAGAGGCTCACGGTGTACGGGCGGTCGGGGTTCAGCCGCTCGATGAAGCCGATGTCGCGCACCGCCTCCCGGGCGCTCACCGTGTCGCGATAGCCCGCGGGGAACGCGGCCGAGTAACGCCGCGCCGTGCCGATGGCGCGGTCCTCGCCCATCGAGTCGATGAGGGCCGCGCGCAGGTCCTCGTCCCAGCGGCGCGTGGCGTGCACGATCTCCGCCTCGATCGCACGCAGGTCGTAGTTCGGCGCCGCGGCGGGCTCGGTGCGCACCAGCATGTGCAGGCGCGCGAGCACCGCTTCGGACAGGTGCACGGTGAACTCGACGCTGGAGCCGCCGAGGTGGCGCTTGAGGATCGCCTCGACGCGCAGGCGCGCCTCGGTGTTGAAGTTCTCGCGCGGCATGAACACGAGGCACGAGTAGAAGCGCCCGTAGAGGTCGCGGCGGATGAACACGCGCGTCTTGCGCCGGTCGCCCAGCCGCAGGATGCCCATCATCGTCTCGAGGAGCTGGTCCTCGTCGACCTGGAAGAGCTCGTCGCGCGGATAGTTCTGCAGCACCGAGATGAGGTTCTTGTGCATGTGGCCGTCGGGCCGGAAGCCCGCCCGCTCGACCACGTGCGCGACCTTCCGGCGCAGCAGCGGAATCTCCCGCGGGTCGGCATGGTAGGCCGACGACGTGTAGAGGCCCACGAAGCGGCGCTCGCCCACGACCTTCCCCGCGGCATCGAAGCGCTTCACGCCGATGTAGTCGAGGTATCCCGGGCGATGCACCGTGGCGCGCGCATTGGCCTTGGTGAGCACCAGCAGCCGCGGCTCACGCGCGAGCGCGCGCAGCTCCGGCGGCAGCTTGGTGAAGCCCTGCGAGACGCCGCCGAGCACCGGCTCGCGCAGCACGCCCAGGCCCGAGCGCGCCACGATGCGCAGCTGGTCTTCCCCGCCCGTGCTCACGAGGTCGTAGTCGCGGTAGCCGAGGAACGTGAAGTGGTTGTCCGCGACCCAGGCGAGGAAGGCGCGCGTCTCGAGGACGTCGGGGCGCGCGAGCACCTTCGGCGGCTGCTCCAGCTCGCCCACGATGTCGAGCATGCGCTCGCGCATCGCCTTCCAGTCCTCGACCGCGGCGCGCACGTCCGCGAGCGAGGCGAGGATGCCCTCGCCCAGCGCCTTCATGCGCGCGGGGTCGACCTCGCGGTCGACCTCGACGTGGATCCACGATTCGAGCTTCCCCGGACCGCCCGCCCCGGCGATCGATTCGAGCTCGCCCTCCGCGTCGCGGCGCGTGGCGTACACCGGGTGGTTGAAGAGATGGATCGTGTAGCCCTGGCGATTCACCTCCATGGTGACCGAGTCGACGAGGAACGGCATGTCGTCGTTCACGATCTCGATCACGCTGTGGGAGCTCGTCCAGCCGTGCTCTTCGGGGCGCGCGTTGTAGACGCGCAGCTTGGGCATCCCGCTCGCATAGCGGCCGCCGAACTGGAGGTGGGCGGCGGCGGCACCGAGCACGTCTTCCGGCGCTCGCGTCGCCAGGTCCTCGGCATCCACCTGGCGGTAGTAAAGCGCGAGGAATTCGCGCATCTGGCTCGCGCGCCCGGCATCGAAGCGCTTGGCGGCGAGCTGGGCAGCCTGCTCGAGCAGGGCCTGTTTCTGTTCTTCGTCGGGGAAATTCATGAATGCTCCCGTACAAAGCGTTATTGTCCTCCAATCTCGCGGCAGGTATCCTAGCGCCCGTAGCGGCCGGCCCCCACAGAGCCGCGAACACATCCAACCAAATTGGAGGTTCCTCGCCATGCTTCGCACCAGGAAGGCCGTGGTCTCGGCCCGCATTCTCGTAACGGCCGCCGTGGCCTCGCTTGCGCTCGCCGCTCCGGCGCTCGCCCAGGAAGGCACCATCAAGAAGATCAGGGAGACGGGTACCATCACCATCGGGCACCGCGACGCCTCGATCCCGTTCTCCTACTACGACGAGAACCAGAAGCCCATCGGCTACGCGATGGACATCTGCAACCAGATCGTGGAGGACGTGAAGAAGGACCTGAACATGCCGAACCTGAAGGTGGCCTACCAGCTGGTCACCTCGGCCAACCGCATCCCGCTCATGGCGAACGGCACCATCGACCTCGAGTGCGGCTCGACCACGAACAACCTCGAGCGCGAGAAGCAGGTGAGCTTCACCAACACCCATTTCGTGACCGGCAACCGCTGGATCGCGAAGAAGTCGTCGAACATCCACTCGCTCGCGGACCTCAAGGGCAAGACCATCGCCTCGACCGCCGGCACCAGCAACATCAAGCAGATCACCGAGATCAACGGCCAGCAGAACCTGGGGATGAACATCATCTCGGCCAACGGCCACCCCGAGGCCTTCCAGATGGTCGAGACCGGCCGCGCGGTCGCCTTCGTGATGGACGACATCCTGCTCTACAGCCTCGCCGCGAGCTCGCGCAACCCGAACGACTTCGAGATCTCGAAGGAAGCGCTGTCGATCGAGCCGTACGGCATCATGCTGCGCAAGGACGACCCGTCGTTCAAGAAGATCGTCGACGCCTCGACCGCCAACCTCTACAAGTCGGGCAAGATCAACGCGATCTACGACAAGTGGTTCCTCAAGCCCGTCCCGCCGAAGAACGTGAACCTCAACGTGCCCCTGGGCGAAGCGCTCAAGAAGGCCTTCCAGAACCCGACCGATTCGGGCGACCCGGCGACGTACAAGTAGCAAACCCGCTTGCGGGGGCCTTCGGGTCCCCGCCTTGCTTCCGAGGGCACCCCCATGGGGTACAACTGGAACTGGGGCATCCTGCTGCAGCAGGAGCCGGGCGCCACCGGCACCTACCTGCACTATCTCCTCGGCGGCCTCGCCTGGACGCTCGCGACGGCGTTGTCCGCATGGGTGATCGCGCTCGTGATCGGCGCCCTCGTGGGTACCCTGCGCACCACGCCGATGCCGTGGGTGGTCCGCCTCACCACCGCGTACGTGGAGATCTTCCGGAACATTCCGCTGATCGTGCAGATGTTCCTGTGGTTCTTCGTCTTCCCCGAGTTCATGCCCCAGCGCGTGGGGGACGCGATCAAGCAGATGCCGCCGCCCTGGGGCTCGTTCGTGCCCGCCGTGCTGTGCCTCGGCATCTTCACCTCCGTGCGCGTGGCCGAGCAGGTGCGCGCGGGCATCGGCTCGCTGCCGCGCGGCCAGCGCATGGCCGGCACCGCGATGGGCCTCACGCAGCTCCAGGTCTACCGCTTCGTGATCCTGCCGCAGTGCTTCCGCATCATCCTGCCGCCGCTCACCTCCGAGTTCATGAACATCATCAAGAACTCCTCGGTGGCGCTCACCATCGGGCTGCTCGAGCTCACGGGACGGGCGCGCGCGATGCAGGAATTCAGCTTCCAGGTGTTCGAGGCGTTCGCGGCGGCCACCGTGCTCTACCTGCTCACCAATCTCGTGGTGGTGGCCGGCATGCGCCTGCTCGAGCGGCGCGTGCGCGTCCCCGGCCTCATCGCCGCTTCCGAAAGCGCGGCGCACTGATGGGCGGCTTCGACTGGGAGGTCATCCGCACCTCGCTGCCCTATCTCTTCCGCGAGGGCATGACCTTCACGGTCACCCTCACCCTGCTGTCGATGACCGGCGGCATCATCTTCGGCACGCTGCTCGCGATGATGCGGCTGTCGAAGTTCCGCGTGCTCTCGGTGCTGTCGGGCGCGTACGTGAACCTGATGCGCTCGATCCCCCTGGTGCTGGTGATCTTCTGGTTCTTCTTCCTCGTGCCGTACATCGGCGCCTGGATCACCGGAGCGCCGCGGCCGATCCAGGTCGGCGCGTTCTACTCGGCCCTGGTCACGTTCACGATGTTCGAGGCCACGTACTACTGCGAGATCATGCGCGCGGGCATCCAGTCGATTCCGCGCGGGCAGGTGTGGTCCGGCTACGCGCTCGGGCTCGATTACTGGCAGACGATGGGCCACATCATCCTTCCCCAGGCCTTCCGCAACATGCTGCCGGTGCTGCTCACGCAGACGATCATCCTCTTCCAGGACACGTCGCTCGTGTACGTGATCTCGGCCACGGACTTTCTCGGCGCGGCGGCGAAGATCGCCAACCGCGACTACCGGCTGGTCGAGATGTACAGCTTCGTCGCGGTGGTCTACTTCGTCATCTCGTTCACCCTCTCCTCGATCGTGAAGCGGTTGCAGGCGCGAATCGCCATCCGTTAGGGAAGACTCGAAGCCCATGGCACAAGGCGCAGGAATGATCTCCATCAGGAACGTGAGCAAATGGTATGGCAGCTTCCAGGTGCTGAAGGACTGCACCACCGAGGTCGCCAAGGGCGAGGTGGTCGTGGTCTGCGGCCCGTCGGGCAGCGGCAAGTCCACGCTCATCAAGTGCGTGAACGGCCTGGAGCCCTTCCAGAAGGGCGAGATCGTCGTGGACGGGCTTTCGGTCGGCGACCCGAAGACCAACCTCTCCAAGCTGCGCTCGCGCGTGGGCATGGTGTTCCAGCATTTCGAGCTCTTCCCGCACATGACGGTCACCCAGAACCTCACGCTCGCGCAGGTGAAGGTGCTGGGCCGCAGCGAGCAGGAAGCGCGCGACAAGGGCCTCAAGCTGCTGGACCGCGTGGGCCTCGCCGCCCACAAGGACAAGCATCCGGGACAACTCTCCGGGGGCCAGCAGCAGCGGGTGGCCATCGCCCGGGGCCTGTGCATGGACCCCATCGCGATGCTCTTCGACGAGCCCACCTCCGCGCTCGATCCGGAAATGATCAACGAGGTGCTCGATGTCATGGTCCAGCTTGCCAAGGAGGGCATGACCATGATGGTCGTCACCCACGAGATGGGTTTCGCGCGCAAGGTCGCCAGCCGTGTAGTCTTCATGGACCAGGGGCAGATCGTCGAGGATTTGCCGACCGACGATTTCTTCGGCAAGCCCCGCTCCGAGCGCGCCCAGCAGTTCCTGTCGAAAATCCTGCACCACTGATGCGACTGTCTCCACAGCCCGACAGCGCGGCTTTCCGCAAGCCTTGTCAAAAGGCCTGAAATCGTGCGGAAATCATTGACGAAACGGCCCTTTTCGGCAGACACTCCCCTTCCATGAATCGCCTGACGGCCATTGGCCTGGCATCGCTCGTCGCGTACGGGCTGCTCGTCGCAAGCAAGTACACGGGAGTCGTCTCCGCGGCGCGCGAGGATCGGCCAGTGGCTGCGAGCCACAATTCCCCCAGCGACGACCTCGCGCGAACCGAAGCGCGCGTGCCGTTGCGCGCGGAGACGGCGCCGCGCCCGGTCGAGCTTTCCTCGCCCGTGCCGCGCGCCGAAGGCACGCGCCTTTCGCCTGCCGCACTCGAGTTTCGCGCCGCCCGGGACCTCAAGGCCTTCGCCGATGCGTTGATGGCACGGCGCGAGTCGCTTAACGCGGACGAGCGCTACCATCTCGCCCGCGCCCTCGAGGAGTGCCAGTTCGCCACCACCATCAACGAGGACCTCGCGGCCTACAGCGCCAAGCAGCGCCGCCAGTTCCTCGCGAGCCTCCCGGTGGGCGACCCGCTCAATCCCAAGCGCATCTCGGCGTACGAGGCGGTGGACAACACGCAGCGCTGCATCGGATTCCAGAACGCGAAGATCTCGCCCAAGGACATCGACGACCTCTATCGTGCCGCCGCCCAGCAGGGCGATCCGCGTGCCCAGGCGCGCATGCTCACGGCGGATCTCAACGGCAAGTTGAACACCGCCTCGCGCACGCCCGACGCGCCGAACAGCCGCGTGAACGGCGACGACATGTCGCGCATGATCGGCCTGCTCGAGACCCGCGATCCGGAAGCCATGCTGATCGTGGGCCAGTTCCTCTCCCAGTCCGCCATGGCGAGCCAGCTGCACGTGGGTCCCAACGGCGAGGTGCCGGAGCCTTCGGCGCTCCTGGGCGGGTTCTCGCTCGTCGCATGCGACATGGGGCAGGACTGCTCGCAGATGAACCGCGAGCCCCTCATGGCGTGCGCCTATGCGGGTTATTGCAACGCGCAGAGCTTCGAGGAGCTGTACCAGAACTTCCTCGCCTCGCCCTGGGCGTACACGCAGGCGATGCGCTATCGCGGCCTCATCCACACCGCGATCGATACGCGCAACTGGGGCCTCATCGGCCTGCTGCCGCCCGCGCCCGCCCCGGCGTCTTCCCACGCCCAGTAATCCCGGCATGACCCCGTGGTGCCGCCGCGATGCGGACGGCACGCTGGTTCTGGCCATCCACGCGCAGCCCGGCGCGAAGCGCACCGAAGTGGCCGGCGTTCACGGTGAAGCGCTCAAGGTGCGCATCGCGGCGCCCGCGCTCGAGGATCGTGCGAACGAGGCGCTCGCCGCATTCCTCGCCGAACGCTTCGGGGTGCCGCGCCGCAACGTGGTGCTGCTCTCGGGGCAGAAGTCGCGCGAGAAGCGGTTTCGCATCGCCGGCACGACGGTCGATCCCGCGGCGCTCGCCTGAGGCTCAGCGCGCGAGCACGCCCACGTGCTCGACCACACAGCGGCCGAGCGCATCGACGTTGTAGCCACCCTCGAGCGTCGAGACCACGCGGCCCTCCGCATGGCGGTCGGCCACCTCGAGCAGCTTGCCCGTGACCCAGCGATAGTCGTCGTCCTCGAGCTTGAGGTAGGCGAGCGGATCCTCGCGATGCGCATCGAAGCCCGCGGAGACGAAAACGAGCTGCGGCTTGAAGCGCTCGAGCGCGGGAATCCAGTAGCGCTCGACGGCATCGCGAAAGCCGGCGCTTCCGGTCATGGCGGGCAGCGGCACGTTGATGATGTGGTCGTTGCCCGAGTCCGCGCCGCAGAACGGGTAGTACGGGTGCTGGAAGGTGGAGCAGAGCATCACGCGCGGATCGTCGTGGAATGCGGCCTCGGTGCCGTTGCCGTGGTGGACGTCGAAGTCGAGGATCGCCACGCGCTCGAGCAGGTGGACCTCGATGGCGTGCATGGCGCCCACGGCCACGTTGTTGAACATGCAGAAGCCCATCGGGCGCTCGGGCGTCGCGTGGTGCCCCGGGGGACGCACGGCGCAGAAGGCCGTCTGCACCTCGCCGTTCATCACCATGTCCGTCGCGGCGACCACAGCGCCCGCGGCGCGCAGGGCGGCCGAAAGCGAGCTCGGGTTCATCGAGGTGTCGGGATCGAGGTACGCGTAGCCGCGCGTGGGTGCCGCGGCGAACACCGCCTCGACATGCTCCGGGTCGTGCACGCGTTCGAGCTGCTCGCGCTCGGCAAGCGGCGCTTCGCGCATCACCAGGCGAGAGGCAAGGCCGGAGGATTCGAGCGCCGCGAGGATGGAGCGCAGGCGTTGCGGCGATTCGGGATGGCCGTCCCCCATCTCGTGGCGGACGCAGTCGGGATGCGTGAGGAGCGCGGTGGTCATGGCCGGGATTCTACCCGGCATGCGTGGCCGGCTAGAACGACTGGCGCGTGATGCTCTTGCTGCCGGCGAGGGTGGGCAGGCCGAATCCGGGCGTGCCGCTCGCGGCGTTGGCCGGCGCGTGCACGTCGTAGGTGAAGGTGCCGCTGCCGCTGCCGGAAAAGGAGATCGTGAAGGTGCCGACCGGATCGAGCTTGAGGTTGCCCGGGACCCAGGCCTGCGGCACCGGCGTGCCCGTGGTGACGAAGACATCCCCCGTGATGCTGGTGGGGGTGGTCCACTTTCCGCCGGGCATCACGACCCACAGCGGCTTGAAGCCGCTCGCGTCGCGGGCACGCGGATCGTACGTATACCAGACGGCGAAGACCTGGTTGGTCTCGCGGTGCTGCATGAACGAGAGCCCCCAGCCCGACTCGCCGGCGTTGTACCACATGTCCGACCAGTTCTCGGACGGCACGACCTGGGCGGCCGCGGGCAACGCGAAACCGAGGGCGAGGAGTGTCGTGGCTAACAGACGGGGCATGGGGCGATGGGCGAAAATGCAACTATGTCCATGAACAGCCTTCAAAACTGAAAGCTTCCGGGGACATGTTATCCTGCCTCGGGCCCCTCGGGGATGGGGCGATAAACCGCTGACAAGGTTCCCTTTTTAAATGCTCCTCGATTCCCGCAGCCGGCTGGCCGGCGGCCCCACCGAGGCGGTAGTCTCCGCCGCGGGCCAGGTCATCCTCGGCAAGGAACGGCAGATCCGGCTCGCCATGGCGTGCATCCTCGCCCGCGGCCACCTCCTCATCGAGGACGTCCCCGGCGTCGGCAAGACCACGCTCTCCCACACGCTGGCGCGCCTGCTGGGCCTCGACTACCAGCGCATCCAGTTCACCTCGGACCTGCTGCCGGCGGACATCATCGGCGTCTCGATCTTCGACCGCGAGAGCTCGACCTTCCGCTTCCACCCGGGCCCGATCTTCGCGCAGATCATCCTCGCCGACGAGATCAACCGCGCGAGCCCGAAGGCGCAGAGCGCGCTGCTCGAGGCGATGGAGGAGCACCAGGTCACCGCCGAGGGCGAGACCCGTCCCCTGCCGGAACCCTTCTTCGTCATCGCCACGCAGAACCCCATGCACCAGGTGGGCACGTTCCCGCTGCCCGAATCGCAGCTCGACCGCTTCCTCATGCGGCTGAGCCTCGGCTACCCCGATGCGAAGGCCGAGCGCGAGCTGCTGCGCGGCGCGGAGCGGCGCGACATGATCTCGCACCTGCAGCCGGCGATGACCGCGGCACAGCTCGCCGAGCTGCAGAAGGCGGTTCCGGCGATGCAGGTCTCGGATGCGCTGCTCGATTACGTGCAGCAGCTCATCCACCACACGCGCATCTCGCCGCGCTTCACGCAGGGACTGTCGCCGCGGGCGGGCGTGGCGATCCTGCGCGCGGCCCAGGCGTGGGCCATGATGGAAGGCCGCCGCCAGGTGCTTCCGGAGGACGTGCAGGCCATCGCGCCCGCCGTCGTGGGCCATCGCCTGCACGGCAACGCCGATGCGGCGCGGGGCAGCTTCGATCCCGCCGCGGAGCTCATCGCGAACGTGCCGATTCCCTGAGTGGGCGTCCGGCAAGCGATCTCCGACTGGATCTTCCGCGCGCAGGCCCCCGAGGCCGCGCCCGTCACGCTGGTGCAGCGGCGCATCTTCATCCTCCCCACGCGCCAGGGCTATTACTTCGGGATCACGCTGGCACTCCTCCTGATCGCGTCGATCCAGTACGCGCTCCAGCTCGCTTTCCTGCTCACGTTCCTGCTGGGCAGCATGGCGGGTGTCGCGATGCTGCACACCTGGCGCAACCTCGCGCACCTGAGGATCCGCCCCGGCCGCTGCGACCCGGTGTTCGCGGGCGATGTCGCGCGCTTCATGCTCACGGCCGAGACGCCGTCGCAATCGCGCTTCGCCATCGCCGCGCGCCGCCGTGACGGCGAGCCCGTCTATGCCGACGTCACGCCCGCCGAGCCCGCGGTGATCCCGATTCCCGCGGCGGCCACGCGCCGCGGCGTGCTGCGCTGCGGACGCGTCGAGCTCTTCACGCGCTATCCGATCGGGCTCTTCCACGCGTGGTCGTACGTGGATTTCGGCCTGTCGGTGATGGTCTATCCGCGGCCCGATCCCGGCGCGGGCTCGCCGCCGCAGCATTCGCGCAGCGTCTCCGAGGAAGGCATCCCCGTGCCCGGCGACGAGGAGTTCAACATGCTGCGCGGCTACCGTCCGGGCGACCCGCCGAAGCTGATCGCGTGGAAGGCGCTCGCACGCGAGCAGGGCCTGCTCACGAAGGAATTCAGCGCCATGGCGTCGAGCGAGCTGTGGCTCGACTGGGCCGATGCGCCGGGCGCGGACGTGGAAGCGCGGCTCTCGGCGCTGGCGCACTGGGTCATGCAGGCGGAGGACTTCGGCCAGAGCTATGGCCTGAGGCTCCCGGGTGTGGCGATCCCGCCGGGCCGCGGCGAGCCGCACCGTGCGCGCTGCCTCGAAGCGCTCGCACTCTTCGACGCCGATCGCCGATGAGCACCGTCGCCGCCCCCGCCGCCTCGCAGCACCTCGACGTGCGCAACGTGATGTGGCTCATCGCCGCGATGGCGTTCGTGATCGCGCCGCACCTCGGGCGGTTGCCGGCGTGGGTCGGCCTCTTCTGCCTCGCGGTGCTGATGTGGCGCGCGTGGATCGGCTGGGCGGCGATCCATTTCCCGTCCGTGTGGCTGATGCGGCTCATCACGATCGTGGCCTGCATCGGCACCTTCACGCAGTACCACCGCCTCACGGGACGCGAGCCCGGAGTGACGCTCCTCATCGTGATGGCGGTGCTGAAGCTGCTGGAGATGCGCACGCAGCGC
>DATMJE010000055.1:0-15333 GCA_035553995.1 Usitatibacter sp. | reverse complement strand
TGGTCATGCCGGGTTCGGCCGCGTCGAGCATCTCCTGCAGCACCCACGAGACGATCCTGCCGATGCGCTTGAGTGCAGCGACGTCATCCTCGCTCTGGATGGTCATGTGGACTGGCCCTTTTCAACGCGCCGGTACCGCAGTGCCGACCGCTCCTTCGCCTTCGCGGCCTCGATCTCACGGGTGCGCGACGGCGAGTTCGTGACGAGCGAGCCGATCAGGAGCTCGGCGGACGCCGCGATCTCCTCGACCGCTCGCTCGAACGCCGCTTCGTTGGCCTTCGACGGCCGCGTGAAGCCGCTCAGCTTGCGCACGAATTGCAGCGATGCGTCACGAATCTCCGCCCTGGTGGCCGGCGGCTCGAAGTTGAAAAGCGTCCGTATGTTTCGGCACATGGCTAAGCCCCCGCTGCGTGGCAAACGACTTCGATGTTGTGCCCATCCGGACCGATGACGAAAGCCGCATAGTAGTTCGCGTGGTACTGCGGGCGCAGGCCCGGCCCACCGTTGTCCTTGCCGCCCGCCTCGAGGGCCGCGCGATAGAACGCCTCGACTTGCCCGCGATTCTCGGCTATGAACGCCAGGTGAAGATGCGCCGGCTTCTCCCCGGTCTGGAACAGGACCAGCGAAGCCTTGCTCCCCCTGGGGCTCAGCTCCACACCGTACGTCGGCGGGCCTTCCGCAATGAGGGCTACGCCGAGCGGTTCGAGTGCCTTGAGGAAGAACGCCTTGCTCGCTGCAAAGTCGCTGACGCCGAACTTGACGTGGTCGAACATCGGTGGTTCCGAAGTGTGTGGGATGCGCGAACAAACATTTTGAGCCATATTTGATCACATGGGCGCAGCGCTCGAGATCGATGGAATCGACGTCTTCGTCGAAGGCGATGGCGAGGAGTCGATCGTCATGATCCACGGCTGGCCCGATACCTACCGCCTCTGGGACGCGCAGGCCGCGTTCTTCAGGGACCGCTACCGCTGCGTGCGCTTCACGCTCCCCGGTTTCGATATCGACAAGCCGCGCCGTGCCTTCTCCCTCGCCGAGACGATGTCGATCTTCGAGCACATCGTCGAGCGCACATGTCCCGGCCGCAAGGTGATCCTCATGCTGCACGACTGGGGGTGCGCCTTCGGTTACCAGTTCGCGATGCGCAATCCGTCACTCGTCTCGAAGATCATCGGCGTGGACATCGGCGATGCGGGCACGCGGGCGCACGCGCGATCGTTGAGCGCAAAAGCGAAGGCCATGGTCTTCGCCTACCAGATCTGGCTCGCGATCGCGTGGCGCGTGGGCGGCCGTGCGGGCGAGCGGATGACCCTCTGGATGGCGCGCACGATTCGATGCCCCTCGGACCCGCGCTTCATCGACTCGCGCATGGATTATCCCTACTACGTCGCATGGTTCGGGGCGCACGGCTCGTACCGCGGCATGGCGAGGTTCGAGCCGCAGGTGCCGATGCTCTTCGTGTACGGCAAGAGGAAGCCGTTCCTCTTCCACACGCCCGCGTGGGCCGATGCGCTGGCTGCACGATCGGGCAATGCGGTGCACGCATTCGACACCGGTCATTGGGTGATGAGCGAGAAGCCGCAGCAGTTCAACGAGGTGGTGAATGCGTGGCTGCAAGGGTGCTGAACGGGAGGGGGAGCGAGACGAGCAGGGCGTGCGCTGCCCGGCATAATTGATCACCTGCCGTGCGCACCTTCCTTCGATGCCCGACACCTCGCTTCCGCCTCCTTCCGCCGCATTGCTTGCGGCAGCCCTCGAGAACGCCGATTCCTGCATGGCCGTGATGGTCGGGCCCGAGCTGCGCTACGCATTCGTGAATCGCGCCTTCGCCTCGATCGTCCCGCAGGTACAAATGACAGGGAAGCGCTTTCGGGAAGTCTTTCCGGAAGCGACCGCGACGGGCGCCGAGGCGCGCTTCCTCCGGACGCTCGAGACGGGAGAGCCGTGGGTGATGGAGCGATACCACGCGCCCGTCGCGGGCAATCCCGACGCGCTCTGGGAGGGCGTCGCTCGACGCCTGCCCCCGGCCCCCGGCGAGCCCGCCGCGATCCTCGTGGTCGCGACCGACGTCACCGACCGCGCGCGCATGGAGACCGTGCTGCGCGACACCGATGCGGCGCTCGTCGACGCGAATCGTCGCCTGCAGGCGGTCATCGAGAGCATCACCGACGGCCTCGCGGTGCTCGACCGCGACTGGTGCTACACGTACTTCAGCGAGACGGGCGCGCGCATGCTGCACGTGCGCCGCGAGGACCTGATGGGGAAATGCATCTGGGACGTCTTTCCCTACGCGCGCGACTCCACGTTCGGGCGCGAGTATCGCCGCGCGGTCGAGACCGGCGAGCCCACCCACTTCGAGGAGTACTACCCGGCGCCGCTGGACATGTGGGTCGAGTGCCACTGCTATCCGTCGCGCGAGGGTCTTTCCGTCTTCTTCCGCGACGTGACGCCGCGCAAGCAGGCCGAGGAGCAGCTGCGCGAGGCCGACCGCCGCAAGGACGAGTACATGGCTACGCTCGCGCACGAGCTGCGCAATCCCCTCGCGCCGCTTCGAAGCAGCCTTACGCTGCTGCGGCATGCGCAACTCGAGCCCGACCGGCACGCGTACGTCCTGCAGATCATGGAACGGCAGCTCGCGCACATGGTGCGGCTGATCGACGACCTCCTCGACACGTCGCGACTCGCCACGGGCAAGCTCCGCGTGGACCTGAAGGAGCTCGACTTCGCGGGCGTGGTGCGCCATGCGCTGGAATCGCTGCAGGCCACCTTCGCGGCGAACGCACAGCACGTGGATTTGCGGCTTCCCGCGTCGCGCGTCGTGGTTTCCGGCGACGGCATTCGTCTCGACCAGGTCGTGACGAACCTGCTCACCAATGCAGCGAAGTTCACGCCGCATGGCGGACGCATCACGGTCGCCCTCGAATCCGGCGAAGACGGCACGCGCCTCGACGTGACCGATACCGGCATGGGCATTCCGCCGGACAAGCTCGAGGCGATCTTCGATCTCTTCAGCCAGTTGCAGCCCGCCGGCAAGTCCGCGGGCCTCGGCATCGGCCTGAACCTCGCGCGGCGGCTGGTCGAGCTGCATGGCGGGACGTTGACCGCCATGAGCGAGGGAACAGATCGCGGCAGCACGTTTACCGTGCGCTTGCCGCGGCACGGCCGCTAGCGCCGGCCCTTCTTCACGAAGTCGATCGAAGCCTCGAAGAGCTCGAGATCCTTCTCGTACTCGGCTGCGTCCGACCGATCGATCTGGATCCATTCGCGCGTGCTCGCCACGCCGCCTGGGGAAAACGACGTCACGTTCTCGCGCGAGAACTGCAGCTCGGTCGCCGTCGGCACGGGCAGGCGGATGCCGATGCCGTTGCCGCTGATGCACGCGAACATCTTGTCGGCAACGAAGTAGGCGTCGAGGCCGTTGATCTTGCGCGCGCTCACGCCCGGCAGCTTGAGGAGCACGGCATCGATCTGCTCCTTGCGCGTGGGCTCCGCGGGCGGCTTGGTGGTTTTGGTGGTCTTCGGCATGGCTCCATTCTAGACCGCGAGCGGGTGGAAGATCGGCGCGCACGGCGCGGACAACGGCGTCGTGCTGTTCGTGTTTCCCTCCGTGCATACGGCGCGGCTCGAGGTCGGCTACGGGCTCGAGGGCGTGATTCCGGACATCGAGGCGAGGCGGCTACTCGAGGCGACGCTGCTGCCCAAATTCTCCGCGGGCCGCTACGAGGAGGGGTTCGAGGATTTCCTCGACATCCTCGTGAAGCGCCTGCAGGAGCACGCGGACGAGGCGGTGAAGCGCGACAAGCTCATCGGCATCGTCGATTTCGCCATGGGCATCCTGCGGCAGGTTTGCCGTGGCGCTTGTTGCATGGCTTCAGCGGTGCCGGAATCACTGCGCGGTGGTCGTGACGTCCATCTCCCGCTGGTGCCTGAGTGCAACGACGAGCAACTCATCGCTTACGGGCTCGTGGTGATAATGCGAGAGATAACACGTCACGCCGCGGTAGATCACGAGCTCGCGCCGGTCGCGCTTGATCGAGCGGCCGACGAGGGGATGCTTCTCCAGCACGCGCAAGGCGTCGAAGATGATCCGCACGGTTTCGGCGGCGGCCTGCGGCTCCTCATCCCGGAGGAATTCGACGAGCCTTTGGAGATCCGCTACGGCGGGTGGCAGCAGCTTGACCACCGCCACGGCGCTACGCCTTCCTGCCTCGCTTGACCGGCTTGGGCCTGGGCGTCTTGCGACCGTCGGCCAGCGCTACGACATAGCGCTCCACATCCTCCATCGCGTAGGCGATTCCGGACTTTTCGTAGTCCCGCAATGCGGCATCGCCCGCGGCGAGGTACTCCCGGCGCGTTTCGGCACGCCGCGCTTCGCGCTCCAGCGCCTCGAGCATGTAGGCATGCGGCGACTTGCCCTCCGCCTCCGCAAGCGCCACAAGCCGGGCCTTCAGGTCATCGGGGATCTTCATCGATAATGCAGCGATGAGGGCGGTCGTCGAAAGGGGAAGCAGCCATGCGCGCCATCGTCTACCACCGCTACGGCCCTCCCGAGGTCCTGCACCTCGAGGAGGTCGAAAAGCCCGCCCCTGCCGACGATGAGGTGCTGGTGCGCGTTCGCACCGCGTCCGCGAATCCCCTCGACTGGCATTTCATGCGAGGCGAGCCGCGCGTCATGCGGCTGATGACGGGCTTCACGAAGCCGCGCCTGCCGCGCCTCGGCGTCGATGCGGCGGGCGTGGTGGAAGCGGTCGGGCGCAACGTGACCGGGTTCACGCCCGGGGACGAAGTGTTCGGCGCGTTTCGCGGCGCCTTCGCCGAGTACGCCTGCACGCGTGCCCGGGCCCTCTGGAAGAAGCCCGCGAACGTGACCTTCGAGCAGGCGGCGTCCGCCACCGTCGCGGGCCTCACCGCACTGCAGGCATTGCGCGGCAACGGACGCCTGCGCGCGGGTGGCGAGGTGCTCATCAACGGCGCTTCGGGCGGCGTGGGGACTTTCGCCGTGCAGATCGCGCATTGCCTTGGCGCGGAGGTGACCGGCGTCTGCAGCACGCGCAACGTGGAGCTCGTGCGCTCGCTGGGCGCCCATCACGTGGTCGACTACACGCGCGAGGACTTCACCCGTCGCGGCGAACGCTACGACGTCGTCGTCGATTGCGTCTGGAGCCGTTCGGTCGCGGAGAGCCGCCGCCTGCTCGCGCCTTCAGGCAGGTACGTCATCGTCGGCGCCGTGCCGGACCGCATCGGCCGGGCGATGCTGGCTGGATTCGCGAGCGCAGGCAAGGTCTCGATGATGCTCGCGAAGGGCAGCCCCCCTGACCGCGCCACCCTCGCCGACCTCATGCGCGACGGAAAGGTCACGCCCGTGATCGACCGCACCTACGCGCTGGCCCAGGTGCCCGAGGCGATTCGCTATCTCGAGGAGGGACATGCGCGGGGCAAGGTGGTGATCGAGGTGGCCGCCGACGGTTGACAGCCCCGATCGCCGCGCACCTGATCGTGTTCCGGCAAGTCGCTTCAGGAGAAGACCCGGGTCGTGCCGACGCTCTCGGCGACGTTCATGACGATGGCGGCGAAGAAGGCGACGGTCACGAAGGCGAAGAAGGCGGTGATCATTTGGGGCTCCTGGGTTGGTGCGTTGTCGTTGGAGCCACTCTAGGCGCCGCCGCCGGGGCCCGCGAGCGGAAAGCGACGGAATGCGGGAATGCCGGTGCGAAATGCGCAGCGGTGGATGAATGAGGCGAAAGGCCGGGAACACAGATGAACACAGATGAACACAGATAAAAGAACTGAATTGGAGTGAGCCGGGTGGGTTAAATGAGCACGTCCACCGGGAGTGGCTTTTATCTGTGTTCATCTGTGTTCATCTGTGTCCATGCTTTTTCGCGGCTCATCGATCTGCCCGCCGTTGTCCCGGGCCGAGGGTGCGATACGGAGGCGAGGCCCGCGGATCGGCCGAAACGAACACGATCACCTTTTCCACATCCGGTACGCCGCGCAACACCGCCTCGATCTCCCGCGGCCCGTGCGCCGAGCGCGCGCAACCCTCCACCCAGACGAATCGGCGCTGCACGGTGACCCACAGGCTCGCATCGCGCAGCCGCGGGCTCGCCTCGAACCGCGCGCGTACGGCGGAGGCGATGTCGGCGTCGTACATGTACGAGCTCGGCTTCGAGCACTTCTTCTCGAGATAGCAGCGCAGCCCGCGCTCGAGGCGGTAGTGCGTTTCGTGCATGCGCTGCTCTTCGTTCACGTAGGGGCCGAGTGGCATCGGGCAGTCGGCGATGGCGGAGCGCACCTGGAAGAACGGATCGTCGAACCAGTTGCGCACGACCTCGTCCGCGCTTGCGCCAGGCGCGGCAAGGGCCAAGAGGGTGAGGCTTGCGGCGCAGGAGCGTTGCATTGCGACCGCCCTATGGGTTGGCCCGCGTGGAGCGCCAGGCCACCATCATCGCCACCAACAGCAGCGCGCCCGCGAGGACGAACGCCGCGCTCGGTATGCGATCCAGCGTCGCCGCGAAGATCTGCGTGAAGAGCAGGGGGCCGAGGATGCCCGCAAGCGACATGAGGCTCGCGTTCGCGCCCTGCAACTGGCCCTGCTCGGAGACGCCCACGTGCCGGGACATGAGCGCCTGCGCCGACGGCATCGCGAATCCCCAGAGCGCCATCACGGCAACGCCGGCCAGGAAGATCGCGCCGGTGGGTGCGAGGCCGTAGATGAAGAACCCGAGCGCGCCGAAGAAGAGTCCCACCGCGAGCGCGCGCCGCTCGCCGATCCTCGGCACCACGCGCCGTACGAGCCCGCCCTGCACGATCATGGCACCCACGCCCACCGCGGCGAGCACCGCGCCCACGGTGGGCGGCCCCCAGCCGTAGCGATAGCCCATGTACAGCACCGAGATCGCGGGCAGCGAGAAGTGGGCGACGTCCATCAGGAACAATGCGGCGGCAAGCCCGAAGAGCTCGCGATGCGAGCGCAGCAGCTTCAACGATCCGACGGGGTTCGCTCGCGACCACGCGAACCCGGCGCGCTTTCCGGGCGGGAGCGACTCGGGCAGCACGAAGAGCCCATAGGCCGCGTTCAGGAGCGCCAGCGAGCCCGCGACCCAGAAGGGCAGGCGCGGATCGATGCCGCCCAGCAAGCCGCCGAGCGCGGGTCCCACGACGAATCCCACGCCGAACGCGGCGCCCATCATGCCGAAGGCGCCGGCGCGCTTCTCCTGCGGCGTCACGTCCGCGATGTACGCGAAGGCGGTCGAGAAGTTTGCCGACGTGGCGCCGGAAAGCACGCGGCCTACGAAGAGCCAGCCTACGTTCGGTGCCAGCGCCATCACGAAATAGTCGAGCCCCAGCCCGAGGCACGAGATGAGGATCACCGGCCGGCGACCGAAGCGGTCCGAGAGCATGCCCACCACCGGCATCGCCAGGAACTGCATCACGCCCCAGGCCGTCGTCATCGCGCCGTAGATGCCGGAGGCGCGTGCCGTGTCGCCGCCCATGAAGCTTTCCACGAGCTTCGGCAGCACCGGGATCACGATGCCGAGCGCCACCACGTCCATCACGACGAGGGCGAAGATGAAGGCGACGGTGGCCTTGCGCATGGCGCGCAGTGTACCGATTCGAAACGCCCGCGATTACCGTGCCCGCCGAGCCCTTTCCTGGACCATGAGCTGTGTGGCCCGCGCGCAGTTCTCCGTCACCTTGAAATATCGCTGCACCCAGTCCGCGCCGATCTCGTAGGGATGCGCTCCGTTGGCGCGGCCGGCGAGCATGCGGTTCTTCTTCCACGCCTCGTCGAACTCGGAGTGGTTCGAGAGCAGCACCGTGGCGCCCGTTTCCTTCGCCTTCTCGGCAAGGTGGCGCTGCGAGTCGATGTAGGTCTGCAGGTTCTTTACGCTCCAGTCGGGCTGGTCCCACTCGTACACCAGCGCCGTGCCGCCCGAATACACGACGTTCACGGGACGGCCGCGATCGAGCACCTGGAACGTATAGGACGTGGTCCCGTCGGTGTGGCCCGGCGTGAACCATAGCGTCACCGTCGATTCGCCGAGCGTGATCTTCATGCCGTCGGTCCCGACGATGTCGCGCCGGGGTGCCATGCCCCTGAAGCGATTCGGCAGCTTCTCCACCAGGTCCCAGTCCGGCCCGCTCATCACGACGTGCGGCTTGTAGCGTGACTGGATCATCTCCGCGCCGCCGATGTGGTCCTGGTGAGCGTGCGACACCAGCAGGTACTTGATGTCCTTCGGGTCGAGCCCGAGCTTCTTCATGCCGCCGACGATCAGCTCCTCCGAGTTGTACGGATAGATCGTGTCGAAGAGGATGATGCCCTCGCGCGTCTTGAGCGCCCACGAGGAGTGGATCTTCCCGCCGACGAAATAAAGGTTGTCGAAGACCTGGGCGGGTTCGGCATACCACGTCGAACGCGCCGGCGCCTTGGCCGGGTCCGCGACGTAAGGGGCCGGGACGTCGCGCATGTCCTCGCTGCGGCTCGGCGGAAGGAAGCACGTGCGCACCAGCGTGCCGAGGAACTCGAATCCCGCCGCGTCCTTCGCGGCTTGCTGCGCGGCTTCGATCGGGTCCTGGACCGCGGCCTTGGGAGGAGCCGGCTGCGCGAAGGCTTGACCGCAGAAGGCGGTGAGAGCGATGGCGATGGCGGATTTCATGCGCGCAATTCTCTGCCCGTGCGCGCCCGGGCGCAATCGAGAGTGAAGCTTCAGGCGAACGCGCGAGTCGAGCTTACGGTTTCCGCGACATTGGCGACGACGGCGGCGAAGAAGGCGGTGGTCACGAAGATGAAGAAGGCGGTGATCATTTGGGGCTCCTTGTCGGCGGTGCGTCGTTGTTGGAGCCACTCTAGGCGCCGCTCCCGGCTCCCGCGAGGGGAAGGCGACGAAATGCAGGAGTCCAGGTGCGAAACGTGCGGGCGCCCGGCAGGCCGCCCACGGAACCCCCCTGGTTCGCGCGCATCCCACCGCCTACTCCCTCGTTGAGGAGGCCGCCATGCTCCAGGACCATCCCATGTACGCCTACATTCCCGCCAGCGACGTGGCGCGCGCACGCAAGTTCTACGAGGAGAAGGTGGGCTTGAAGCCCCAGCAGGAAATCGCGGGCGGGGTCGCGTACGAATTCGGCGACCACACCGCGTGCTTCCTGTACGACGCGGGCGATGCCGCCGGCACGTCGCGTGCGAGCCAGGCGTTCTGGAAAGTGGACGACCTCGAGCGCGAAGTGTCGCAGCTCCGCGCGCGAGGCGTCCGATTCGAGCACTACGAGCCCGGCGAGATCGGCGGCATGACCATGAAGGACGGCATCGCCTAAAACGCATCCGCGGTTACCGCGTGTGCGGCCCGATGCGCGTGGTGAGCTCGTTGTGGACGTTGCTCACGCCATAGACGCTCATCGCGTCGCGCTCGGCGCGCAGCGCCTGCCCTTCCGTGCCGACGATGCCGGAAAGGTTCACGTCACGATCGTGGGTTTCCACGCCGATTCGCCCTGAGAGGCGCGGATCCAGCGCGAGAGTCTCGACGACGTCCTGGTTGAGCGCCGCATCGTCGTCGTCCCCCGGCCGCACGACGATAGGCGGCTCTGTGTAGACGATGGTGGTCGAGGGCGGGGCGTCGTAGTAAACCGAGGGCGCGGTGTCGTAGTAATACGTCGTCGGCGGAACATAGGTCTCGTAAGCCGCCGCCGTGTCGATGTAGATCGTCTCCGCGGCAAGCACGGGCGTCGCGACGGCAGCGAGCGCGGCAGTGGCCAGCAATGCGGGAATTCGTACGCGTGCACTCATGGAGCACCTCCTTCCACAGTGCGAGTCGGCGCTGCGGGCGAAGTTCGGAGACGCCACGCGTGCCGGGTACGCCGATGGGATCAGTCGCCGGATCGCGACACGTGCGGCTTCCGATATGGCGGCCGTTCCCCGGCGCGTAAGATACGGCGACGCGTAATTGCAACCACGACTTCGGAGGCCGAAATGCCCACGCTATACGACGCAGGTGTTCCCACCATCACGCGCGCGCTCACGAACTTCATCCACGTGCTGGAGAAGGCGGCTGCGCACGCCGAGGCGAAGAAAATCGAGCCCGGCGTATTGATCGCAAGCCGCCTTTATCCCGACATGCTCCCGCTAAGCAAGCAAGTGCAGATCGCCGCCGACGTGGCGAAGATCGGCCTCTCCCGCCTGGCGCAGGTGGAGCCGCCGAAGTACGAGGACAACGAGGCGACCTTCCCCGAGCTCGTCGAGCGCCTGCGCAAGACCATCAAGCACCTCGAGACGCTCAAGCCCGGGCAGTTCGACGATGGCACCCGCACCGTCACATTCCCGGTGCAGGGCGAATCGAAGACGTGGCCCGGCTCGCGCTACCTGTACACGCGCGTGCTGCCCAACGTCTTCTTCCATTGCGCGACCGGGTACAACATCCTTCGCCACAACGGTGTCGAGCTCGGGAAGGCGGATTTCCTCGGTCCGCTGGAAGCTTAAGACGCTTGGTCCGGGCCGAGCGGGCGTATTTCAGCCCTGGTCCGGAATCTCCGGCTCAACCAGCAACTTGAGCAGCTCGAGCGACTCGCCCCATCCGAGGTAGCACATCTCGGCGGGAATGGCATCGGGTATGCCTTCCTGGGTGACGTAAAGCTCCGTGCCGACGAGGACCTTCTTCATCTCCACGGTGACGGTCATCGTGCCCACGAGGCCGGAGTCGAAGCGGTCGGTGTGCACGATGCGCTCGCCGGGCACGAGCTCCAGGTACTCGCCGCCGAACGAATGGCTGGAGCCGGTCGACAGGTTGGTGAACGACATCTTGTAGCCGCCACCCACGCGCGCGTCCATCTGGTGGACCTTGCCGGTGAAGCCATGCGGGGGCAGCCACTTCGCCATCGCATCGGGATCCAGGAAGGCCTTGTACAGGCGCTCGGGCGTGGTCTTGAAGACGCGGTGCAGGCGGATCGTGCTGGGCATGTCGACTCCTCGAGTGATTGGGATTCCTGACTGTAGTCGAACGGCGAGCCGGTTTTTCGACAGCGCTAGAATTCAGCATGGATACCAAATCGCGCCCCATCGCCATCGTCGCGGCCGAAGCTCCGCTGCGGACGCGCAAGTCGGTCTATCCCGAGCCCTACGCCGCGCTCATGGACAAGCGCTTCAAGCGTCCGCTCGGCGACCTCTTCGGACTGGGCAACTTCGGTGTGAACCTTACGCGCATCGCGCCGGGCGGCATGTCGGCGCTACGCCACGCGCACGCGAAGGAGGACGAGTTCATCTTCGTCCTCGAGGGGCGGCCCACGCTCGTCACCGACGAAGGCCGTACGCCGCTCGCACCCGGCATGTGCGCGGGCTTTCCCCATGGCACCGGCAATGGCCATCACCTGGTGAACGAAACGGATGAGGACGCGGTGTATCTCGAGGTCGGTGATCGCACACCGGGCGACACGGCGACCTACCCCGACGTCGACCTCAAGTGCGAGATGGCCGCGGACGGCCATTGGGTTTTCACGCGCAAGGACGGGACGGCCTGCTGAGATCAGGGCGTCCGGATTCGCCCGCGTCCCACGGGCTGGCGTCCGTAGAACAGCGCCTCGATTTCCTTCTCGAACATCGTGTTGAAGTCGTCCGGGACGGCGCTCGGCGCCTTCAGGCCGCCGATCTTCACGGGGCGGCCTGCCGCTTCGATGGGCACCAGGCGGGCAGCGGGATGGCCGGACTTCGCAATGATGATTTCTTCGCCGGCCCGTGCACGCTCGACCAGGCGGGAGAGATGAGTCTTCGCTTCGCGAATGCCGACGATTTTCATGATCGCTGTCAGTTTAGCGGATGTCGCGCCAAAGCGCGATCGCCCTAAGCCGCAGGAGAGAGGTCTTCGGGCTGCGACCGCCGGAACATCGCGGCTACGACCATCCCCACGCCCACGCCGGTCGCCAGGAACCTGAGCGTGTCGCCCACGAAAGGCACGCGCACCAGGATCCCCAACACAAGCATGGTGAGAACAGCGGCACCGACGCGCCACGCCGTGCGTGCCGCAGCTTCGGGGCGGATGCGATCGAGCAGCATGCCGCCCACCACCACCGTGAGCCACACATAGCCCACCAGCAGGAGCGCGGCATAAGCGAACAGGGCGAGGATGCCGATCGGGATGCCGATGATGGTCACCATCATCAGCACGGCCGCGATCGGCACGGACGTCAGTGCGAGGAATCCGATGAACAGGGTGATCCACGGGCGTTCGCGCAGCTCCCGCGCGAGCCGTTGCGACGGACCCGGCAGGGCCGCTGCCATTATTGCGGCGAGCACCATGAACCCCGCGGTCCAGATCCATCCGTGCACGAAGCGTTCGACCGCCGTCCGCTCATGCCGCGGCACGTGCGTGCTCTCGGCGTGCTCGACACCACCGGTTACCTGCGCCGCGGGATCGCGATTGAGCTGTCCTCCACGGAACGTGAGCTTGCCGTCGATACGTGCCCCGGGGCCGAGCGCGAGCGTGCCCGCCGCGATGGAGAGGTCACCCGCAACCGGCCCGTTGATCCGGACGTCGCCGCCCGCGGCGCGCACCTTTCCCTTGATGGAGCCGTCCACGGTGACCGTACCGCCGACGAGCGCCACGTCGCCATCGATCGCAGCATCCGGGCCGAGCCGCACGGTGCCGCCCACCGCATGCACGTCGCCGTTCACGGCGGCATCGACGTCCACGGTTCCGCCCACCGCGAACACCGGGCCCTGGACGGGCTCGGAAATGCGGACGGTGCCGCCGATGGAGAGCGTCCGGGACGGGGTCGCCTCCTCGGCGAGGGCACCGCCGGCGAACGCGAAGGCGGTCAGCAGTACGACGATGCGATGGAACATGGCGGGCTCCAGGTTGGCGATGGCCGCAATTTGCTCCAAAGCGGTCCGGCCTGCCAGTCCGGGGCGATGAAATGCAGGAGGGACAGGGCGAATCGACACCAGTGCAACTGGCTATCCGCCCGGCCGATGGTCAACGCGCCGCGTCAGGCGCGCATCGCCTGCTCGATCGTCCGCACTTCCTCCGCCTCCAGCTTCGGACCCTCGAGCGTCACGCGCGCATCCTGCGTCTCGGCCGTCCGGAACCGCGCCATGATCGGCTTGAGCGCCGTCTTCACGTGCGTCTCGTCGTAGCCGTTGAAGAGATGGCCCAGGAGGCCGCGGTCGAGGTCGCTCGTGCCCAGCGCCCAGTCGGCGACGGGGAAGGTGAGGTTCATGTTCAGGTGCATCATGATCCCGAGGTTGTGATGCGCCTTGTGGTGCCGGCGGATGGTGTTCACGAACGGCACGTTGCGCACGAACCAGTTCTCGTGGCAGTGGCAGCAGTAATGCATCGTCTCGTACACGAGGTAGTGTCCGACCATCGTGATGAAGACGACGTACCCGGCGTTCGCGTTCCACAGGAACGCGGCGATGCTGCCGAAAACGAATCCGATCACCGCGAGCGCCGCGAGCAGCCGCCACGGGAAGAACACGATGCGGAACTCGCGCGTCGTGTCGATGGTGACGTCGTTGTCGGTGAAGTACTGGTGATGCTGGCGCGTGTGGCGATCGTAGATCGCGCGGATGGCGAAGACGTCCTTCAGCCGGTGCATCACGAAGCGGTGCACGGCCCATTCGGCGAAGTTGCCGCCGATCGCGACCGGGATCACCAGCAGCCATTCCCAGCGCGCATCCTGCATCCGCGAGACGCACCACGCGATCATCGCGAGGCCCACGCCGTAGGTCACCGCGATGTGCACGAGCCCGTTGTAGAGCGGATGGATGTTGGCGACGTACTGCTCGCGGAACCTGCGCTGGCGCTCGGTCATCATGGGCGGCCCATTCCGGGGAAATTGCCGACGCCGATATATTAGTCACACGGGCGCGCCGCGTCGTGCTGCATTGCGCAAATGCGGCAATGGCGCCAAACTGGGCGCATGAAGTCCACTCTCGGAATGAATCAATACGGCGTCCTGTCGCTCTCGGCCCGGATACGCGAGGCGCTGGGAGTCCAGCGGGATGAGGTCCTCGTCGCAGAGACGACAACGCAAGAGATCCCGCCGCGCCGCGCGGCCGATATCGGGCTCGAAGACTGGCCGCCGCAACCCACCCGCGAGCTCGATGACGCGGATACGGAGCAGGCGAGGTTTCTTCGAGGAAGAAAGAAGCGCCCGCGCTGAGCGGCCTTCAGGCCGGCATCGGCACTGCCCGGCCGCCGGAATCCTTTTCCCGAGGCGGGCGCTCGTCCATCATCCACTGCAGCGTGAAGGCGGTGAGGCCGATCACGATCAGCGCCGCCCACGCGAAGTTGTAGTTGCCCATGCGCGTGAAGACCAGCCCGCCCATCCACGCGCCGAAGAACGATCCCACCTGGTGGCTCAGGAACACCAGCCCATAGAGCGTGTTGAAGTGCGCGAGCCCGAACACGCGCCCGATGATGCCGGTCACGAGCGGGATCACGCCCAGCCAGAGGAAGCCCATCGCCGCCGCGAACACCAGCACCGTCGAGGGCGAGATCGGCAGCGCGAGGAAGACGCCGATGATCATCGTGCGCAGCAGGTAGATCACTGCAAGCAGGTGCTTCTGGCTGTAGCGCGAGCCGAGCCGGCCGAACACGTAAGTGCCCGCGGCGTTGAAGAGGCCGATGAGCCCGAGCGCGGTGCCGCTCACGCCGGGCGCCACCCCGCAGATGGCGAGATAGGTCGGCAGGTGCGTCGTGATGAAGACGAGCTGGAAGCCGCAGGCGAAGAACGCGAGCGTCATGAAGAGGTAGCCGCGATGCGCCATCGCCTGCCGCACGGCGTCGCCGAGATTGAGCTTCGGTGCCGATGCACGAGTTCCGGCCGGTGCCGCCTGGGACTCCCGTACGCCGAGCGAGATTGCCGCCATGGATGCGGCGAGCCCGGCGAACGCGAAGAGCGCCCCTTTCCATCCGAGCGAGCCGATGAGCGCCTGGCCGAGCGGCGCGATCGCGAAAGTCCCGAGCGACGCGGCCGCAGCCACCGTGCCCACGGTACGCGTGCGTTTCTCGGCCGGCGTGGCGCGCGAGACCGTGCCGATGAGCACGCCGAATCCCGTCCCGGCCGTGCCGATGCCGGCGAGGATGCCGCCGATCTGCAGTCCGCCGGGCACCGTCTTCGAAAGCGCCATGAGTGCGAGCCCGGCCGCGTACATGAGCGACGTGCCGATGAGCACCGGCACGGGGCCGTGGCGATCGGCGATGGCGCCCACCACCGGCTGCGCGAAGCCCCACACGATGTTCTGCACCGCGATGGCGAAGCCGAAAGTCGCCGCCGTGATGCCGAGCTCCACCGTCATCGGCGGCATGAAAAGGCCGAGGCTCTGGCGCAGCCCGATGGAGA
>DATMJE010000054.1:0-8717 GCA_035553995.1 Usitatibacter sp. | reverse complement strand
CGACAACCTGTACGTGGTCGATGCGAGCTTCTTCGTCTCGAGCGGCGCCGTGAACCCGTCGCTCACGATCATCGCCAATGCGCTGCGCGTGGGCGAGCGTATCGCCGAGAGGATCAGGTGAGCACGAGCCGGTGGCCGTCGGGATCGAGCACGGTGCGGGCACCTTCCCCGCCGCCATCGGCCGCGAACACCATGCGTGTCGCCGCGATGTCGTTTTCCTCCGGCGGGAAGGGACGCCGGCGTACGCGCGGCGAGCGATAGGCGAGCAGCTCCACGTGCGGCGTGGGCTCGGCCGCGGGATGCAGCGCGAGCACCTCGACCACGGGCCCGTCCAGCGCATCGAGCCGGGCCTGCTCGTCGCCCGTGTTGAGCGAATGGCCGCCCGTCGAGAGGCCGAGGCTCTCGTAGAATGCGCGGCTCGCGCCGCAGTCCGCGACCACGATCGCCGAGTGGTCGATGCCGAGGAAGAGGCCCCCGCGGCGCGCGCGCCACGCGGGTGGCCGCATGAGCGCCGGGAAATGCAGCAGCTCGAGCGGGTGGCCATCGGGATCGCGAAACTTGAACGCCGCAACCCCGCCCGTATTCGCCGGCAGCGTCTGCGGCCCGCCCAGGGTGATCGGGGTGAAGCCGCCGTGCGCGACGAGGTGCGCATGCGCGCGCGCCATGTCGTCCACCACGATCGCGAAGTGCTGGAACCAGGCGTCGGCGGCGGTGCTGTGCGGCGGATAGGGCGCCCCGGGCGGGTCGAACGCAAGGAGCTCGATCTCCTGCAGCCCCAGTCGCAGCACGATGCCGTGCACGCGCACGCCACCGCCGAAGACGTGCGCCAACGGCGCTGCGATCGCGACGCGCTCGAAGCCCAGGGCCGCGCAATAGAAGCGCTCCGCGGCGTCGATTCGCGATACCGTCAGGCTCACGCGTGCGAACCGCGACGCGGGCTTCATGGCCGCTGGACGCCGCGCCGGTTGAGGTAGATCGCGAAGAGCGATCGCGAGGCGCAGATGAAGAGGCGGTTGCGCATGGGGCCGCCGAACGCAACGTTCGCGACCGGGGCGGGCACGAGCACCTTGCCGAGCAGGTCGCCGGAAGGGGCGATGCAGTGCACGCCGTCGCCCGCGCTCGACCACACGTTGCCGTCCTCGTCCACGCGCATGCCGTCGGCGGCCGGGGGCTCGACCTTGTGGAAGATGCGGCCGTTGGCGAGGCGCTTTCCGTCGCTGCTCACGTCGAAGACGCGGATGTGCTTCGCCGCCGCGTCATCGAAGGGCCGGCCGGTCTCCGACACGTAGAGCTGCTTCTCGTCGGGCGAGAAGCACAAGCCATTGGGCCCCTCGAAATCGTCGGCCACGCAGGTGAGCTCGCCGCTCGCAGGATCGATGCGATACACCGCGGGCGGCGTCTCCGATGCGGCGCGCATGCCCTCGTAATCCGACGCGATGCCATAGAGCGGATCCGAGAACCAGACACTGCCGTCGGACTTCACCACCACGTCGTTGGGCGAGTTGAGCCGCTTGCCGCGATACCTCTCCGCCAGCACCGTGACCTGTCCGTCGTGCTCGACGCGGCGCACGCAGCGCTCGCCATGGCTGCAGGCGACGAGGCGCCCCTCGCGGTCGCGCGTGTGACCGTTCTCGTAGCCCGCCGGCTCGCGGAACACCTCCACGCCGCCGCGCTCGGTCCAGCGCATCACGCGATCGTTCGGGATGTCGCTGAAGAGGAGCGTGCGCAGGTCCGCGAACCACACCGGGCCCTCGGTCCAGCGAAAGCCCTCGGCAAGCTTCTCCAGCGGCGCGTTCGCGAGGACGTAGGCGCGGAAGCGCGCATCGACGATCTCGAAGCCGTTCATGCGAAGCGGCACGGCCCCGCGGGCGCCGGGCCATCCTCGAGCTGCACCAGCATGAGCACGGCGGGCTCCTCGCCCACGGTGCCCGAGCGGTGCCCGGTATGACCGTGCGCATCGGGCACGCAGCCCTGGTCTTCGCCGAAGGAGATCTCGCCCGGGCCCATCTCGACGCGCTCGCCATCCATCGTCTCGACGAACCAGCGGCCCGAGAGCGGCACGATCCATTGCGGCTTCGGATTCTCGTGCCACTCGCCGACCCAGCCCACCGGCAGCACGATCATGCTCACGCCGGCGCGCGAGGTGCCGAGGTCGTCCCACCACTGCGGGGAAGCGCCGGGGATGGTCTTCAGGCCGAAGCGCTCGATGCGGCAACGCGCCTGGCGGCTCACGCCACGGTCGACCCACACGTGCCAGTACGCGACGACGGGCGGTGCATCGCTCATGGTTCACTCGCTCCCCCTGCGGTGGCATTGCGACCCGCAAAGGCGCGCCGAGTTCAGCGCACGCTCACGGCGTAGTCGCGGCCTTCCCACTCGCCGCGTTCGGTCCAGAAAAACGTGAAGCGCAGCGGCGCCTGCTGCCCGCGATCCACCGCGATGTCCACGAACCCGATGCCGAGGCCGGAATCGCCCGACGCGGTGTCCTGCGAGGTGCGCCATTCGTCCTGCGTCCAGCGCAGCCGGAAGGGTGCGGACGCCTGGATGCGCAAGGTGCATCCCGCCGGCACGTTCGCGACCTGGCGCTGCGGCTTCCACACCTCGAGGCCCTGCCGGCCGCGATGCTCGAGATAGCGCGCGGCTACCGGCTCGATGCGGTCGAAGGGCACGCCGTCGCTCACCGAGCGCAGCAGCACGATGTATTCCGCATGCGCCCAGAGCAGCGGCATCGCCGAGCCCGTGGGACGCCCGAGCGCCATTCCGAGGAGCGCATCGTCGCGGTCCCAGACCTGCTCGGGCAGCAGGCCTCCCACGCCCGCAAAGGCCTCGAGGGCCCGCAGGTGCGGCATGGCCGCACGCCCCGCCGCGAGCTCGTAGTGGCCGCGTTCGCCGGTGAGCAGCGGCCAGGGGCGGCCCACGCCGTGGCCCAGGTACGGCCCGCCATCCGCACGGTTGCCGTAGCCGTCGTGGTTGTAGCGGTACCACGAGGGCCCGAACGGCGTGTCCACCTTGAGCACCGCGTCCACGACACGGAGCGACTCCTCGACGAGCGGATCGTCGAGCGCGCGGATGCCGTAGCGCACCAGCTCGAGGAAGCCCGCATCGATCACGTCCCGCGCGGGCCATTCGTACGGCTGGCCGGGCGGCTGGTTGGCGAGCACGAGGCGCCCGGTATCGGGATCTTCCGGCGCCACGGGATCGTCCACCGCGACGGGATTGATGCGGATGTAGTGCCGCGCGATGCCCGGCACCAGCTCGCCCGCGCGCGTCACGGTCCAGCGCTCGATGTGGCTTTCCAGGTAGTCGGCATGTTCCTCGATGAAGGTCGCGAGCGCCGCATCGCCGCGATCGCGCGCGAAATCCGCGGCACAGATGAGCGCCGCGATCGATGCCGCGAGCGTCGAGGGGGAGTAGCCGCTCGCCTCCTCCCAGCGCTCCTGCGCCGTGACCGGCCCTTCGCAGATGAGGAACTGCGCACCCGCGCGCACCATGGGATAGGGATCGAAGCGATACAGCCCGCCCGCGCGCCACACGCGCCACGCGAGGATCATCGGGAACGCGACCTCGTCGAGCTGCACGCCGCGCCAGTACGGCTCGCCGTTCACCCAGAAGTTCTGGCAGAAGCCGCCGTCGTCGTGCTGCGAGACCGCGAGGTAGACGAGTGCGCGCCGCGGGAGGTCGAGGTTGCCGCAGGCGAGCAAGGCGGTCGCGCTGTGCACCATGTCGCGCGTCCACACGAGATGGTAGCCGCCGAGGTCCTCGTCGCCCTTCGACTCGCCCCACGGGATGCTCGCCGAGGCGATGAGCGCGCCCTTGAAGATCTTGTCCTCGTGCGCGAGCAGCAGGTTGTGGCTCATGCGGAAGAGGCGCCCGTCGTCGCCGGTGAACGGCGCCAGGTCCGGTAGCCTCGCGATGGCGCCGAACCATTGCGCCACGTAGGTCTTGCGCTGCATCGCGAAGGGCAGCGACAGCGACTGCATGAGCGCGCTGGTCGCGGCATGCAGGCCGTCGCCGAACGCGAGCCCCAGCGTGAAGGTGCCGTCCGCCGCGGGCTCGATGCGCCCGATCACGGCGACGTTGCCGTCGTCGGCGTGGCTGAAGTGCCAGTCGAGGCGGAAGTTGTCGCGCAGGTCGCGCCAGCCGTCGCTCGCACCCACGTAGCCGCACGAGGTCTCGAGGAACCGGGTGCTCACGCCGAGTGCCAGGCAGGTGCCGCCCTTTTCGGCCACGAGCACCTCGTGCCGCGCCGCCGTGTGCCGCCGCGCCCAGTTGTTGCGGCCGCCCACCTCGAGGTGCGGCGAGAGGAGCACGTAGATGCGCAGGCGCTCGCGCCATGCGGCATCGCACTCGAGGCGCGTATCCACCAGCACGCAGGCGCGCCACGGATCGGCGATGACTTCCTTCACGATGACATAACGGCCGAGCGGGTCGCGCGTGGTGACGCGGTAGCCGAGCGCGCCGTGCTCCAGCGTCTCGATGTCGCTCGCGAGGTCGCGCTTCTCCTCGTGGAAGAAGGTCTCGCCATCGGTCACGAGGAACTCCAGGTCGCGGATCTGCGGCCGGTCGACCGTCGGGTAGTAGACCTCGTTCAGGATGCCGTGCGAAAGCGTGAACCAGACACGGCTCGCGTCGGACCACGCCGTGCCCACGCCTTCCTTGGAGCTCGACGTCCAGCGCGGCTCGATGCCCGGCGCGCCGAATGCGAGTTCACCTGCTTCGCCCATGTGGAACCTCCCGGGTGGCGAGCGGGCATTCTCCGCCAGCGCGCCATCCGGCTCAGCGCGGGGGACGGCGCGCGTCCCCCGCCCTCATCGAAGCTCAGCGATCGCGAACGAGGATCGCCCTGGCGGCGGTCGGCGTGCCGAAGACGTACGCCGAGTACACGAAGCCCGAATCCAGCTCCGCACCGCTGATGGTCGCGACCACGTTTACCCCGCCCGGCGTGGTGAAGGTGATCGTGTAGTTCGTGCCGGAGGCGATGGTGAAGTACTGCGACGCGGTGCCCGGTGCGATGTTGGTCGCCTGGCTCGCGAAGTTCACCAGCACATCCACGTTGAGTCCGGTAATCGCGTTCACGAAGCGCAGGCGCGAATTCCCGGTCGACGGCGTGGTGTTGTCGTCGGCGAGCACGGACAGCGTCGGCGCGGCGATCGTGCCCATGGCGAGGATGGTGAAATCCCGCGCCGGGTCCAGCGTCTTGGTGATCGACGCGATGTTCGTGCCCGGGACGTTGGACGCTTCGATCTGCAGCGCGTGCGAGCCCGCGGCGGTGTTCACGTAGGAGGAAACTCCCGTGAACGGCACCGCCGTGAGCAGCACCGTGCCATCGGACTTGAAGTTGAGCGTCGTGTCACCCGGGATGCCGTTCGCCGCCTTCACGCGGGCGATCGGGTTGGCGAGCGGGCTCACGGTGCCCGCGCCCTGGTTGATGATCAGGCCGTTCACCAGCTTGCCACTCAGCGACGGAACGACGCCGATGGTGAACGTCGACCCGGCGGCGATGTTCTGCGGCGCAGCGGTCTGGAAGATGATGTCCTGCGTGCCGGCGGTGGTGACGATGATGTTGTAGCTCTTGCCGGGAACCTCGACCGCCGGCGTGGCGATACCCACGCCCACGGCGGCCACCGTGGGCGTCGCGCCCGCGAGGGTGTTGCCCGTGACGAGGTAGAAATCCACGGAGCCTGCGTCGGGAGCCAGGCCGACGAAGCTCACGCGGGCATTCCCCGAGCCCGGGGTGATGGTGTCGTTGGTGAGCAGCGTCACGCCCAGGGCCGCGCGCTTGCCGAAGATCACCAGGGTGCCGCGCGAATCACTCGGGAAGTTGATCTGGGTGGTCGACAGCGTCGCCAGCGTGGTCGACGAACGGATCACGACCGCGCGGGTACCGGAATCGAAATTGGTGAAGTCGGTGGTGGCGCCCGAGGCCACCGCGGCGAACTTGACATCGTTGTCGACGAGGACATCGAGCGGCTCTGCGTCGACCACGACGTTGAGCGCACGCAGGTCCGTGGAATTCTGGTTGGTGCCGCCTTTGTTGCAGCCCGCCACGAGGAATGCCGCGGCGAGCAAAGCGAGGAGCCATTTCATGGGTTTTCTTTCCGGATGGGCCGCTCGGGGGCGGCGGATGCCAATCTAGCGTGGAATCGTGGAGACTTCATGGAGCTTTCGCGACACTTTCCCCGGCGATGCAATAATGAAACCGGCTGCAAAACAGGGTTCCGCCATGAGGAAAATCGACATCTTCAACCACGTGATGCCCGCGAAGTTCTTCGAGCGCATCGGCGATTATAAGGACATCGGCAAACGCATGCGCGAGGTGCCGATGCTCTACGACCTGGAGGAGCGCTTCCGCGTCATGGACCGCTTCCCCGATTACGTGCAGGTCCTGTCGGCCGGCATGCCGCCCATCGAGGCGCTCGCGGGACCCGATGCCAGCCCCGAGCTGGCACGCATCTGCAACGACGGCATGGCGGAGCTGTGCGCGCAGCACCCCGATCGCTTCCCGACGTTCATCGCGTCGCTCGCGCTGAACAACCCGGAATCCTGCGTGGCCGAGATCCACCGCACTGTCCGCGACCTCGGCGCGCGCGGCGTGCAAATCTTCTCCAACATCGGCGGCAAGCCGCTCGACCTGCCGGAGTTCGAACCCATCTTCGACACGATGGCCGCGTACGACCTGCCCATCTTCCTGCATCCGGCGCGGGGTGCCGATTTCCCCGATTACCTCACCGAGAAGAAATCGCAATACGAGCTGTGGTGGGCGTTCGGCTGGCCGTACGAGACGAGCGTCGCGATGGCCCGCATCGCGTTCTCGGGCCTTCTCGACAGGCATCCGGACCTCAAGATCATCGCCCACCACTACGGCGCGATGATCCCGTTCTTCGAGGGACGCATCGGTCCCGGCCTCGACCAGCTCGGCGCGCGGACCTCGGGATTCGACAAGGCCGCGCTCAAGTTCAGGAAGCGGCCCTTCGACTACTTCAAGATGTTCTACGCGGATACCGCCGTGTTCGGCTCGCGCGCGGCCACGGTGTGCGGGCTCGAGTTCTTCGGCGTGGACAAGACCGTGTTCGCCTCGGACGCGCCGTTCGATCCCGAGAAGGGCCCGATGTACGTGCGCGAGACCATCAGGGTGATCGAGTCGCTGGGGCTTCCACAGGCGGACCTCGGGAAAATCTTTCACGGCAACGCCGAGAGGCTCCTCAAGCTGGGGCAACCCGCGGTGGGCCTGGGACGCCAAGCGGCCTAGGCAAGCCCGTCGAACGGGGCTTGCGCCGCCGCGTCCAATGCGGCGGAGGCCTCCATGATTCGTCGCTGCTTTCTTGCATTCCTGTTCGCGGCCCTCGGCGCCGCGGCCGAGCCGAACCTCACGCTGATCGACGGGCCCGGAAACGTGGGCCAATTCTCGTCGATCGACGGGACGATCGGCGGCGGCGTGGTCGCGAGCTATTACGACGCCGACAGCGGCGACCTCAAGTTCGGCGCCTGCACAGCGCTTTGCGACCGCGCGAATGCCACATGGACCACGAGCATCGTCGATAGGGCAGGCGACGTGGGCCGGCATTCGGCCGTTGCCGGCGGCGCCGTTCCCCGGATCGCGTACTACGACGCCACTCTCGGGGCGCTCAAGCTCGCGACGTGCACGGCGGCATGCACGACGGCCTCACCCTTCTGGGTGATCTCCATCGTCGACCGGGGCAGCGGCGACACCGGGCTCTATCCGAGCCTCGGAAGCGTCGGTGACAGCACTGCGATCTCCTACTACGACCGTACGAACGGCGACCTCAAGCTGGCGGTCTGCGCCTCGGCATGCTCGAGCGAGACTCCGACCTGGAAGATCATCACCGTGGACAGCGCGGGCGATGTCGGCCGCTTCGCCGTGATGCGCGGGGACTTCGCCGCCGAGGTGGAGATCGCCTACGCCGATGCGACGAACGGGCGGCTCAAGATGGCCATCTGCAAGGCGAGCTGCGCCAGCCCTTCCGCTTCGTGGATATTCCAGAACGTCGACCAGCTCGCGTCCAACGCGGACATGCGCATATCGCTCGCCCTGAACGAGGGTGCCCCCTCGATCAGCTACTACGACGCCGACAACGGCGCCCTCAAGCTCGCCACGTGCAATACGTCCTGCGGGACCTCGACGCCCCAATGGGTCGTAAGCGTCATCGACCGCACCGGCGATGCCGGGCAATTCAGCGCGCTGGTCCTGAACGGGCACATACCGGGCATCGCCTACTCGGCCGTGATCCGCAGCTGCAACGGCTCGGTCTGCCACGAGGTCGACGAGCTGCGCTTCGCGGTCTGCGGCCCGCTGCCGGGCCACGCCACGAGCGACATGCCCTGCGTCGTCGGAACGGTCGACAGCGACATGGCGGGCCTGCATCCCTCCATGCTGCGCAGTGGCGATTCGGTCTTCATGACCTATTACGACGCGCGCGGCCGCGACCTCAAGATCGCGTACACGCACATGGACGAGGGCTTCCCTGCCTTCCAGAACTACACGTCGCTGTGGTGGGATCCCGAGGAATCCGGCTGGGGCATCAATTTGAACCAGCAGGGCGACATCGTGTTCGGCACGCTGTTCACCTATGACGCATCGGGCCAGCCGATGTGGCTCGTGATGTCCGCGGGACGCAAGCAGGCGGCCCGCGTGTTCTCGGGAGAGCTCTATCGCACCACGGGGCCCGCCTTCAATGCGCAGCCCTTCACGCCGATCG
>DATMJE010000053.1:0-27852 GCA_035553995.1 Usitatibacter sp. | reverse complement strand
GCAGGTCCTCCACCAGCCGCAGCATGCGCCGCGACTGCTCCGACATGAGGTCGATGTAGCGCTGCCGCGCCGCGGCATCGGGCTCGTCGACGAGGGTTTCGAGGAATCCCGCGATGACCGTGAGCGGCGTGCGCAGCTCGTGCGACACGTTGGCCACGAACTCGCTGCGCATGCGCTCGACCCGCTCGAGCTGCGTCACGTCGCGCGTGAGGATCAACCGCTGCTCGCGCCCGTAGACCACCACGCGAATCGAGAGCACGCGCTCCGACGCACCCGCACCCGTGCGCACGATGACCGCGCGGTCGAAGCGGGCCTCGCGCAGGTAATCGACGAACTCCGGAATGCGCACGAGATGCATGAGCGGCAGGCCCGCATCGCGCACCGGGTCCAGCTCGAGGTGCACGCGCGCCATGTCGTTGCACCATTCGATGCGGTCGCCGTCGAGGAGCACCACGCCATCGGGCAGCGCCCGCGCCGCGTCGCGCCAGCGCGCGAGCGCGTGCACCAGCTCCGCCTCGCGCCGTGCGCTCTCGCGCCGCCCGCGATGCATCGCCGCGTGCAGCCGGTCCCACAGGCCGCGGGCGCGCGGGGGATCGGGCGTGTCGCCGCGCTCCAGCCAGCGGATGAGCCTCAGCAGCTGCCGCAGGTGGTAGGCGAGGAAGGCTGCGAGCACCCCGCACAGCGCGGCGAGGATCCACGTCGCCATGGGTCAGCGCGACGAACGGAAGCGGTAGCCCGCGCCGCGCACGGTCTCGACGAGGTCGTCGTGCGCCGAAGGACGGATCGCATCGCGCAGCCGCCGGATGTGCACGTCCACGGTGCGGTCCTCGATGAAGACATGGTCGCCCCAGACCTGGTCCAGGATCTGCGCGCGGCTGTAGACGCGGTCCGTATGCGTCATGAGGAAATGCAGCAGCTCGAACTCGGTGGGGCCCATGCGCAGCTGCAGGCCGTTGCCGCTCACGATGCGCGTGGCCGGGTTCAGCTCGAGGCCCTCGATCGCGACCGCCTCGCTCGAAAGCTGCGGCGCGCGCCGCCGCAGCACCGCCTGGATGCGCGCTTCCAGCTCCCGCGGCGAGAAGGGCTTGGTCACGTAATCGTCCGCACCCGCCTCGAGCCCGGCGACCTTGTCGTCGTCGCTCGCGCGCGCGGTGAGCATGATGACGGGCACTTCACGCGTGCGCGGAATGCCGCGCAGGCGGCGCGTGAGCGCGGGGCCGCTGCCGTCGGGCAGCATCCAGTCGAGGAGGATCACGTCGGGGAGTGCCTCGGCGATGGCGGTCTCGGCCTCCGAGGCGTTGGCCGCGCGCCGCACCTCGTGCCCGTTGCGGGTGAGGGTCACGCAGACCAGTTCCTGGATCGCCGGCTCGTCCTCGACCACGAGGATCGACGCGGTCATCGCCCGAGCGCTTCCTTCTCGAGCTCGGCGAGCGGGATGTGGCGCACGTCGCGTCCCTTCACGATGTAGATCACGTACTCGGCGATGTTCTTCGCGTGGTCGCCGATGCGCTCGAAGGCCTTCGCCACCCACACCACCTGCAGGGAGGCCGTGATGGTGCGCGGGTCCTCCATCATGAACGTGATGAGCTGGCGGATGATCGAGCGGAATTCCTCGTCGATGGCGACATCCTCGGCCGCCACGCGCGCCGCGGCGGCCGCATCGAGGCGCGCGAACGCGTCGAGCGACTTGCGCAGCATGCCGATCGCGACCTCCGAGATGTGATGCAAGGGCACGATGCGGTGATGGTTGGCGGCGGGCGCCTGCTCGTCCCTGGCCATGCGGGCGATCTTCGTGGCCTCGTCGCCGATGCGCTCGAGGTCCGTCACGATCTTGCTCGCGGCGAGGATGAGCCGCAGGTCCGAGGCCGCGGGCTGGCGGCGCACGATGATCTGCCCCAGCTCGTTGTCGATCTGCAGCTCGAGCTCGTTCACCTTCGTGTCGCCGGCAATGACCCTGGCGGCACGCTCGGACGCGGCATCGAGGAAGGCCGCGATGGCATCGCGGATCTGGGACTCCACGAGGCCGCCCATCTGCAGCATGCGCGAGCGGATGGCCTCGAGGTCCTGGTCGAACTGCTTGTTGATGTGTTCTGTCATGGGGCGCTCCGGCGGCAGTCTACGCAGCCATTGTGACAGTCAGGTGACTGCCTTTTCACCTTTCGTCGCAAGCGCCGCGGCGCGGATCTTCTCCAGCGTCGTGGCGGGCGTGATCGCCTGCGGGTCGATGCGCACCTCGATCACCGCCGGCTTGCCGGAGGCGAGGCACTTCTCCATCGCCGGCGCGAACTGGCTGGTCTCCTCGACGATCTCGCCCACCGCGCCGAACGAGCGCGCGAAGGCGGCGAAATGAGGGTTCTGCAGCGTGGTGCCGGAGACGCGCCCCGGATAGTGCTTCTCCTGGTGCATGCGGATGGTGCCGTACATGCCGTTGTTCACGATCACCGTGATGAACGCGAGCCCGTACTGCACCGCGGTGGCAAGCTCGACGCCGCTCATGAGGAAATCGCCGTCGCCGGCGAGGCACACGACGGTGCGGTCCGGATGCACGATCTTCGCCGCGACCGCCGCGGGCACGCCGTAGCCCATCGCGCCCGAGGTGGGTGCGAGCTGCGTGCGCAGTCCCGTGTAGCGATGGAAGCGATGCAGCCAGACGCTGAAGTTGCCCGCGCCGTTGGTGTAGATCGTGTCCTCGGGCAGGTGGCGGTCCATCCAGTCCATCACCTCCCACATCTGCACGCGGCCCGGGATCTCGCGCCGCGCGGTCCACGCCTCGTAGTCGGCGCGCGCTTCCGCGACGCCTTTCGCCCACGTTGCACTCTCGATGGGCGCCATCGCCGCGAGGGCGCGCGCGAGCGGCGCGGGTGCCGCGACGATACCGAGCTCCGGCTGGAAAACGCGCCCCACCTCGTCCGGCGACGGGTGCACGTGCACGAGCTTCTGCCGCGGCACCGGCGGCTCGACCAGCGAATAGCCGCTGGTGGTCATCTCGCCCAAACGCGCGCCGATCACCAGCAGCACGTCGGCCATCTTCACGCGCCCGGCGAGCACCGGGTTGATGCCGATGCCTACGTCGCCCACATAGTTGGGATGGCGATTGTCGAACAGGTCCTGGAAGCGGAAGGCGCACGTGCAGGGCAGCGCGTTCGCCTCGACGAAGCGGCGGATGTCGTCGCAGGCCTCGCGGTTCCAGCCGGTGCCCCCGAGCATCACGAGAGGATTGCGCGCGCCCGCAAGCAACGCGCGCAGCCGCTCGATGTCGTCGGCGCCCGGGTGCGGCTCCATCGCGACGTAGGGCTTCGCATCGGGCGCGACGCTCGTCTCGCGCAGCATGTCCTCGGGCAGCGCCAGCACCACCGGCCCCTTGCGGCCCGAGGTGGCGACCTGGAAGGCGCGCGCGACGAACTCCGGGATGCGATCCACGTCGTCGATGCGTGCCGCCCATTTCGCGAGCGGCCCGAACATCGCGGCGAAGTCGACCTCCTGGAACGCCTCGCGGCCGCGGAAGTCGCTGCCGACGTCGCCCACGAAGAGGATCATCGGCGTCGAATCCTGGAAGGCCGTATGCACGCCGACCGCCGCGTGCGTGGCGCCCGGTCCGCGCGTGACGAGGCAGATGCCGGGACGGCCGGTGAGCTTGCCGTAGGCCTCGGCCATGTTCGCGGCCGACGCTTCGTGCCGGCACACGATGAGCTTCACGCGCTCCCGCAGCTCGTGGAAGCCGTCGAGCACGGCAAGGAAGCTCTCGCCCGGCACGGTGAAGGCGCAATCGGCCCCGTGCAGCGCCAACTGGTCGACCAGGAGCCGGCCGCCCTCGCGCGGGGTGCGGGCGCTCATGTGCCGAGCTGGCGCACGATGTAGCCGCGCTTGCGCAGCATCTCCACCAGCCCCCGCGGCCCCGCGAGATGGAGCGCGCCCACCGCGACGAAATCGCGGTCGCGCGCCTGGTTCAGGAAGCCCTCGATCTTCTGCACCATGGCCTCGTGGCGGTCCCACACGAACTTCTCCTCGAACTCGCGCGCGCCGGCGACGTTGTCGTTGTAGCGGCGCGCGGTGGCGAGCATTTCCTTCGGGTCGCCCTCCTGCCACGCCTTCACCATGCCCTGGATCTGCTCGCCGGTGAGCCCGCTTTCGAGCGCGTCGACGGTGCCCTGGAAGATGCGCTTGCCCTCCTCCTCCGTGAGCGAGTCCATGAGCTGCATCTGCGTCTCCAGGCCTTCGAGCTCGCGCACCGGCTTCTTCTGCTCGTGCGCCTTCTGGATGAGGTACGCATCCACCGAAAGCTCCGGCTGGAAACCCTGCCGTGCCCACTCCGCGAATACCAGGAGCGATACCGCCATGAAGGGCTTCATCTGCACCACCTGCGCCTCGGGCAGCTTGTAGCGCGGCAGCAGCTTGCGGAAGCGGTCGTAGGCCGCGGGATCGACGTGGTTCGCGAGCGTGTCCGGCGGCACGTAGTTGGCGGGCAGCGCCTTGCGCATCCCCTCGAGGTCGCTGATGTCCGCCTCCACCACGAGCGCGGTCGAGTCCTCGAGCGCCTTCTCGACCACGTTCGGCAGCGGGTACCAGTCGGGCTTGCCCGCATGCACCGTGCCGTAGAGGTAGACGCGTCCGGTCATCGACGAGACTTCCCAGAGGAAGGCCGCCGCGTGGGCCGCGAGGGGAGCCGCGAGCGCGAAGGCCGCGCAGGCGAGGGACTGCAGCAGTTTCCGGGTCATGTATTGGGAGTCCAGGCCGTGCGAACCGGCTCGAAGGGTGCCATGGGAATGGGTTCGTAGCGGACCTCGAGGATCTCGATGTCCTCGATGCCGCCGGGCGTGCGCAGCGGCACCGTTTCGCCCTCGCGCGCCTTGATGAGGGCACGCGCGATGGGCGAGATCCAGCTCACGTAGTGGTGCGACGGGTCCATCTCGTCGATGCCCACGATGCGCACGGTCTGCTCCGTGCCGCTGCGGGTGCTGTACGTGACGGTGGCGCCGAAGAAGACCTGGTCGGTGTCCTCGCGCGTGGCGGGATCGACCACTTCCGCGGCTTCGAGGCGCTTGGTGAGGTAGCGGATGCGGCGGTCGATCTCGCGCAGGCGCTTCTTGCCGTACTGGTAATCGGCGTTCTCGGAGCGGTCGCCGTTCCTCGCCGCCCACGAGACCACGTTGGTCACCTGCGGGCGCTCGGTATTGAGCAGCCACTTGAGCTCGTCGCGCATGCGCTGCCAGCCTGCGGGCGTCATGTAGTTCTTCGAGCCCGGCGGGATCGGGTTCTGCTCCTCGCCCTCGAAATCGTCTTCCGGCGCGTCGTCGTCCTCGCGCGTGAATGCCTTGCTCATCGAAGTCCCTCCACGAAGGCCCGGATGCCGCCCAGCAGCATCTCCACCGCAAGCGCGGTGAGGACCAGGCCCATCAGGCGCTCGATCGCCTGCATCGCGGGCTCGCCCAGCGCGTGCTGCATCTTCTCGCCGGCGAGCAGGATGGTCGTGGCGATGGCCATGGTGGCCGTGAGCGCGCCCGCGAGCAGCATGACGTTGCGCGGCTCGTCGGAGGCGAGGAGCATCACCGCCGCCAGCGCCGACGGGCCCGCGATGAGCGGCGTGGCCAGCGGCACGATGAGCGGCTCGCCCTCGTGCTGCAATCCGAAGATGCCCCCCGGCTGCGGGAACACCATGCGGATCGCGATCATGAAGAGGATAACACCGCCCGCGATCGCCAAGGACGACGCGGTGAGGTGCATGAGCGCCAGCATCTGCCGCCCGAACGCCATGAAGGCGAGCAGCAGCAGCCAGGCGATCGCGCATTCGCGCAGCACGACCAGGCGCCGCCGCGCGGGCGTGACCTGCGCCAGCATCGCGTTCACCGCGGGCACGTTGCCGAAGGGATCGACCACGAACAGCAGCAGCAAAACCTGGGAGAGGAAAGCGTCGGGCATGCAGCGGGGGGTGGGCGCAGGGCGCGGTCCGATATGATATTCGCTCCACGATGAGCTCCCTTCCCGCCGCTGCGCGGCCTTCCGTTCCCGCCGGTGCCTTCCTGTGCCTGCTCGCGGGCGGCTGCGCGATCGCGTTCGCGCCGATCCTCGTGCGGTTGTCGGAGACCGGCCCGGTGGCGAGCGCGTTCTGGCGCACGGCGCTGGCGGCACCCTTGCTGTGGCTCGGTGCGTTGCGCGTGCGGGGTGCCGCGCGTGCGGCCGAACGTGCGCACCTGGGCGCCCTCGTGGCCGCGGGGCTCTTCTTCGCGGGCGACCTCGGCGTCTGGCACTGGTCGATCGTGTGGACGTCGGTCGCCAATTCCACGCTGCTCGCCAACCTGGCACCGATCTTCGTCACGCTCGCGGGATGGCTGCTGTGGCGGCGGCGCGTCACGGGCGTGTTCCTCGTCGGCATGGTGGTCGCGATCGCCGGCATGTTCGTGCTGGTGGGTCCCAACTTCAGCGTCGGCGGCAAGCGCCTCATGGGCGATGCGCTGGGCGCGCTCACCGCGGTGTTCTATGCGGGTTACATGCTGGCGATCAAGGTGGCGCGCGATGACGGCGCCGCCACCGTGCGGCTGATGGCGTGGAGCACGTCGATCACCGCGGTCGCGCTGCTGCCGGTCGCGCTGCTTTCGCCACAACCTTTCCTGCCTGCGACCGCGCACGGCTGGCTGGTCGTCGTGGGCCTCGCGCTTGTCACGCAGATCCTCGGGCAGGGGCTGATCGCCTACGCCTTCGCGCACCTGCCCGCTTCGCTGTCCTCGGTGAGCCTGCTGATCCAGCCCGTGGTCGCCGCGTTCGTCGCCTGGCGGCTCTTCGGCGAGGCCGTCGGCGCGCAGCAATTCATCGGCGGCGCGGTGGTCCTCGCCGGCATCTGGCTCGCCCGCCGCGGCAGCTGACCCCAAAATCGGGACGTACCCCATTTCCCGCCTGGAGGAACGGCGTCCCGCTATTCGGGAAATCGGGTGCGTCCCGATTTATCTTCTGGAAGAACGGCGTTCCGCTACGCGGGAAATGGGGTACGTCCCTATTTATTTTTCGGCACGACGAGCTGGTAGAAGACCTCGTCCTTCTTGATCATGCCGAGCTCGAAGCGGGCGCGTTCTTCCACTGCATCGAGGCCCTGCTTGAGGTCGCGGACGTCGGCTTCGAGCGCGTCGTTGCGCGCGCGCAGCCTGGCGTTGGCTTCGTGCTGTGCCACGACCTGGCGGTCGAGCTCCCGCACGCGCATCCAGCCGCCCTTGCCGATCCAGAGGGGATACTGGATTGCGACGAGCAGCACGGCAAGGATGGCGGCGAGGATCTTCACGTCATCGTCGGACGATTGGGCCCCGGGCCATCGTCGCAACCGCGACGCCCGGGGCGACGATCAGCATCGCAACCGCGACGCCCGCGGCGACGACGCGCGCGGTCAGCGCAGCTGGTAGAAAGCATCCCGCCCCGCATAAGAAGCGCCCTCCCCCAGCTCCTCCTCGATGCGCAGGAGCTGGTTGTACTTGGCCGTGCGGTCCGAGCGCGACAGCGACCCGGTCTTGATCTGCATCGCGTTGGTGCCGACCGCGATGTCGGCGATGGTGGAATCCTCCGTCTCGCCGGAGCGGTGCGAGATCACCGCGGTGTATCCCGCGCGCTTGGCCATCTCGATGGCCTCGAAAGTCTCCGACAGCGTGCCGATCTGGTTGATCTTGATGAGGATCGAGTTGGCGATGCCGCGCTTGATGCCCTCGGAGAGGATCTTCGTGTTGGTCACGAACACATCGTCGCCCACGAGCTGCACCTGCTTGCCGAGGCGCTGCGTGAGCAGCTCCCAGCCGTCCCAGTCCTGCTCGGCCATGCCGTCCTCGATGGTGACGATCGGGTACTTGTCGCACCACGTGGAGAGCAGGTCCACGAGCTGCTGCGAGCTGTACGAGAGGTTCTCCGCCTCGAAGCGGTACTTGCCGTCCTTGTGGAACTCGCTCGCGGCGCAGTCGAGGCCGATGAGGACATCCGAGCCCGCGAGGTAGCCCGCCTCCTCGATGGCGCGCAGGATCCACTGGATCGCGGCCTCGTTGTTGGGAAGGCTCGGCGCGAAGCCGCCCTCGTCGCCGACCGTGGTCGAAAGCCCCTCGCGATCGAGCATCTTCTTGAGCGTCTGGAACACCTCCACGCCGCAGCGCAGCGCGTCCCGGAACGTGGGAAGGCCCGCGGGCAGGATCATGAACTCCTGCATGTCGAGCGAGTTGTTCGCGTGCGCCCCGCCGTTGATCACGTTCATCATCGGCACCGGCATGCGGCGCGGCGCGCTGCCCCCGAAGTAGCGGTAGAGCGACAGGCCCGATTCCTCCGCGGCCGCCTTCGCGCAGGCGACCGACACGGCAAGGATGGCGTTCGCCCCCAGGCGCGACTTGTTGTCGGTGCCGTCGAGGTCGATCAGCACGCGGTCGATGTGCGCCTGCTCGGAGACGTCGAGCCCGAGGACGGCCTCGCAGATCTCGGTATTCACGTGGTCGACCGCCTTCTGCACGCCCTTGCCGAAGTAACGCTGCGGATCGCCATCGCGCAGCTCGATCGCCTCGCGCGAGCCGGTGGAGGCACCGGAAGGCACCGCGGCACGGCCCATGGCGCCCGATTCCACCAGCACATCGGCCTCGACCGTGGGATTGCCGCGCGAATCGAGGATCTCGCGGGCGACGACTTCGACGATGGCGGTCATGCGGTCTCCGGGGGGAAGTTTCGACTGCGACGCATTTTACCGGGGAGCGTCGGGTGCAGGCCCGATCCCGCGAAAAATCGCGGCCCCGAAGGGCCGCGATCGCACGTCGCTGCGGTGCCGCGCACGCTCAGTGCGGCACGTCGCGCACGCCGCCGAAGAACCCGCTGTAGCTGCTGCAGAACTGGTCGCTGCCCTGGAAGGCGCCGGTGAAGCCGTTCACCTGCGCGTTGATCTGCGAGATGGTGAAGGTGCCGACGTTGCCCGCGACGCCGTTGAAGCTGCAGTTGAAGCCGCCGGAAACACTGCCGAGGCGGCCCGTCTGCGAGTACGCGCCGTTGAAGTTGCACACGGCGGGTTGGGGCGCGCCCGACGCAGAGGCGGTGAAGAAGTCCACGCGCGCCGCGACGTTGCCGCCGGTATGGGTGACGGTGAGCGTATCGAAAATGAGCACCGGGCCGTTGGTGGCGCCATTGCCGCACCCGCTGCCGGTGGCCGTGAGGCCGCCCAGGTAGGAGCCGCTCAGGTTCTCGGCGGTGAAGGACTGCCGCTGGATCGACTTGGTCACGCTCTGGCCGTTGACGGTGTAGACCAGCGTGGCGGTGCTCACGCTCGTGAACGAGAGCGTCATCGTGCCCACGGGCCGGATGCTGAAGGCACCCGGGTTGAAGGGTGCCGTGAACACGGGACCGTTGGTCTCGAAGAGCTGGCCCGTGAACGTGTTGCCGTTGCTGCCCTTCAGGGCGGAAGCCACGAACCAGTGCGGCTGCGTATCCGCCCCGTACACGAAGAGCGTGGCGAACATGGTGTCCGACTGCTGGATGAGGTTGATGCCCCAGCCGCTTTCGGACGGGATGAACCACAGGTCGGTGAAATCGACGGAATAGGTGGTGGCCGAAGCCGGTAACGCGAAGCCCAGCGAGCACAGCGCCGCGGCCACACAGCGTTTTATCGGAATCATGGTTTTCCCTGAATTGCGCGGTCGAAATGCCGCCGCTCCGGACAATCGACACCCTGGATGGCGCAAGAGTTCCGCCGACGCGTGTGTCGTAAGCCAGCGACAAAACGGCATCCAGGCAGCGAAAAACGTGTGGCTGTGGCCGCCGCGAAGGCGGAGGCCCCATTTGGGTGATTGGATTCGCGCCTGAGCGGGAATGACCGCGGTTCCAGCGGGAACGACTACCGGAAGATCCCCTTCAGCGCGTCGATCGCGCCCTCGATCCCGCCCTTGCGCAGCAGCTCCATGCTGCCCAGCACCTTCTGCGCGATGCGCTGCATGAGCGCGCTCGCGACAACGTCCGCCACCTCGCTCGCGGTGAGACCGCCCTGGCGACGGCCGACGTCGTGCAGCGCGATGTCGGGCAGGTCGAAGCTGATGCCCTGGCCGGCGAGCGCGGGATTGGTCATCGTGACCTTCACGCCGCGGACCGTCAGCCGCTCGACGATGAAGCGGCGCTTCTGCGACTTGCCCGGCGCGCCGGACTTCGCATCGTCCGTGCTCGCGCGCTTCACGTACGCGGCGATGTTCTTCTGGATCGTCTCGAGGTTGGTCGCGCTGTTGCCGCGCTCGTAGAGGATCGACGCATCCTGGACCGAGATCTCGTGGATCACCACGACCGGCTGCGCGACCGTGGACGGGTCGATCGCGAGCCGGATCTCGCCGAACCGCAGCGCCTGCGCCGTGCTGAAGCCCGAGGGATTCGCGAGCTCGAGCGAGCGCACGCTGCCCCGCCCGTTGCGCGCGGAGATCTGCACCTCGCGCACCTTCACCGCGACCCCCGTCACGTCCGGCCCGTAATGCTCGAACGCCCACTTGACGGCGACATCGAGATAGTTGAAGGCGAGGAAGGCCGCGCCCGCGACCAGCAGCGCGATCGCCGCGAGCGCGATGAACGCCCTTTTCAGCACCGTCGTGTCTACCCCAGCGCTGCCAGCACCGCGCGCAGCCCCTGCGCTTCACCGCCCGTCGGACGCCCGGGCCGCGAGACGTCGTTCCACGAGAAGACGTCGAAGTGCGCCCAGGCGATGTCGTCGGGCACGAAGTAGTCGAGGAAGAGTGCGGCGACGATGGCACCTGCGAAACCGCCGCGGCCGGAGTTGTTGAAGTCGGCCACGTCGCTGTCGAAGAGGCGGCGGTAGTTGCGCCAGAGCGGCAGGCGCCACATGGGGTCGGAGGTGGCGTCGGCCGCCTCGAGCAGGCGCTGCGCGAGCTTCTCGTCGTTGGCGAAGAGCACCGGCAGCTCCGGGCCGAGCGCCACGCGCGCCGCACCCGTGAGCGTCGCGAAGTCGATGATCGTCTTCGGCTTGCGTTCGACCGCGTAGGCGAGCGCATCGCACAGGATCACTCGCCCCTCGGCATCGGTGTTGCCCACCTCTACCGTGTGGCCCGCGCGCGTACGGACCACGTCGCCCGGCCGATACGCGTTTCCGGCGATCGCGTTCTCCACCGCGGGCACGAGCAGGTGCAGGCGGTACGGAAGCTTGCGCTGCATCACGAGGCGCGCGAGTGCGATGGCGTGCGCCGCACCCCCCATGTCCTTCTTCATGAGGCGCATGCCCTCGGCGCCCTTGATGTCGAGCCCGCCCGAGTCGAAGCACACGCCCTTGCCGACGATCGCGAGCCGCGGGTTCTTCGGATTCCCCCAGCGGATCTCGACCAGCCGCGGCGGCCGCGATGCCGCGCGTCCCACCGCATGGATCGCGGGAAAATTCTGCGCGAGGAGATCGTCGCCCACCCACTCCTGGAACTCGCCGCCGAAGAGCTCCGCCTGCTCGCGTGCGACGTCGGACAGCTCCGCGGGGCCGAGGTCCTCGGTGGGCGTGTTGATGAGGTCGCGCACGAGGCGCACGGCTTCCGCGAGCTGCAGCGATTCGACCACGCGGCCCGACAGCTCCACCTGCAGCTCGGAGGGCGTGCGCTTCGCCTTCTTGTAGCGCGTGAACTGGTACGAGCCCAGGTCCCACGCGAACGCGGCGTCCTGCGGCGACACGTTCACCGCGCCCTTGCCGATCTCGTAGCGGCCCATCGGAAGCTTCATGGGCAGTGCCGCGAGGCCCCAGGGATCGTCGGCGGACGAGACCCCCGCGAGCACGCGTGCGATGTTGCCCTTCGCATCGGCCAGCGCGCAGAAGCTGTTCGGCGCACCCTCGAAGGCGGCTGCCTGCGCCCAGCGACGCTCGGCCGGCGACAGCGCCTCCATCAGCTTCGGCAGGCGCTTGCGGTCGGTGGCGAGGATGGGGATGGCCTTCTCGAAGGCCTTCTTGTCGGTGATGACGGGCATGAGGCGGCAGCTCGGCTGAAAGGAGCTATTTTAGCCGCCGCCCGGCTCGCTCCCCGCGTGCATGCGCGCGCCGAAGCGCTGCGTGAAGGGATACCAAGCCAATCCTGCGACGACCAGCGTCCACACGATGACCGCGCCCGTCGGCAGGTCCGTCGCCGTGGAGACGAGCAGTCCGGCGATGTAGCCCAGCGCCGCGATGACCCATGAGGCCGCGAGCCGCCATCGGCGCATGCGGCGCGTGGCGAGCGGCGGCACGATGAGCGTGGCGAACACGAGGTAGAGTCCCACGAGCTGCACCGACACCGTCACCACGAGCGCGAAGCAGACGTAGAAGCCCGCAACGCCGATGGGCTCGCGGAAGCCGAACCAGGCGATCAGCACGGCGATGTACACGGAGCCCGCCCACAGCAGGCGCGTGGGCTGCGCCCACAGGATCTGTCCCACGAGGAGGTCGCGCAGGTGCTCGCTGCCGTGCGGGTTGCTTGCGAGCAGCATCAGGCTCGCAGTGGCGCCGAGCACGAACACCACGCCGATCACCGCCTCCTGCACGTCGGGCCAGATGCGCTCGGTGAAGGTGAGCAGCAGGCCGCCCGCGAGCGCGGCACTGAACGCCGCGATTTGCACCGCGGGCCCCTCGTGCTCGAAGCCGAAGCGGTCGGCGAGCAGCACGCCGCAGCCCGCGATCTGCGCGATGGCGAGGTCGATGAAGACGATCCCGCGTGCCAGCACCTGCATCCCGAGCGGCACGTGCGTGGCACTCACGAGCAGCCCCGCGACCACCGCAGGCCAGAAGATCGACAGCTCGATCGCGTTCATCGGGCGGCCTGCAGCAGGCGCTGCACCGTGTCGTCGAAGAGCCCGAAGAGATCCTTCGCGGCAGGCGTGCCGCCCACGGTGAAGGGCAGCATCACGGCCTTCATGTGGGCCCGCTCCGCGAGCCAGAGCGACGCCTGGTCGCTCTGGTAGGCGGCGCGCAGCACCATCTTCACCGGCTCCCTGCCCAGCTGCGCGAGCACTTCCGCGAGGTGCGCGGCGGTGGGCTCGATGCCGGGCTTGGGCTCGAGCGAGGCGGCCTCGCGCAGGCCGAGCCAGTGCTCGAGGTAGGTGAACCCCTTGTGCTGCACCACCACTGAAACGCCTTTCAGCGGTGCGGCCTGCTGCTCCCATTTCGCGATCGCGGCATTCCAGCGCGCGGCGAAGTCCTTCTCGCGCTGGGCATAGAACGCGGCATTGGCGCGATCGACCTCGCCCATGCGCTGCGCGAGCGCCGTCGCGACGCGCGCGATGTTGCGCGGGTCGGTCTGGATGTGCGGATCGCCGAACGGGTGCACGTCGCCTTCGGCGCGGTCGAAGTGCGCCGGCTTGTCCAGCAGCGGCACGGCCGAGGTCGCCTCGAAGTAGCCCGCGCCGCTCGCCGGCTTGCCGACCTGCTGCAGGACGAGCGGCAGCCATCCCACCTCGAGCTCGGCACCGGTGGCGACCACCAGGTCCGCGGAGCGTGCGCGGGCGATGAGGCTGGGCCGCGCCTCGATGCGGTGCGGATCCTGCAGCGCGGTCGTCGCGACGTAGACCTTGACCTTGTCGCCGCCGAGCTCCTGGGCGAGCGCGCCCCACTCGGGGACGGTGGCGAAGATGCTGAGGGCATGGGCCGCGCCCGCGGCGAGCAGCAGCGCGAGCGTAGCGACGAGACGTGACGTGAAGGCCATGGGTCTTCCTAGTATTTGTGCGCCCCGTGCGCGCCGAGGCTGAGGATGTATTGCAGGAACCATTCGTTGTCGGTGAGCCCGTTGGCGAGCTTCGCGTGCGCGAGCTGCAGGCGCAGCCGGCTGAACTCCGACGGAGTCCAGTCGATCATCGCGGTCGCCCGCTCGGGATCGAACGATGTCGGCGCGAGGACCACGGAATCCACATGTCCCGGATCGAGCCGGTCATAGCGCAGGCCCGCGCGCCACAGCGGCATGAACTGGTAGACGCCCTGCACGTAGCCGCCGGATTGGCGCGACGAATAAGGCGCGGTGGCTGCCAGCGCGAGCGATCCCTGCGGCAGGAACGCGAGCTCGCCGCTCTCGCGCCGCCAGAAATACTCCGCCTGCAGCTTGAAGTTGTGGACCAGCGGGTTGCCGTTCGGCGCCCACTTCCATACGAATTGCGCGCCGGCCGTATGGCTGTGGCCGGTGAAGCTCGCATTGCCGGTATCGCCATCGATGCCGATCGCACTCGTGCTGCGCGCATCCGCACGCGTATCGAGGTAGCTCAGGCCCGCGAGCCAGTTGTGGCTCTCGCCGATGTCACCTCCGGTGCGCGCGAAGAGCAGACCAGCGCCCGCGCCGTTGTGGTTGCGCGGTGCTCCGGGGAAGGTATCGCCGCTGCCCAGCTCGCCGCCGAGCTCGATGTAGTGGTCGGTCGGCGCGACCCAGCGAAGCTGCACGCCGTCGGTGCGGTACTGGCCGCCGAGGAACGCCTGGTAGGCAAGCGGCGTGTCGGCGAAATCCCAGGTGTGCGCATGCTGCTCGTTGAGGTAGCCCGCCGCGGACAGGAAACGGCCGAACTTCGGCACCACGCCATAGGGCGCGCCGTTGAAGGTTCCGAAGGCTTCCTCGACTTCCACCGTGTCCTCCGGAGAAACCGAAAACGTGAGCACGCCGGCGAACTTGTGGTCGACGTTGGCGGCGAACGTGAGCTCCGACTCGCCGAGCGAGAAGCCGCGCCTGCCAGGTCCCACGCCATCGGGCGTGAGGAAGCCCGAGAGCCGGTATTGCTGCGGGTCCAGCGAGAAGTTGTTGTAGCTGCCGGCGAGGATCGCGGAGATCGCCGGGTTGAATGCGGCGAGGCCGGAGGATTGCGCGCCGCCCGCCGGTGGAGGTACGACGGGCGGCGGGGCCGATGCCGCGACCGGCGGCGCAGAGGGAGTGGCGGGAGTGGCGGCGGCGCGTGCTTCGGCGTCCTTCAGGCGCTGCTCGAGCGCCTGGATGCGCGCCTCGTAGCTCGACCTGAGCTCGCGGATCTGCGCACGGATCTCCTCCAGCTCCGAATCGGTGGCCGCCGAGGCGGCGCATGGATGAAGCAGTGCGAGCATCACGGCGCTCGCAATGAGTCTCGACATGGTTTTCCTTCCGGCGAATGCGGGATGGCGCGGCCGGGGGACCGCGCAGGCACGTCGCGTCAGGAAAGGACGGGTGGGGCGCGCGAGAGGAAGAAGACGATCGCGTCGGGAAGCCGGACCGCATGTCCGGCGGGTGCGGGCGCCCCGGCCTCGACATCGTCGAGTGGCAACGCATGCACCGACGGCGCCACCCCGCCCGAGAGCTGCGAGCAGGCGAAGCACTGGTCGCACGCCACCTTGGCAGGTGCGCCCTTGGACGACATCTGCTCGGCGGCATGGGAAAGGCCGTGCAACAGCCCCGCGTGCTGGCCCAGGACGAGCACCAGCGCGAGCAGGACAGCGGTCGCAGCCGAGCGGGGGGAACGCATCAAGCGCGAAAGCTTACACCTGCGGAGCAGGAACGGCGGCCGACTCGTGATGATGATGATGGTGCTCGGGTGCGTTGTCCGGCATCGTGATGCCGAGCTTCGCGACGATGCAGACCACCCCGAGACCGAGCAGGAGCTCGGCCAGGGCGTTGCGTCGTAGCGCAACGAGTGACGGCCGCACGTGCTGCGCGTCGAGCCGCGGCGTGAGCACGAAGCGGTTGACCGCGGCGAGCGCCAGCATCACGACGAAGAGTGCCACCTTGGCGAGAAGCAGCTTGCCGTAATCCGACTCGTAAAGCGCCGCGAGGTCGTGCAGCGCGAAGAAGCTGCCGGCAATGCCCGTCAGCAGCAGCGCGCCGACGCTCGCCACGCCCAGTGCCGCGAAGCGTTGCGTCGCTCCCCGCGCCGCGTCGTACGCGGATGCATCGCTTTGCCTCATCGCTTTGCCGATGACGACGATCAGCGGGGGCAACGACCCGAGCCATGCACCGGCAGCGATGAGATGCAGGCAATCGGCGCCGAGGCGCGCGACGACTTCGCTGCCGCGGCCGGCCGCAGCGTGGCCCATGCCCGCGAGCCCGAGCAGCAGCAATGCCGCCGAGACGAGCGCGAGGCGCGAGGCGCCGCGATGCCGCATGAATACCACCGATACGGCGAGCACCGCGAGGCACGCCGCGCGTGCCATCCACAGCTTTCCGAAGAGCGTCTGCGCGAGGACGGTCCCGACGATGGCGGGCGCGAGCGCGTCGGGGAACGGCAACCCGCTCATGTTCAGCGCCTCGAGCGCGAGCCACGCGAGGGCGCTCGCAAGCGTCGCGGCGAGGCTCCATGCCATGACGGCGAGGAATCGCGGCGGCAGCACGCGGCCCGGCGACACGAACTGCACGAAGGCGAGCTGGCCGAACGCAAGCAATGTCGCGCCCATGTTCACGGCGCGAGCGATCGCAAGCGTCGTTTCCACGGCGCCTCTAGGGCTTGACCTCGAAAGTGAAGTCGCCCTCCGTCACGTGCGTGTCCACGGAAACGGCCCTCCAGGCCACGCGATACCTTCCGGCCGCGAGCTTCGGCACGGACACCTGGATCACCATGGGCTCGGCGCGGTTGACCTGCTTGTCGCCGCGATCGACCTGCTTGCCGTCGGCATCCAGCACCTTGACCCAGCTGAAGGCAGGCTCGAGCGGCTCGGAGAATCGCAACGACACCCGCTCGGGTGTGCTCTGCACCGTCCCGCCAACGCGCGGTGTGGCGCGCTCGAGGAAAGCGTGTGCCGACGCCTCGCCGGCCATCGCGAGTACCAGCGGCAGGGCGAGGGCCGCGATCCTGCGCATGAGCCGGCTCATCGGAAGAGCGGCGCGCCGGCGCCGTTGGGAAAGAGATCGTCCATGAAGAAGTGCACCTGCAACAGTACGCCGGTATGCCCGCCCGAGCGCGAGTTCACCGGGATCACGGCTTCGAGGCCGAGCTGCATGAAGCGGCTCGCCCAGATGACGCCCGGATTCACCGTGCCGATCGTGGGACCGCCGCCGCGGTTCACGGGTTTCTCGAGATTGAGCTCGACCAGCGGCACCATCCTGTTCCACGGCTCGGCGAGCCCGGTGTCCTTCACGAACGACTGCAGGTACGGCAGGCTGTATTCGAGCGCGAGGCCAAGGTGCACCGAATCGGGATGGCGCTCGACGACATCATTGCCCTCGGCATCCGTCGTGGTGCTCTGCGTGCGGCTGGGGAATGCGTAGCCGAGCGAACCGGTCAGCGCGAAGGGGCGCAGCATGCGCGCATCCTCCGGCAGGTCGCCGAAGCCCTTGCCGAAGAAGATCGCCGGCGTGATGGTGCTGAAGGTTTCCGCGCCGATGCTCTTGGCACCGCTGTTGCCGATGTCCCAGTCGATGCCGGCCGAGAAGATCGTCTCGCTCGCATCGTTCCTGTAGAACTGGTACTTCACGTTCGCGGCGAGGTTGTCGAAGCCCTTGTGCGTGGTGCCGTCCTCGTCCTTGTGGTGCAGGTACGTGGCGCCGAAGCCCACGCCGAAGTTTTCGGTGATGCGCTTGGTGTAGTCGATCGATGTCGCACTCTCGGTCGTGCCGGGCTCCTCGTCGCTCCCGTCGAACTTGCGATACGAATAGGTGGGCAGGGACAGCTCATCGGCCACGAAGGGGTCCTCGGTGGCGATGGTGGCGGGGAAGAAGCGCTTGCCGGCGAATCCGTGCGCGCAGGCGTCGTGGGCGACGCCGCACGCAAGGGCACACAACACGATCGATAGCGATCGTTTCATGGCGAACTCCAGGTGTTTCAGTTGAAAGACGACGAGGACGCGCGGAGGGCCGCGTCCCGGTGGGTCGTCCCCCGGCTGCGTCCCTGGATCAGGCGAGCGGCGGTGGTGGCCCGCGCGGGTCGGGCAAGCGGGTGGCCAGGTCCGCCGGATGCACCGCGGGACGAGGTCCCGACGCGACATCCAGGGGCGCGGGCACCACGAGCGCCACGGGTGCGGGCGGCGAGGGCAGGATGAATATGGCGGCGATGCAGAACGCGCAGTGCGCGCAGGGCGAGCCGGGTGCCGCCGGGTCCGCGGAGGCAGGTGTATGAACACCCGAAAGCAACGCGGACTGGTGGCACGGCGGCAGCGACGGGTCGTCCGCCACGAGCGCGTGAGCCGACGAGACCAGCGGCAAAAGCGCCACCCACGCCACCGCGAAGAGGGCGAAGCAGGCAATGATCCGTCTCATGCAGCGCGTCATGGGATCGCATTCTAGACCCTAAGCCGGCGCATTCCCGCGAAATGCGTCATGGTGCGACGATATGCCACGCCGCGCGGCTGCCACCGGCGCGAACGCCGGGCTAACATTCCGGACATGCGCACCCGCCGCCAATTCGCGTTGCTCGCCCTGCTCGGCGTCCTCTGGACGTCGATGTGGCCGCTTGTCTCCGCGGCGCACGCGCTGGCGATGTCCGAGCCGGTGCCGCTCTGCCACCAGGCAGGCATGCAGGTCGGCGCGGACCAGTCGCCGATGGACGAGTCCGCGCCGGGCCATGAAGGGCACTTCCATTGCCCGCTCTGCATCATCGCGTTCTTCGGCGCGCACTTCACGCCGCCCACCGCGCCGGTGCCGGTCTTCACCGCGCTCACCGTCGTCGACGATGCTTATTTCGCGCCGGTGCCTGCCGGCATCGACGTCGTCCTCCCGCCTTCCCGCGCACCACCATCCCCGACCCTGTAATCGCGCAGTAGCGCAGTACCCGCCCCACGGAGGGAGCGGCATGGCCGCGCGCACGCGCACGGCACAACAACTACAGGTTGTCCTGGGAGCTTAGCAATGAAGAAGAACCACCCCATCGGGGTGGCTGCGTACGCCTGCGCGTGCGCCGCCACGCTCGCCGGGCCCGGCGCCGCGCTCGCGGAAGAGACCGTGGCCTTCCATACACTCAAGCAGATCGTGGTCACCGGCACGCGCGAGAAGGAGCTGCTGACGGAGACGCCGGAATCCATCGGCACCATCGACGAAGAGACCATCCGCCAGGATCGCCCGACGCACCCGGCGCAGATCATGAGCCAGATCCCGGGCGTCGCCGTCGCGGTGACCAACGGTGAAGGCCACACCACCGCCATCCGCCAGCCGTTCACCACCAACCCCGTCTACCTTTATCTCGAAGACGGCGTGCCCATCCGCTCGACCGGCTTCTTCAACCACAACGGGCTCTACGAGATCGACATCCCGGCCGCGGGCGGCATCGAAGTGATCCGCGGACCCGGCACGGCCCTTTACGGCTCCGACGCCATCGGCGGCATCGTGAACGTGCTCACGCGCACGCCGCCCGTTCGCCGCGAGGCGTACGTGGCGCCCGACTTCGGCAGCTTCGGCTGGCGGCGCCTCATTTTCGGCGGCGGCGACTCGCTGCCCCACGACGGCTGGCGCGCCGACGGCAACATCACGCACACCGACGGATGGCGCGACGCCACGGCCTACGATCGCTACAGCGCGGGCGCACGCTGGGACCACAACGGCGACAACAACATCAACGTGCGCAGCGTGCTGTCGTACTCGCACATCGACCAGCAGACCGGCGCCAACTCGCCGCTGGTCGAGGACGACTACCGCAACCACCCGACGAAGAACTACCTGCCGATCGCCTTCCGCAAGGTCGAGGCGCTGCGCCTTTACTCGGCGTGGGAGCGCGAGTTCGGCGGAACGCTGGTCTCCGTGACCCCGTACGTGCGCGACGACAGCATGAAGCTGCTCGCCTCGTTCACGCTCAACTCCGATCCCACGGTGGCGAAGACCTCGAACTATTCGTATGGCGCGCTCGCCAAGGTCCGCCACGATTACGGCGGGCCGATGCGCCCGCGCGTGATCGGCGGCCTCGACGTGGACGTGAGCCCCGGCGGACGCGAGGAAGATCGCCTCAACGTGAGCCCGACGGGCTCGGGCGCTTCGCGCGTCTTCGACAGCTATACCGTCGGGCCGCGGGTGTACGACTACGACGTGACCTTCCACGAAGTGTCGCCCTACGTGCACGGCGAGATCTCGCCGGTCGAGAAGCTGCGCGTCGTGGCGGGCCTGCGCTTCGACTCGCTCTGGTACGACTTCGACAACAAGTTCGATCCCACGCCCATCCGCGTGCCCGGCGCCTTCCCCGGCCTGCGCTTCTACGGCCAGGCCGCCGACACGACGAAGCGCTTCAACCATACCAGCCCCAAGTTCGGCATGACGTACGAGCTCACGCCCGAGACGAGCGTGTTCTTCTCGTACAACCACGGCTTCCGCGTGCCGTCGGAAGCCCAGCTCTTCCGTCCGTCGGCGGCGACCTCGGTGGCGGCGGCCCAGGCGCTCAGCGACTCCGCGCTCCAGCTCCAGCCCATCCGCGCCGTGCAGGCCGAGCTCGGGCTTCGCGGCCACGTCGGTACCGCCACCTATGACGCGGTGATCTACGACCTCGACAAGAAGGACGACATCCTCACCTTCCGCGACACGGCCACGAACTTCACGCAGACGGTGAACGCCGGCCACACGTCGCACAAGGGCGTGGAGCTGGGGCTCAACGTGCCGATCATGAAGACGCTGATGTTCGATGGCGCGTTTTCGTATGCACGGCACAAGTACGAGAACTGGGTCACGTCGGGCGGCGACTTCACCGGCCATCAGATCGAGTCGGCGCCGCAGTGGCTCACCAACGCGCGCCTCACGTGGCTGCCGGTCACCAAGGCGCGGCTCACCGGTGAGTGGGTGCACATCGGCGAGTACTGGATGGACGCGGCCAACACGACCAAGTATGGCGGCCACAGCCTCTTCAACGTGCGCGGCAACTACACGCTCACGAAGTCCGTGGACCTCTTCGCAAGCATCTCGAACCTGACCGACCGCCGTTACGCCGACAGCGCCTCGATTTCCTCGAGCACTCCCGTCTTCTCGCCGGGCCTGCCGCGCGCTTATTACGCAGGAGCGACATTCCAATGGTGACCATTCGACCCGTCTTCATCGCCACGTTGGCCCTCGCCTTCGCGCTGCCGTTCGCGGCGCAGGCGAACCACGACACCGCGGCGCCGGACTCCTCCGGCCATGGCGGCCACGTGCACGCGCCGCGACCCGAGCTGGGCGCAAGCGCGGCATACGACGCCAGGGGCACGCTCTGGGCGGTGTACAAGGACGGCGCGCACGTGCGCCTGCGCAGCTCGAAGGACGACGGCGCGACGTGGTCCCAGCCCGTCACGGTCAACGCGGCGCCCGAGGCCGTCGGCGCGGAAGGCGACGCGCGCCCCCGCGTGGCGCCCGGCCGCGAGGGCGAGATCTACGTCACCTGGACGCGGCCGATGGCGAAGCCGTACACGGGAGAGATCCGCTTCGCGCGCTCCCTCGATGGCGGCAGGACCTTCTCGCAACCGGTGGTCGTGCACAGCGACCGGCAGGAGATCACGCACCGCTTCGATTCGCTCGCGGTGAACACGAAGGGCGAGGTGTTCGTCGCCTGGGTGGACAAGCGCGACATTCCGCAGGGCGAAGCGGCGAAGAGCTATCGCGGCGCGGCGGTGTACTACGCCGTGTCGTCCGACCACGGCGCGAGCTTCCGCGGCGACTGGCGCGTGGCCGAGCACAGCTGCGAATGCTGCCGCGTGGCGCTCACCGCCCAGCCGGACGGCACGGTGACCGCTCTCTGGCGGCACGTGTTCGACGGCGGCGTGCGCGACCACGCGATGGCGCGGCTCGGCGACGACGGCATCGTGAGCGGCTTCACGCGCGCCACGCACGACGGCTGGCAGATCGACGGCTGCCCGCACCACGGCCCCTCGATCGCCCGCGACGACTCGGGCACGTTGCACGCCGTGTGGTTCACCGGCGCGCCGGGCAACGAGGGCGTGCAATACGGCCGCCTCCTGAACGGGCGCGTCCAGGGACAGCGCCGCATCGGCGGCGACACCGCCGAGCATGCGGACCTCGCGGTCTCGGGCCAGCGCGTCGCGATCGCGTGGAAGGAATTCGACGGCACCGAATCGCACCTGCGCGCGATGCGCTCCGACGATGCCGGCAAGACGTGGCGGGAGATGGAGCTCGCCCAGGCCGCCGGCATGAACGACCAGCCGAAGGTGCTCGTGCACGGCGACACGTTCCGCGTGCTGTGGAATTCGCGCGAGCAGCCGCTGCGCGTGGTGGCGCTGCCGTGAAGGCCGCCTTCCGCATTGCCGCGATGCTCGTCGCCTGCGCGGCCACGCTGGGCGCCGCGGCGACCGAGCTGCGCCCGTTCGGTCCCACGACGCTCGCCCAGGTGAAGCGCGAGCACGCGGGAAAGCCCTTCGTGCTGGCGCTCTGGTCGCTGCACTGCGCACCGTGCCGCGAGGAGATGGCGGCATGGCGCGAGCTGCATGCGCGTTATCCCTCGGTGCCGATCGTGCTGGTCGCCGCGGACCAGCCCGACGAACGCGATCGCGTCGAGAGCTTCCTCGCGAAGAACAATCCCGGCACGGTCGACGCGTTCGTGTTCGAGGACGAGTTCGAGGAGCGCATCCGCTTCGCCATCGACCCGCGCTGGCGCGGCGAGCTGCCGCGCGCCTATTTCTTCGCCGCCGACCACAAGCCCGAGGTGAAGAGCGGGCTGCCGGAGCGCGCGTGGCTCGATCGCTGGTTCACCGCGGCCGCGAAATGAATTTGCGGATGCGCCCCGGGGAGTGCGTTCCTTACTTGCGAACGCCGGGGGGTGCCAGCTCCAGCCCGCGAGCGCGGGCGGCGAGGTAGACCTCGAGCGCGAGCAGGTCCTGCGAGCCGAACGCGGGCAGCTCCGCGCGCACGCCGAAGTAGCACGCGCGCAACCGGCGCTGCAGCGAGCCGAGCGCCTGCCATTCGATGCGATACGCGGGCCAGTCGCCAGGATGCCCCTGGCTGATGCGCTCGGCGAAGAGCGTCTTGCCCCAGCTCCTGTCGTGGCAGTTGGTGCACGCGAGGTTGAGCTGGCCCTGGCGCTCGAAGTAGATGCGCCGTCCCTGCTCGTACGCCTCGCGCAGGGGGCCGTCGATCGCCACCTCGATGTGCTCGCCCTTCGCTTGCCGCGCGACATACGTGGTGAGGGCGAGCAGGTCCTGCGATTCCCACGCCAGCGCGGGCGCGCCCTGGTTCTTCGTCACGCACTCGTTGATGCGGCCCTCGAGGTCGAGCACCTTGCCCGCCGACGCGTAGTAGCGTGGATGGTGGGCAGCGGCGGTGCGCATGGTCTGCGCGGCATCGCCATGGCACGACGCGCACGACTTGTTCGAGGCGCCGCGCGCCTCCGACCACAACGCCTGTCCGCGCTCGACCCAGAGCATCCCGGGATTCGCGAAATCGTCGAGCTGCATCTGCCGCGCTTCGGGGCTCTGGAACGTGGAACCGGGCAGCAGCGGTTGCGGCCTCGAGGGTTCCTGTGCCGATGCGGCGAATGCCAGGGACGCCGCGACGGCCGCCAGCGCTCTCATGCCACGCTGAACTTCGCGCTCACGCGCCCCGTCTCGCCGCGGTTGTCCTTCCATTCCACCTCGACCTCGCCGCTCGCATCCGCCATCGCATAGAACGCCATGTACGGGTTGGCCGCGATGCCGGAGCCCAGCTCCGCGCTGAACACCTCGACGCCGCCCACGCGGCACACCAGCCTGTCGACGATGTGCAGCGGGATGGCCTGGCCGTTGAGATCGCGACGGTAGCCGGTTTCCATCGGGTGCTGCACGAGGATGCGGACCTCGAAAGGCTCGCCCTTGCGGACGTTGGGGGGGACCTGGATGCGGCCGAGGATCATCGCGCGGCTTTCACATCGACTCGTCGAGGCAGGCCGCGGCGGTGACGAGCACGTCCGCCTGCGTCATGAGGAAGCGCTTGCCCGAGAGCTCCGCCAGCACCGTCACCTTCTGCGTACCGGCGAGGCGCACGCGGGTGGACACCTCCGCACGCCCGCTCGCCGGATGCAGGTGGAAGCTCGCCACCAGCGGCCGCGGGTTGCGCTCGGCCACGATGTGGATCGCGGCCACGTAATCGTCCGGCGCCATCACATGGTCCACCTTGATGCGCATCGGCACGGAGTTGCCGTTCTCCGCGATGGCGGGGAGCTGCACCTCGATGCCGCCCTGCTGCGGGGTGGCACCGCCGGTGAGCTGCGCCAGGAGCGGCGCGATGTCCTGCACCGGCTGGAAGCGTTGCGGCGGGGGCTGCTGCGCGAGCACGGGGAGTACCACGGTGGTCGCGGCGAGCCCGGAGCGCGTGAGGAAATCGCGTCGTTTCATTTGAGCGTCGAAAGCCACGCCACCAGGTCCTCCACCTGCTGCCCGGTGAGCGCGGGCTTGTCGCGAAACTGCGGCGCTACGCGGACCATGCCTTCGGTGCGGTGGAACGTGGGCATCACGGAATCAGGATATACCCGCGTGATGTCGGCGATGCGAAGCCGCATCTGCGCGGGCGTGAGCCGGCTGCCGACGCCCGCCAGTGAAGGCCCGACGTTGCCGGCCAGCTCGACCCCCGGCGCCGCGTGGCAGAGCACGCAGCGGCCCTCGTCGCGCGTCAGGAACACCTCGCGGCCGCGGCCCGGATCGCCGGAGGCGGCGAGCGGCGTTTCGAGCGCGTCGGCCCGCTCGGGGGGAGGGGAAGAAGCACAGCCCATGAGCAGGCAGACAAGCAACGGCGGCCAACGGTTCATGCCCCGTCACTGTCCTCCGGCGAGCAGCTTCACGAGGCGGTAGAGGTACTCGTTGCCCTCGTAGAACGACTTGACCAGGATGCGCTCGTCCTTGCCGTGGGCGCGGCTGGGTTCCTCGAAGTGATATGCGAGCCCGGAATGGCCATAGGTGGGAATGCCGGCGCTGCGCAGGAACGACCCGGTCGTGCCGCCGGCCACCATGGTCGGCAGCACGATGGCGCCCGGCCAGAATTCCGCGCTCAGCTTTTCCACCGCCGCCACGAGATCCCGGCGCAGCGGCGATGGCGGGCTCGGCATGCCGCCCCACTGCGGCTTCACCTCGATGCGCTCGTCGTCCACGACGCGCACCAGCGTCTTCTGCACGTCGTCGATCGGCTCGCCGGGAAGCACGCGGCAATTCACCGTGGCGCGCGCGAGCTGCGGCAAGGCATTGAACGCGTGTCCGGCCTCGAGCAATGTCGCGACGCACGTGGTACGGAACTGCGCGTTCAGTTGCGGCATGGCCGCGAGGCGCTGCACCGCGGCGGGATCCGGCTGCGCGTCCAGGATCGCGAGCATGTCCCGGCCAAGCTGCCCCTCGTTGAGCGCACCCGAGCGCTGGAAATACAGGCGCGTGGTTTCGTTCCACTGCACCGGGAAATCGTAGGCGCCCAGCCGCGAGAGGCCCTGTGCGAGCCGCGTGATCGCGCTGTCCTTCACGGGCAGCGAGCTGTGTCCGCCGGGACTCTTCACCTCGAGCGTGTAGTTCACGATGACCTTCTCGCTCGTCTGCACGCCCACGGTATAAGGCTTGCCGCCGCGAAGCGCGACGCCCGCACCCTCGTTGATGGCGTACTCGGCGTCGATGAGGTCACGATGCTTTTCGAGGAGCCAGCGCATGCCCACGGCATCGCGATCGCCCACCTCCTCGTCGGTCTCGAGGACGAGGATGAGGTCGCGTTGGGGCTTGTACCCTTCCTTGCGATAGCGGATGAAGCCGGACACGAACGCGGCCGCCATGAACTTGTCGTCGCCGGTGCCGCGCCCGTAGAAGTACCCATCCTTCTCGATGAGCTTGAAGGGATCGGTGCTCCAGTCCTCGGGACGCGCCTCGACGACGTCCATGTGCGCGAGCAGCATGATCGGCCGCGCGCCGCCGCTGCCGCGATAGCGCACCACCAGGTTGCCCTTGCGCGGCGCCGGCTTGAAGACCTGGATGTCCCGCTCGGGAAAACCCGCGGCGCGCAGGCGGGCGGCCATCGCATCGGCCGCACGCGCCGTATCGCCCGTCGCGGTGACGGTGTTGATCTCGACCAGCTCCTTGAAGATCGAGAAGGCGAGGTGTTCGTCATCCCGGCGCTGGCGCTCGTCATCCCGGCGTAGGCCGGGATCCAATGATTGGGCCCCGGCCTGCGCCGGGGTGACGGCAAACGCCGGGGTGACGGCCGCGGCGACGATCGCCACGATCGTGGCGATCGTCGCCGGCAACCGCATCGTCACGCGACCACTCCGTCCTTCAACGGCAGCGAGCGCACGCGCTTGCCCGTCGCCGCGTAGACGCCGTTGAGCACGGCGGGAATCACGTTCAACGCGCCGGGCTCGCCGTGGCCGCCCCAGAAGCCGCCGCTGGGGACGAGCACCGTCTCCACCACCGGCATCTCGGTCATGCGCGGGAGCTGGAAGTCGTGGAAGTTGGATTCCACGATGCGTCCGTCCTTCACGTGGTGCGCCTCGTGGAGCTGGCCCATGTTGAAGATGACGTTGCCCTCGGCCTGCGCGCGGCACGCATCGGGATTCACGACGTATCCCGAGTCGATGGCGAAGACCACGCGATGGACCTTGATCTGCCCCTGCGGATTGACGGACACCTCCGCCACCATCGCGGTGTAGCTGCCGAAGCCGTCGGATTGCGCGATGCCGCGATACACGCCCTTGGGCAGCGGCGTGCCCCAGCCGGCGGCCTTCGCCGCGGCCTGCAGCACCGCCTTGTTCTTGTCGCCGTCCTTGAGCATCGCGAGGCGGTACTCGAGCGGATCCTTGCCCGCGGCCGCCGCGCACTCGTCGATGAAGCATTCGCGATAGAACGAGTTCTGCAGGCCGGGCGCGCGCCAGAAGCCGACCGGCACGTGGCCGTTGCGCATCGCATAGTCGACCTGCTGGTTCGGGATCGTGTACGTCGCATCGCTGAACGTGCGCACGGCGGTGAAGTCGATGCCCTTGTCGATGCCCTCGGGACGCAGGAGCGCCAGGATCGAGGGGCACGCGATGGTGCTCTTCAACGCGACGATCTTGCCGTCCGCGTCGAGCCCCGCCTTCATCCGCACGATCGACGCCGGCCGGTAGAAGCCGTGCTGCATGTCCTCCTCGCGCGACCAGATCAGCTTCACCGGCTTGCCGGGAAACTGCTTCGCGATGGCGACACTCTGCTTCACGTAGTCCTGCGGCGCGCCGCGACGGCCGAAGCCGCCGCCGAGCTGCGTCTTGTGCACCTCGCACTTCTCGAGCGGCAGGCCCGACGCTTCCGCCGCCGCGGCGATCGAGGCTTCGCCGTTCTGCGTCGAGACCCACACTTCGAGCGTGCCGTCGTCCTTGAACCACGCGGTGGACGTCATCGGCTCCATCGGCGCATGGCTGAGGTACGGCGAGTCGTACTCCGCCTCCACCACCTTCGCGGCCGAAGCCAGCGCCGCATCCGTGTCGCCGATCTTGCGCGCGCTCGGCAGGTCCTTCGCTTCGAGGCCTTCCTTCAGCATCGCGCGGATGGTGTCGTCGGACGCATTCGCGTACTTGCCGCCGTCCCATTCGATCTTGAGCGCCTTGGCCGCCTGGTTCGCGCGCCACCAGTTGTCCGCGACCACGGCAACGAAATCGTCCTGCTTCACGATCCCCTTCACGCCGCGCATCTTCTCGGCCGCGGCGGAATCGACGCTCTTCACCTTGCCGAGGAAGACGGGGCATTGCACGATCGACGCCATCATCATGCCGGGCAGGCGCACGTCGACGCCGTAGATGGGCTTGCCGCTCACCTTGTCGGGCAGCTCCAGGCGGCCCACCGACTTGCCGATGAGCGTCCACTGGCCCGGCTCCTTCAGCTTCGGCTCCTTGGGCGCTTCGAGCTTGCCCGCCTTCGCGGCGACCTTGCCGTAAGTGGTCGTGCGCTTCGACGGGCCGTGCGTGATCACCCCGTTCGAGACCGTGCATTCGGCAGCGGGCACGTTCCAGTCCGTGGCCGCGGCGGAGACCAGCATCTCGCGCGCCGACGCGCCGGACTTGCGCAGGTATTCCTGCGAGGTGCGAATGCCGGCGCTGCCGCCGGTGGACATCGAGCCC
>DATMJE010000052.1:0-9155 GCA_035553995.1 Usitatibacter sp. | reverse complement strand
CCCTCGCCGGACTCGCCGCCCTTGCGGAAGGCGCCGCGCCCGAGGCCGTCGAGGGGCAGCTTCGCGAGGACGTGGTCCGGTTCCCCGACAGCGCCGCGCTGCAGTTCGCACTCGGGACGCACTACGCCGGCCTCGGACGCTGGGGCGAAGCGCAGGCCGCATTCTTCGAGGCGCACCGGCTCGATCCCGCGAATGCGGACGTCCTCTACAACCTCGCCGTGAGCCTGGACCACATCGGCCAGGCGCGTGTCGCGGCCGATTTCTATCGCCGCGCGATCGAGGCCTCGGCCGGCCAGCCGGTGCAGTTCGACGCGGGCAATGCGCGCCGCCGCCTCGAAGAGATCGGCCCGGGACGCTGATGGGCAACATTCCCGCCGCCCCGCTCGCCCAGGTCCCTCTCGGACAGACGCTCCTCACCAAGGGGATCATCAGCCAGGACCAGCTCAACATCGCGCTCACCGAGCAGAAGCGCTTCAAGGCGCCGCTCGGCAAGGTGCTGGTGCAGCTCGGCTTCGTCACCGAGGCCACGATCCGCGACATCCTCTCGGAGACGCTGGGCCAGGTCTCGATCGACCTCGAGAACACCATCGTCGATCCGGCCGCCATCGCCCTCGTGCCGAAGGACATGGCGCGCCGCTACCACGTGCTGCCCGTCAGCTACGACGCCGAGCGCAAGGTGCTGCTCATCGCGGTGAGCGACCCGGCCAACGTCGTGGCGCTGGACCAGATCCGCGCGCTCGCCCGCGAGGACCTGCGCATCGAGCAGGTGCTCGCGCGCGAGTCCGACATCACGATCGGCATCGAGCACCACTACGGCTTCGAGCTGTCGATCGACGGCATCCTGAACGAGATCGAGACCGGCGAGATCGACTACCAGTCGCTCGCCGCGGACTTCGACGAATACTCGCAGCCCGTCGTGCGCCTCGTGGACGCGCTGCTCAACGACGCGGTCAAGCGAAACGCTTCCGACATCCACTTCGAGCCCGAGCAGGGGTTCCTGCGCATCCGCTACCGCATCGACGGCGTGCTGCGCCAGATCCGCAGCCTGCACAAGAACTACTGGGCGGCGATGGTGGTGCGCCTGAAGGTGATGAGCGGCATGAACATCGCCGAGACGCGCGCGCCGCAGGATGGCCGCATCTCGCTCATGCTCTCCGGCCACCAGGTGGATTTCCGCGTGTCCTCGCAGCCGACCACGCACGGCGAGAACATCGTGCTGCGCATCCTCGATCGCGACAAGGGCATCGTGCCCCTCGAGGAGCTGGGCCTGCACAGCGACGACCTGAAGACGCTCAAGCTGATGCTGGCACGCCCCGAGGGCATCATCCTCGTGACCGGCCCCACCGGCAGCGGCAAGACCACCACCCTCTACTCGATCCTCAACTACATCAACACCGAGGGCGTGAACATCATGACCCTCGAGGATCCGGTCGAGTACCCGATGGCGATGATCCGCCAGACCTCGGTGAACGAGGTGGTCAAGCTGGACTTCGCCTCGGGCATCCGCTCGATGATGCGCCAGGACCCGGACGTGATCCTCGTGGGCGAGATCCGCGACCAGGAAACGGCGGAGATGGCCTTCCGCGCGGCGATGACCGGCCACCAGGTGTACTCGACGCTGCACACCAACTCCTCGATCGGCGCCATACCGCGCCTGATGGACCTCGGCGTGCTGCCCGACATCATGGCGGGCAACATCATCGGCGTCATCGCGCAGCGCCTCGTGCGCAAGCTGTGCCTGCACTGCAAGGCGCCCTACGCACCGGATTCGATGACGCAGCGGCTCCTCGGCATGGAGCAGGACGACTCGCGGCCGGTCTACCAGGGCGTCGGCTGCGCCCGTTGCGACAACGTCGGCTACAAGGGCCGCGTGGCGATCATGGAGCTCTTCAAGCTCGACGCGGAGATCGACGAGCAGATCGCGCGGCGCGCGACCGGCCGCGAGATCCGCAACTCGGCGAGCGGCAAGGGCTTTCGCACGCTCGCCGACGACGCGATCTCCCGCGTGCTGATCGGGCAGACGAGCCTGGAGGAGATCTCGCGCGTGGTCGACCTCACCGACCGCGTGATCTGAAGGGCCGGCCGTGGCGCTTTTCGCCTATCGCGCGATCGATGCCGAAGGCCGCATCTCCTCGGGAAACCTCGACGCCGCGAACGCGATCGACCTCGAGCTGCGGTTGAAGCGGCTGGGGCTGGACCTCCTCACGTTCGATCCCGTCAAGCGTGCCACCGCCGCGCGCACGCGCCGCATCACCCGCCCCGAGCTCATCACCTTCTGCTTCCACCTGTCGCAGCTGCTCAAGGCGGGCGTCAACATCATCGAGGCGCTCACCGACCTGCGCGACACCGTGGACAACCCCGGCTTCCGGCAGGTCATCGCCGGCGTGCTCGAGGACATCGAGGGCGGCCAGAAGCTCTCGGAAGCGATGTCGAACCACCCGTACTGCTTCGACGGCGTGTTCGTGGCGCTGGTGCGCGCCGGCGAGCAGAGCGGCCAGCTCACCGAGGTGCTCGACGAGCTGTCGGAAAACCTCAAGTGGCAGGACGAGATCGCGTCGCAGGCGCGGCGGGCGATGACCTACCCGATCCTCGTCTTCGTGGTCATCATCGGGGTGCTCTTCGTGCTGATGGTGTTCCTCGTGCCGCAGCTCGCCGCCACCTTCAAGACGCTGGTGCCGAAGCTGCCGCGGGAAACCGAGATCCTCATCCGCATCTCGGACATCTTCGTGAAGTGGTGGTACCTGCTGCTGGGCATCCCCACGGTGGCCGGCGTCGCCACCTGGCTCACCGCGCGGACGAACGAGAAGATACAGCGCAACGTGGACGCGGCGAGCCTGCGCATGCCGGTGCTGGGCGAGCTGCGCCAGAAGATCATCCTCGCGCGCTTCTCGACCTACTTCGCCATGCTCTATCGCTCCGGCATCAGCGTGCTCGACTGCATCGGCATCTGCGAGAAGATCGTCGGCAACCGGGTGATGGAGGAAGGCCTGCAGCGCGTGGGCCGCAGCATCTCCGAGGGCCAGGGCATCTCGCAGGCGTTCCTCGCCACCAAGCTCTTCCCGCCGCTCGTGCTGCGCATGCTGCGCGTGGGCGAATCCACCGGCGGCCTGGACGTGGCACTGCTGAACGTGAGCTACTTCTACAACCGCCAGGTGCGCGAGAGCATCGCGCGGATGCAGACGCTGCTCGGCCCGGCGACCACCGTCGTGCTCGGGGTTCTCATCATCGCGATCCTGTACTCGATCTTCCTGCCGATCTACGACGTGATCTCGAAGATCAAGATGTGACGTGACGCGCCATTTCCTCTACCTCACCAATTCGCGCCTCGTGAGCCTGGTCACGCGGCGCGCGAGCATCGTGGCGCGGCGCGAGTTCGCCGTCTCCGGCGCCGGCGTCGAGCAGTTCGAGCGCCACCTGGCCGAGCTCGCCGACGTGCCGACCTACCTCTTCACCGACCTGTCCGAGGAGGACTTCCGCCTCGACACCATCCCGCACGTGGGCGCGCGCGACCGCCAGGCGGTGGTCACGCGCAAGCTCTCGCAGATCTTCCGCAACACGCCCTTCCGCTACGCCCACATGCAGGGCCGCGAGGCCGAGGGCCGGCGCGACGACCGCGTGATCTACACCGCCATCACCAACCCCGAGGTGATGCGCCCGTGGCTCGACGTGATGGAGCGCCTCAAGGTGCCGCTCGAGGGGATCCATTCGACCGCGGTCTTCAGCGCCGTCATGCTGGAGGAGCTGGACCTGGTCTTCCCGCACACGCTGCTCGTCACGTTCACGCCCGGGGACGCGATGCGCCAGAGCTATTTCCGCGACCGGGAGATCAAGTTCAGCCGCCTCACGCCGCTCGACGTGGTCGAGGGCCAGACGCTCGGCTCGATGGTGGCGGAAGAGACCACGCGCACCTGGCAGTACCTGGACAGCCTGAGGCATTTCACGCCCGAGGACCGGCTCGAGGTCTGCATCCTCGTCCACGAGAACGACCGACCGAGCGTGCAGGCGAGCCTGCGCGACTTCGCCCAGATCCAGTACCGCCTGCTCGACATGGGCGACGTCGCGCGCAAGCTCGGCCTCAAGCCCCCGCCCCTCGGCTCCTCGGCCGAGGAGGTGCTGGTGCATCTCTTCCTCATGCGCCCGGCGCCGAACCATTTCGCGTCGCCGGAGCAGCGCCGCCACGCCACGTTGCGCCGCACGCGTCGCGGCGTGGTGAAGACCTCGCTCGCGATCATGGCGGCGAGCCTCCTCTGGGGCGGATTCACGGCCTGGCGCGTGACGCAGGCCACCAGCGCGGACGACAAGCTCGAGAACCAGATTGCCGCGCTCAATCGCGAGTACGACAAGGTCTCGCGCGAGATGCCGTCCTTCGGCGTCGGCGGCTCGACGATGCGCGATACGGTGACCTTCTACGACTCCGCCATCCGTGCGTTCCCGACGCTCAGCGACTTCGTGCGGCCGATCTCCGCCGTGCTGCAGGCGCACCCGAACATCCGCCTGCGCCAGCTCGCGTGGCAGGCCACCGACGACCCGAAGGCCATCCCCGCGTTGCAGCCCAACGCTTCCCTGCAGACCCCTCCGGTGAAAGCCGTGCCCCACGCCGAGGGCTCGGCCGCACCCGCTGCCCCCAGCAAGGTGGAAGAAGCGAATCCTCCCTTCGCCACCGGCCGCTACGAGGTCGCACTGCTCGAGGCCACGGTGCGCGTCGGCCGCGATGATTTCCGCGTGGCGGTCGACACCGTCGAGACGCTCGCCCGGCAGATCAGCACCGTGCGCTCCTTCAGCGCGGAGATCGTGGAGAGCCCGCTCGACGTGCGCTCGAGCTACGGCCTCGAGGGACGCTACGGCGACAAGCAATCGGACTCGATGGACCTGCATTTCGTGCTGCGCGTGGTGCGCGACCACGGGGCGGGCGCATGACGCAGGTGTTCTCGAAGGAAGGCTTCAGCTCGCTCGCGGGATCGTGGCTGATCCTCGGGCTCTCGATCGTCATGGCAGGCAGCGTGGTGGCGGCAAGCCAGTGGTACCTCCAGCGCGAGCGCCAGGAGAGCGGGAACCTGGCGGGGCGGCTGCAGGCCGCACGCACGCGGCTGGACACCGCGCAACGCGAGCGCAGCTCCCTGCAGGAGTCGGTGGAGGTCTTTCGCACGCTGGTCGAGCGCGGCCTGCTGCAGAACGAGCACCGCCTGGACCTCGTGGAAATGGTGAACGAGCTGCGTGCGCGCCACCAGCTCTTCGCCCTCGACTACGAGATCTCGCCGCAGCGTCCCCTCACGCTCTCGGGCGGCCGCGCCTTCCCGTCGGTGGACGTGCTGGGCAGCCGCGTGCGCCTGCACGTGAAGGCGCTGCACGAGGGCGACATCCTCGGGTTCGTCGACGACATCGTCAACAGCCGCCAGGGTTTCTACACCGTCGACCGCTGCCACATGAAGCGCATCGAGGAAGCCGGCGGCGCCAACAGGGCGCTGGTGCCGCACGTCGAGGCCGAGTGTGCGCTCGAGTGGATCACGCTGCGGGAGAAACGTGCGAATCGCCCGGCTTAGCGCGGCGCTGGCCGTCACCGCGTGGGCGCTCGCCGGCAGCGTGCGCGGCGACGACCTGGGCACGCTCTTCTTCTCGCCCGAGGAGCGCGCGCGCCTGGACCAGCAGCGCCGCGGCGAGCTCGCGCCGCCGCCGAAGGCGGCCGCCGCCGCCACCACGGAGCGCGGCCGTCCCGCGGCACCGGTGCGTCCGCCGGTGCTCACCGGTTACGTGCAGCGCAGCGATGGACGCGACACGGTCTGGATCGACGGCCGCCCGGTCGTCACCACGGCGCCACAGGCGAGCACGCTCGAGCCCTCGAAAGTGGGGCAGGACTTTCCCGCCGGCGTCCACGTCGAGCGCAAGAGCGGGCGTTAGGGAAGGCCCTGGACAAGTCCCGGGGTCTCCAAAGCTTCCCTTGTCAATCGTAGTCGCCATCGGCTTGCGCGCGATTTAGCGCGGGCCCCGGCGTTCTTCCGGCGTATCAATGGGGCCACGCTCGCGCGGAGGCTCGATGGATACGGATTCGCGACAACGCGGCATGCTGGTGCTGCTCGCTGTGGTGCTGCTGATGGTGCTCGCCCTGGGCGCGCTCGGCCTGCATGCCGGCGTGCTCGCCGCCGCGCGCCAGCGCGAGCGCGAAAGCGAGCGTGCGCTCGCCATCGCACGCGAGGCGCTCATTGCCTACGCAGCCGACCATCCGGTCAACTCTTCGGTCGGGCCGGGATACCTGCCGTGCCCCGACCTCGACAACGACGGCTGGGCCGAACCGACTTGCGGCTCGCTATCCGGCGACAGCGGCCAGGAGCAGCGGCTCGGGCGCCTGCCGTGGAAGACGCTGGGGCTGCCGGACCTGCGCGACGGCCACGGCGAACGCCTCTGGTACGCGGTCTCGAGCAAGTACAAGGGGTTGCTCAACTGCGCCGCGAGCCGGGGCTGCGTGGACATGTCGCCGCCCGCCGCGCTCGGCAGCATCAGCGTCCGCGATGCGAGCGGCTTCGTGTTGAACGACGGGACGCTCGGCGATGCCGCGCGGGCGCGCGAAGGCGGCGCGGTGGCGGTCGTCATCGCGCCCGGTCCGCCGATCGAGCGCGCATCCTCGGGCGCTCGCGCGGGCCTGCAGCAGCATCGCGAATGCCCGCCGGGCGATTGCGATCCCGACGGGCGCTGCGCCACGGAGCCGCCGCAGCACGCGGCGCCGTGCGATCCGCTCAACTACCTGGACGCCGCGCCCGCACTGCCGCAGGGAGCCGAGGACAACGCCGACTTCGTCGACCGCAGCGACGCATCCGGCCGGCGGCTCAACCGCAACGGCTTCGTGCAGGGGCCGGTCATGGCCGAGGGGCGGGTGGTCGTGAACGACCGCCTGGCGATCGTCGCGTACGCCGACGTCATGCCGCGCATCATGCGGCGCGTGGCCCTCGAGGTCGCCGCCTGCCTGCGCTTCTACGCGTCGCGTCCGGGCAACGGCGGCCGCTATCCCTGGATGGGTGCCCTGTGCGCGGACCCTTCCGCCTCCATCCATGACCAGCGTGGCAGCGTCGAAGGGCGGGTTCCCGATACGCCGTTCGCGGCGACCGCCGCGCAGGCCGCCACGATGCTGCCGCGCTGGTGGCGCGTCGCCCCGCGCTCGCCCGAGGACCTGTCCGACCTCCCGACGCACGACGACGCATGCCGCATCGCGGTCGCGCCCGACGATCCGGGGCCGGTGCGCGCCGGGCGCCCTCCTGCGCCGGCGGACGAAGGATCGACCGCGGGCTCCGGTGCGCCGTCGTGGTGGAACGCGTGGAAGTCCCACGTGACGGTGGCCGTGGCGGCTGCGAATGCGCCCCAGGCCGCCGGGGGCTCGGGATGCAGCGGCAACACGTGCCTCGCCATCGCGGACCGGGATGGCAATGCCGTCGCGGCCGGCAAGTCGCTCGCGGTCGTGGTGCGCGCGAATGCGGCGAGCTGCGCGCAAGCGGTGACCTCGTGCGACGCCGCCGGCTGCCGCGTCGTGGTGGACCGCGCCGGCGGTGATGCGGTCGCGTGGCTGCCGTGAGGGCCGGGCGCGGCTTCACGCTGATCGAGCTTGCGGTGGCGCTGCTGGTGGTGGCCTTGATGGCGGCGGGAATGGCGCTGCCGCTCGCGGCGCAGGTGCAGCTTCGCCGGCAGGACGAGACGCGCCGCCTGCTGGAGGACGCGCGCGATGCGCTGATGGGCTTCGCCGCCGCCAACGGGCGCCTGCCCTGCCCGGCCACGGCCCAGAGCAGCGGGCTCGAGAGCTTCTCGCCGGCGGGTTCGCCCGCGAACGGCGATTGCGCGAGCTTCTACGGCGGATTCCTGCCCGCGGCGACGCTCGGTCTCGCGCCGCTCGACAGCGAAGGCTTCCTGCGCGATGCGTGGCCCACACCGCGCAACCGCGTGCGTTACGCGGTGTTCGGCGGCGGCTCCGCGATCAATGGCGTAGCCAATCCGCTCACGCGCACGAACGGCCTGCAGGCCGCCACCCTGCCCGCGCTCGGGAACGCGGCGCACTTCCTGTTCATCTGTTCATCGGGAGCGCAGGCCACGGCGTCGGGTTGCCCCGCGGCGAGCCAGCTCACCCGGCGCGCGGCGTTCGTGGTGTTCTCGGTAGGACCCAACGCGGTGTCCGATCCGCCGCCGGCGAGCGACGAGGCACGCAACCTCGATGGCGACATCGTGTTCGTGCACCGCGAGGCCTCGACCGCTCCCGGGGTGGAGTTCGACGACGTCCTGCTGTGGACGCCGATCCACCTGGTCGTGAACCGGCTGCTCGCGGCCGGCAGGCTCCCCTGAAGGCCCTCCGGTCGAAGGGGGCTTTATAATCGAGGGCTGGCCGCAAGGCGGCCCAGAGGACAGGATGCCCATGAACCAGCGCGACACGAGCCTTCCCATTCCCGACGTGCAGTCCAGCCCGGACACGCGCCGCCTCGCCATCGACCGCGTCGGCATCAAGTCCATCCGCCATCCGGTGAAGGTGCGCGAGCGTGCCGGCGGCATCCAGAACACCGTTGCGCACTTCAACATGTACGTGGGCCTGCCGCACCACTTCAAGGGCACGCACATGTCGCGCTTCGTCGAGATCCTGAACGCGCACGAGCGCGAGATCTCGCCGGATACGTTCCGCACCATGCTGCGCGAGATGGTGCGCAAGCTCGAGGCCGAAAGCGGCCACATCGAGATGACCTTCCCCTACTTCGTGCAGAAGAAGGCCCCCATCTCCGGCGTGCCGAGCCTGATGGACTACGAGGTCACGTTCGTGGGGGAGATCCTCGATGGCCGCGAGAGCTTCACCCTCAAGGTGCTGGTCCCGGTGACGAGCCTGTGCCCCTGCTCGAAGAAGATCTCGGAACGCGGCGCGCACAACCAGCGCTCCCACGTCACGGTCGCGGCGCAGATCCGCTCGTTCGTCTGGATCGAGGAGCTCATCGATTACGTCGAGGGCGAGGCCTCGAGCGAGCTCTGGGGGCTGCTCAAGCGCCCCGACGAGAAGTTCGTCACCGAGCATGCCTACGACAACCCGAAGTTCGTCGAGGACATGGTGCGCGACGTCGCGCTGGCGCTCAACGCCGATGCGCGGGTCGGGCGGTACCTGGTCGACGTCGAGAATTTCGAGTCGATCCACGCCCACAGCG
>DATMJE010000051.1:0-2395 GCA_035553995.1 Usitatibacter sp. | reverse complement strand
GCCGTTCCCGCGATGTCGAGGTGCACCCACGGGTAGCGCTGCGTGAACCGCGACAGGAAGCACGCCGCGATGATCGCGTCGCCCGCGTGCGGACCGATGTTCGGAAAGTCCGCGAAGTTCGACTTGAGCTTGTCCTGGTAGTCGTTCCACAGCGGCATGTGCCAGGCGCGGTCCCACGCGCTGTCGCCCGCCTCGAGCACCTCGCGCGCGAGCGCGTCGCTGTTGGAGAACACCCCGCTCGCGATGTCGCCGAGCGCCATGACGATCGCGCCCGTGAGGGTGGCGATGTCGACTACGACCGCGGGCTTGTACTTCCCGGCGTAGGTCAGGGCATCGCAGAGAACGACCCGCCCCTCGGCGTCGGTATCGAGGATCTCCACGGTCTGGCCGGACAGGGTCCTCACGATGTCTCCCGGCTTCACCGCGTTGCCGCCGGGCATGTTCTCCGTGGCGGGAACGATGCCGACCACGTTCAGCGCAAGCTTCATGAGCGCGGCCGCGTGCAGTGCGCCGAACACGCTCGCCGCGCCGCACATGTCGAACTTCATCTCGTCCATCTCGTGCGCGGGCTTGATGGAGATGCCGCCCGTATCGAACGTGAGCCCCTTGCCGACGAGCACGACGGGCTGGGCCTCCCGGGTGCCGCCGTTGTATTCCATCACGATGAGCTTCGGCGGCTGGCCGCTGCCGCGCGCGATCGCGAGGAACGCGCCCATGCCGAGCTTCTCCATCTCTTCCTGCTCCAGGACCTTCACTTCGAAGCCATGGCGCTCGCCGAGCTCCAGCGCCTGCTCGGCGAGATAGGCCGGCGTGCATACATTGCCGGGCAGGTTGCCGAGATCCCTGGCGAGGGTGATGCCCTCGGCGATCGCCATGGCACGATCGATCGCGGCGCGGGCCGCGGATGCTTCGGATTGATCGGCCGCGTGGAAGATCACCTTGTCGAGCGACGGCTTCGCTTCCGGCGGCTTGCTCTTCAGCTTGTCGAAGCGATAGAGGCCCTCCATGACGGCAAGCACGGCCTGCTCGATCTTCCATGCGACGTCGCGGCCGTTCACCGGCAGGGCGGTGAGGCAGATGCTGGCGTCCGCGGCCGCCGTCGTGCGCAGCGTCCTGGCCGCCGCGCAGAGCGCCCTGCAATAGGCGCTCTCGAGGAATTCCTGCTCGGGGCCAAGACCCACGAGAAGCACGCGCTCGGACGCCACCTGCGGAACGTCGTGGAAAAGAAGCGTCGTGCCGAGCTCGCCTTCCAGGTCGCCGCGGCTTACGACCTCCTCGAGAGCATGGGTGGACGCGCTATCGAGCGCCAACGCGCCGGCTGCGAGCTTGCGCCCCTCGTACACGCCGGCCACCATGCAGCCGGTGCGCTCCCTGCCTGCGCCGCCAACCCTCACGCCGAATTCCATGGGTCAGCCGCCGCGTTGCGCAGCGCCGCCTCTCGACTCCGCGATGCGGCGTGCGAAAACGCCGAGCACTTCGCGGTAGAGCGCCTCGCCGAGCACCTGGTCTTCGTTGCCCGCGTCGATGTTGGGATTGCAGTTGACCTCGATGAGGTAGACGCGGTCCTCGACCTGCTTGAGATCGACGCCGTACAGCCCGCGCCCGATCAGGTTCGCGGCGCGCACGGCCGTGTTGATCACCTGCTCTGGGGCTTCGCCGACGGACATCGCTTCCGTCTTGCCCTCGACCAACTGTTGCTGGCCCTCGACCACCTTGTTCACCTTCCAGTGACCCGGCGCCATGTAGTACTTGGCGACGAAGAGCGGCCGCCGGTCGTACACGCCCACGCGCCAGTCGAAGCCGGTGGGCAGCCACTCCTGCGCGACGAAGAGCTCCGAGACCTTGAAGAACCGCTCCGCCTGCTGGCGCAACTGGTCTTCCGATTCGATCTTCACGACGTCGAGGCCGAAGCCGCTGTCGGGCAGCTTGAGCACGCACGGCAGCCCCAGCGTCGCCACGACCTGGTCGACGTTGTGGCGGTGCACGATGAGCGTGCGTGGCTGGGGAATCTTGTGCCGGCTCATCAGCTCGTGCATGTACACCTTGTTGAGGCACTTGAGGATGGACTGGGGATCGTCGACGACGGGCATCCCCAGCGATTCCGCGCGGCGCACGAATTCGTACGTGAAGCCGTTGACCTCGGGACTCGCGCGATTGAAGAGGGCGTCGTATTCCGGCAGCCGCTCGAGCGCGTCGGGACCGACCAGCTCGGCCTCCAGCCCCACCAGCGGCGCTGCGCGCACCAGCCGCTGCAGCGCTTCCTCGTTCGACGGCTTGTGCGGTTCGTTCGCGTCCCAGAGGATGGCGAGCCGCGGGCGTGCCGTGCCGTTACGCTGCGGCTGCTGCCTCGCGGTCGAGCTCTCGCCGACGAATGCCCTCGCCGCCTCGAGCAGGC
>DATMJE010000050.1:0-6406 GCA_035553995.1 Usitatibacter sp. | reverse complement strand
CGCGTGCGGCACGCAGGCGATCGCGCTGGCCTGGGCGAGCGCCGCGATCTTCTTGCACTCCGTGATGCCGCCCGCCGCGCACACGTCGGGCTGCACGATGTCCATCGCGCGCGCCGCGAGGATGCGGCGGAAGCCGTACTTGGTGAACTCGTTCTCGCCGCCGGCGGTCGCGATGTCGAGCGCGCGGCTCACCTCGACGTAACCCTCGAGGTCTTCGGGCGAGATCGGCTCCTCGAACCACGACACGCCGAGGCGCTCGAGCTCGCGTCCGATGTTGATCGCCTGCGGCACGGTGAAGGAGTGGTTGGCATCGACCATGATCCCGATGTCGTCGCCCACGGCCTTGCGCACGGCTTCCACGCGTGCGATGTCCTTGCGATGGTTGCCCAGGCCGATCTTCATCTTGATCGCCTTGAACCCCTGCTCCTTGTACTTGAGGGCCTCCTCGACCGCTTCCTCGTTCAGCCGGTCGAAGGTCTTGAAGTAGAAGCCGGTCGCGTACGCCTGCACCTTGTTGCGGAAGGCGCCGCCGATCAGCCGGTGCACGGGCTGGTTGCACGCCTTGCCGATGATGTCCCAGAGCGCGATGTCCACGCCCGAGAGCGCGGAGATCGTCATGCCGGACAGGCCGTAGTCCTTGATCTTGTTGTAAAGCATCTCCCAGATCACTTCCACGTTGAAGGGATCCTGGCCGATGAGGGCCGGCTTGTAGAGCGACTCGATGACGGCGCGCGAGACGGCGGCCGGCCCGTAGCAGTCGCCCCAGCCGACGATGCCCTCGTCGGTGACGATCTCGACCACGAGCGCGCCCTTGGTCTTGTAGTACTGCCCGCGGGCGGAGGTGAAGGGCTCGTCCACGTTGACGACGAGCTGGTGAGCGATGACGTTGGTGATTTTCATGTCGTGTCGCCCCGGCGAAGGCCGGGGCCCTTAGTAAGCCGGGCCTTTGGCCCACGGAGAGAAGGGGGCGGGAATGAGGATCCTGTTTTCCTGCTTGAGGAGCAGCGGCACGACCTTCGCGGAGTACGCCTTCCACCGCGGGTCCGACAGCAGCTTCGCGCGGCGCTCGGCCCGGTCGGCCAGGTCCTCGTAGGCCCACATGTGGACGATCTGGTTGAGCGTGCCGATCTCGCTCGTGAAGTAGCCCACGAGATTGCCGAGGATAGGGCGCTGGATCGCGAGGCCCTCCGCTTCGTACATCCTCACGTACTCGAGCGACCTCCCGGGAATGGCGGTGTAGATGCGTTCCTCGACGATCATGCGGGTCCCCTTGTGCGAAAGTCCTATACAGGACTATAGTGGGCTCCGGACCGCATCCTGTCAATCGCCCTCGAAGGAGAACAGACCATGAACCGCCGTTCCTTTGCGCGCGCCGCCGCGCTCGCCTGCGCCGCGCTCCTCGCCGTGCCGGCCTTCGCCGCCGACGCGTTCCCGTCCAAGCCGATCAGGATCATCGTTCCGTACACGCCGGGCGGGACCACCGACCTGATGGCGCGCCTGGTGGCGCAGAAGCTCAACGAGCGCCTGAAGGTTCCGGTCCTGGTCGAGAACAAGCCCGGCGCCAACGGCATCATCGGCGCCGAGACGGTGGCGCACTCGCCGCCGGACGGGTACACGCTGGGCATCGCCTCGCCCGGCACGCATGCCGCGAACGCGTTCCTCTACAAGGACATCCACTACGACACCGTCAAGGACTTCACGCCGGTGACGCTCGGTGTCATCGCACCCATGCTGCTCGTGGTGCACCCCTCGCTCAACGTGAACAACGTGAAGGAGCTCATTGCCGCCGCCAGGAAGAACCCGGGCGGTATCAGCTACGCATCGGGCGGTAGCGGCTCCTCGCAGCACCTTGCGATGGAGCTCTTCAAGATGATGTCGGGTACGGTCATGGTGCATGTGCCGTACAAGGGCAGCGCCGCCTCGTACACGGACCTCCTGTCAGGCCGCGTGAAGGCGGAGATCGACGTGCTGCCGACTGCGATGCCGCCGGGCAAGGCGGGGCGGCTGAAGATCCTCGCCACGGGTTCGGCCAAGCGCCTCGCCGCCCTGCCCGAGGTGCCGACCATTGCCGAGTCCGGAGTCCCCGGGTACGAGTACAACTCGTGGTACGGCTTCGTTGCCCCCGCCAATCTGCCGAAAAATGTGCTGGACAAGCTGAACGGCGAGATCGTCCGTGCGCTGCACGAACCCGACGTGGAGAAGAAGCTCACCGACGCCGGCGTTGTGGTGGTGGCGAACACGCCGCAGCAATTCGGTGACTTCATCAAGGCCGAGATGGAGAAGGCCCGGAAGATCATCGAGACCGCACATATCCAGGCCGAGTGAGCTTCGCGGCGCGATCGAGGAAGGCCGCGCCGTTGATCGCCGCAACGCCTGGGCCCTGGCATCGCGCCACCGTGTGAGGTCCGCTTCGGGTCGGAAACGGACGGCACGCTTAGCACCTCTCTCTCTGCCACTCGTGTTCGATTCCCTGATGCCGATGCTGCGGCCGGCCGCGGCCCTACTGGTCATCGTTGCCGCGGCATCGAGGGTGCACGCCGCGGATGACGCGCACGCCGCGTTGTTCAAGCCCGCGCTGGTGTACGACGGCGCGGCGTTCACGAGCCTGGGCGGCGGCGCCGAGCGCGGCTCGACGTATTCCAGCAACCTGCACCTTCAGCTCACGGTCGATCCGTCGAGATACGACACGATCGGATACGTGGACGCGCTCTGGCTCACGGGCGGCAACCCGAGCCGCTACGTGGGCGACGCGCAGGGAGTCAGCAGCATTTCGGGGCCGGCCGCGGCGAAGATCTACGAGGCGTGGATACAGACGAACTCGCCCGGGAACCACGCGTCGTTCCTCGTGGGCCTCTACGACCTCAACACCGAGTTCTATCGCCTGCAGTCCTCCGCGCTCTTCTTCAACGCGTCGTTCGGTATCGGGCCCGAGTTCGCGCAGAGCGGCGTCGCGGGTCCTTCCATCTTTCCCGATACGTCCCTCGGATTGCGCGCGGCGGCCAAGCCGATCGAGGGCTGCGTGCTGCGCATGGCCGTGCTCGACGGCGTGCCCTTCGAGCGTCCCGATGGGGGCCACCATCCGTTCGCATCGGGCGACGGAGTCCTTGTCGTGGGTGAGGTCGCGTTCCTCGATCGCGCGCGCGAGTCCATGCGCCCGGCCAACGGGAAGCTGCGCCTGGGGCGAAACGCACAGCTCGGCAACTACGACACCAAGCTGGCGTTCGGCGCGTGGCGCTACACGGGCACGTTCGCCGACCTTTCCGAGACCGACGCCGCGGGACGGCCCACGATGCACCACGGCAGCAGCGGCTTCTACGCGATCGGCGACCGGATGCTCTATCGCCGCGGCGATGACGGCACGCGCGTGAACGGCTTCGTGCAGGCAGGCGTGGGCGATGCGCGCGTGAACCGGTTCGGGAGCTATCTCGGGGCGGGCATCACCGTGGCGGGCCTCGTGCCCGCGCGCGCGGACGACGAGGCCGGCCTCGCCGTGGCCTACGCGCGCAACGGGTCGCATTATCTCGCGTCTCTGCCCCCGGGGACGGCCACGAACGCCGAGACCGCGATCGAGCTCACGTACCTCGTGCAGGCTACTTCGTGGCTGGCGGTGCAGCCGGACCTGCAGTACGTGGTCCATCCCGGCACGAGCACTGCGATTCCCAACGCGTGGGCATTCCAGGTGCGGTTCGAGTCATCGTTCTGATGAAGCTGTGTGCCGCGCCTTTGGCATGGTCACCTGGATGGGCACGAAGATCCAGAGCAGGATGTACATGAGCAGTCCCAGCCCGTGCAGAAACGCGGTCAGCACGAACAGGATGCGCCACGACCACGCGGGAATCCCGGTGAGCTCGCCCAGGCCGCTGCAGACGCCTCCGAACCAGCGGTTGGTCGGAGAGCGGTAAAGGCGGCTCAATGTCGACGCGGGCTCGCGCTCCGGGTTGGCGCTCCATCCGGCACCCTCCGGTGCACCTTCCAGCAGCCGCTTCTTTGCGATCGCGAATTCCTCGTCAGTGAGCGCGCCACGCTCGTGGAGGACATTCAGTCGTTCGAGCTCATCGGGCAGCGGCATTCGGATCTCCTTGGGCATCGACCGCCAACCGGCGGCACGGGACAGAAGATAGGGGCAGGCACGGCCGCCGAAAAGCCCCATCCGATGAAGTGCAGAAAACGCGGTCCCGAAACATGGTGATTTCCGCCGGACGCCTGCCGGCCAGAAGCGGGCGTCGCCGACAGCCTGCTCGAAATTTGTTTGAAAGCAGGCTTAATCCCGGTAGCCGGGCAACTCGCGGTCCACCACGCGCATCATCGCCTCGAAGAAGAGGCGGTCGCGCTCGGCGCGCGAATGGCTGTCCGCGGGATTCGCGGTGCGCAGCGCGTCCACCACCGCGTCGGGCAGCAGCTCGAGCGGCTGGCCCGTGCTCATCGCGAGGATCTGGTGCTTGCAGGCGCGCTCGAGGCGATAAAGCCGCTTGTACGCCTGCGCCACCGTGTCGCCCACCGCGAGCACTCCGTGGTTCTTCATGAAGACGATCGTCTTGTCGCCCACGAGGCGCGCAAGGCGCTCACCCTCGGCGATGGTGTGGGCGAGGCCGCTGTAGTGGTCGTCGTAGGCGATGGTGCGCGCGATGAAGGCGGCGCCCTGGCTCGCCGGTAGCAGCCGGTTGTCCTTCAGCATGTTGAGCGCCGTGGCCCACGTCTGATGCGTGTGCAGGACGACCTGCGCGCCGGTGATGCGATGGATCGGTGCGTGGATGCAGCGCGCGGAGATCTCCACGCTGCCGCGGCCCTGCAGAGTGGCGCCCGCCTCGTCGAACACCATCAGGTCGCTCGCCCGTGCCTCGGACCAGTGGATGCCGAACGGCAGGATGAGGTACTGGCCCGGCTTGCCGGGCACCTGCACCGTGAAGTGGTTGTCGATGCCCTCGTCGAACTCGTGCAGCGTGGCCATGCGCAGGGCGGCGGCGAGGTGGATGCGCGTGCCGGTGATGGCCTCGGCCGTGGGCTGGATGCGGGAAGTGGCGAACGTGGACATTGCTGCTCCTGGGTGGATCGGTCGCTCCAGAATACCAAGACGCTGCCAGGCAGGCACTGTCGCCAAACGCCCTCCGAATGTGATGGCGAGGAGCTTTCGCGCAAGCGGCCAAGCTCTGGTTAGGAATAAACCCGAGTGCAGCTGCACGCCTGCGCTCAAAGTTGCGCGCGCAATATCCGCCCGTTCGTCGAATCGGTGAAATAGGCTATGCCCGAAGGATGCAAGGCGACGTTCGTGAGCGAAATGCCTCGGCCCGCATCCAGGATTTCCACGGGTTCAGCGTATGCATTCAATATCCAGGCCCTGCGAAGACCGGGGTTGCATACGATCAGGCGCCCCTCCTGAGTCGTGAGCCGCACCAGCCCGATGGCTATCTTATGGAAGGGTGGGCAGTGCTACCTGGGACAAAATTGTTCTTGCTCGCCCATTCGTTGAAGATGGGTAGCAGTTCTTCGGGAAGATCCATCACGAAGTTTGTGTCCATTGGATAGCTCGTTTGCATGCGCTCGGCGACTGCATGCAAAAGACTCTCACCCTGTTGGAGGTCCTTCTTCTTCTTGGTGGCATTGCGGTCGGGCTTTCTCGAAAGCCATATCTTGTGCAGCGCCATCCAGCGCGGATCCGGGGCGAATATCGGTACGGGTTTGCCGTCTCTAGCAACGATCACGTGACGCACGGGGCGTCCCTGCAACAGCCATTCCTGCTCCGGGAAAGTCGCCATTGGCGAAAAGTCGTCGCCAGGTGGTCTCGTGCGAAACAATGACGGCGCCACGAGGAGCTCGACTTGGTAGCCTTCCGAATCCAGCGCCTGGTAGGGTTTGCGTCGATTGATATGAAAGGACTTGTCGATCCGCCGCAGGACCTCCATCAATTTCGGGCGCTTTTCTCCGCGCTGCGCCAAACTCACACGAGAATCACGGCACCATGCGAGGTCAAAGTCTTCCGTTTCGTCCGCGACGTTTAGAAATCTCGCCGTCGCTTCGATTTGGTACACGGCGAAGGCATTGGTGCCGACGGCCATGACGTCGTTGCCCAGCAGCCCCGCGAGATCCAACTCACGAAGGAAGCGGCCAGGCTTCGGCATGGCCTGAGGCATTTTAAGTGACCTGAACACCGCGACGTTTTCAGCAAGAAGGCGTTCAGTTGAAGCGACCGTCTCCTGGATGGTCGATCGCTGCGCTTGGTATTCCGCAAGCCGTGCATCCGTCTCCGCACTGCGAGGTCCTGCACTCGTACCATTGTCACGCGAGTTGCGCTTTACCATGAGGTACTCGTATTCACCGCGCGCCGCGTAATACATCGATGACGGCAACGAATCGAGCTGTCGAACGGCATCCGCCCAAGCGTCATAGCGTTGGGCAAGGTTTGCCGCTG
>DATMJE010000049.1:0-2954 GCA_035553995.1 Usitatibacter sp. | reverse complement strand
GACGCGGGTTGGCTTGCCTTCGAGCGCGTGCGTGGTCGAATAGCGGATCAGCTGCTGCGGCCTGCCGACCTTTTCCATGACCTGGTTGCAGCCGTCGATGCACGCGGCGCAGCCGATGCATTCGTACTGCAGCCCCGCGCGGATGTCGATGCCGGTGGGACAGACCTGCACGCAGATGTTGCAGTCCACGCAGTCGCCCACGCCGAGCGCCTTGCGGTCGGCCTTGCGGCTGCGGCTGCCGCGCGGCTCGCCACGCTCCTGGTCGTAGGTGATGACGAGCGTGTCCGGGTCGAACATGGCGCTCTGGAAGCGCGCGTACGGGCACATGTACTTGCACACCTGCTCGCGCATCCAGCCCGCGTTGCCGTAGGTCGCGAAGGCGTAGAAGCCGATCCAGAAGGTCTCCCACGGCCCGAACGAGAACGTGCGCGTCGCGTCGACGAGGTCGCGGATCGGCGTGAAGTAGCCGACGAACGTGAAGCCCGTCCAGAGCGCGAGCGCGATCCATGCCGCGTGCTTGGCCACCTTCAATGCGGCCTTGCGGGGCCCGGCCGCCTGGCCGTCGAGCTTCATGCGCGCCATGCGATCGCCCTCGATGCGGCGCTCGATCCACAGGAAAAGCTCGGTGTACACGGTCTGCGGGCACGCATAGCCGCACCAGAGGCGCCCGGCGATCGCGGTGAAGAGGAAGAGCGACAGCGCGCTCACCACGAGGAGCACCGCGAGGTAGATGAAATCCTGCGGCCACAGCACCAGCCCGAAGATGTAGAACTTGCGCGCGCCGAGGTCGAAGAGCACGGCCTGGCGGGCGTTCCACTCGAGCCACGGCAGCCCGTAGAAGATGACCTGCGTGAGGGCCACGAGCGACCAGCGCCAGCGCGCGAACCATCCCGACACCGCGCGGGGATAGATCTTCTTCCGGACCTCGTAGAGGGACTCGACCTCCGCGGGCGGCGGCACGGCCGGGGCGATCGGAATCACGCGGCCGGCCTCGGCCTTCATCGCTTCTCGTTCACCTGGACGATGCCGTCATCGCGGTGCGAGAGGCCGTAGACGTAGGCGGCCAGCAGGTGCACGCGCGGCTCGCCGAGGAAATCCTTGTGCGGGGGCATCACGTTGCTGCGGCCCTTGGTGATCGTCTCCACGATGGTCGCCTCGGACGAGCCGTAGAGCCAGACCTTGTCGGTCAAGTTGGGTGCGCCGATCATCGGGTTGCCCTTGCCCTCGGGGCCGTGGCACGCGGCACAGATGGCGGCGAACTTGGGATGGCCACGCTTCGCCCGATCCGCGTCGTGCGCGAGGCCCGAGAGCGAACGCACGTAGTTGGCGACGTCCCTGATCGCCTCCGCGTCGCCCACCGCGGCGCCCATGGGCGGCATCATGCCGTTGCGGCCGTTCATGATCGTGGTCTTGATGGTCTCGGGATCGCCGCCATAGAGCCAGTCGGCGTCGGTGAGGTTGGGAAAGCCCCTGGCGCCGCGCGCATCCGACGAGTGGCATTGCGTGCAGTACGTCATGAAGAGCTTCTGGCCCACGACGCGCGCCTCGGGACTCTGGGAAAGCGTCTTCAGGTCCGCGCTCGCGAACTTCGCGTACAGGGGCCCGTATTCGGCCTCCGCCACCTTCATCTCTTCGGCGTACTGCCCGGCGGAGCTCCACTGCGTGGCGCCGCGCCACGTGCCCAGCCCCGGATAGAACCAGAGATAGGCCAGCCCGAAGACGATGGTGATCACGAAAAGCCAGATCCACCAGCGCGGCAGCGGGTTGTTGAACTCGTCGAGGTCCTCGTCCCAGACGTGCCCGGTGGTGTCGGGATCGCTCGCCACCTTGCGCCGGCTCATCGAGAACAGCAGCACCGCGCACGCGGCGACGCTCGCGAGCGTCGTGGCGGCGACGAAAACGCTCCAGAAACCCGAGACGAAGTCGCTCATTGTCCTTCCTCGTCGTCGAAGGGCAGCCGCGCGGCCTCGTCGAAGCGCCGCTTGTTGCCGGGAAACACCGCCCACGCCACGATCACCAGGAAGGCGGCGAACGAAACCACGGTCACCACTTCACGCACGATGTTCACGTCCATGGATTACTTCACTCCCTTCAAGGCGGTGCCCAGCCCCTGCAGGTAGGCGATGAGCGCGTCCTGCTCGGTCTTGCCGGCGAGCGCTGCCTTCGCGCCCGCGATGTCGGCATCGGTGTACGGGTGGCCGAGCGAGCGCAGCACGCGCAGCTTCTTCTCGATGTGCGAGTCGTCGACCGGCGTGCGGGCGAGCCACGGATAGCCCGGCATGTTCGACTCCGGCACGACGTCGCGCGGGTTGTCCAGGTGGATGCGATGCCACTCGTCGCCATAGCGCCCGCCCACGCGCTGCAGGTCCGGGCCGGTGCGCTTGCTGCCCCACTGGAACGGGCGGTCGTAGACGAACTCGCCCGCCACCGAATAGTGGCCGTAGCGCTCGGTCTCCGCGCGGAAGGGACGGATCATCTGCGAGTGGCAGTTGTAGCAGCCCTCGCGCACGTAGATGTCGCGCCCCGCGAGCTGCAGCGGCGGATAGGGCTTCAATCCCGCGACGGGCTCGGTGGTCGAGCGCTGGAAGAAGAGCGGCACGATCTCCACCAGGCCACCCACGCTCACGGTGAGGAGCACCAGCACGATCATCAACGCGCTTTTCCGCTCGATCAGGTCATGTGTCAGTTTCATCAGGAGTGCTCCGAAAAACCTTTCAACACAGATGAACACGGATGAACACAGATGAAACCTTTCGATCCTCTCGTGGGTTCGTTCACGAGGGTGGCGGCCTCAGCACGAAAACACTCGAGGGTTTTATCTGTGTTCATCTGTGTTCATCCGTGTCTGATCGCTCTCAATGAGCCGCTGCAAGCGCAGGAATGGGCGCATCCACAGCGCGTCCCGCGGCGACGGTCTTCCACGTGTTCCACGCCATGATGAGCATCCCGCCCAG
>DATMJE010000048.1:0-5066 GCA_035553995.1 Usitatibacter sp. | reverse complement strand
GAGCGGCAAGGTGCTGGGCTACCGCGATGTCATCGCCTCCAACGCCGTCGTCGCGGGCAACTCGCCGTCGCTCCAGGTGTGGGAGGCGCTGAGCGCCGGGCAGAAGGTGCACATGATCCGGCAGCTCATCGACACGGAGGGCGGCGAGGCAGTGCGCCAGTTGCTCGCCAAACCGCAGGAAACCGCGCTCGGCAAGCAAGGCAAAAAAAATCAGACACAGATGAACACAGATGAACGCAGATGAACACAGATGAATTAATTCGATGAGCCAGAGCGGTGCAATGAGCACGGCGCCGCCCAAGGGCTTTTATCTGTGTTTATCTGTGTTCATCTGTGTCAAAAGCTTTTTGTCTGAATCGCCCGGGCAATCTTGCGCTAGGCGTTCAGGCGCTCGATGAGCGCCTGCATCTTCTCCGGATCATCGGCCTTCAGCACGCGCGCGACGATGGGCGCGATGTCGGGCAGGCTCGTGGTGAGCACCCGCTGCTTCACCGCGAGCAGGTGCGCCGGATGCATGGAGAACGAGCGCAGGCCGAAGCCCAGCAGCATGCGCGTGAGCTCCACGTCGCCGGCCATCTCGCCGCACACCGCCACCGGCTTCTCGTACTGCTGCGCGGTGCGGATCACGCCGGAAAGCAGGCTCAACACGGCGGGATGCAGCGGGTCGTAGAGGTGCGCCACGCGGTCGTCCGAACGATCGATCGCGAGCGTGTACTGGATGAGGTCGTTGGTGCCGATCGAGATGAAGTCGAGCTTGCGCACGAACATCGGCAGCGCGATGGCGGCCGCGGGCACCTCGATCATGCCGCCCACCGGCACGTACTCGTCGAACTTGATCTTCTCGTCGCGCAGCTGCTCGCGGGCGAGGTTCACGGCCGCCAGCGTCTGCTGCAGCTCGTGCCACGTCGTGAGCATCGGGATGAGGATCAGCACCTTGCCGTGGCGCGAGGCGCGCAGGATGGCGCGCAGCTGCGTGTTGAACACCTGCGGCTCGGCGAGGCAGTAGCGGATCGCACGCAGGCCGAGCGCGGGGTTGATGGCGAGCTGCTCCTGCTGGCCGTCGATGGGCTTGTCGGCGCCGATGTCCATCGTGCGGATGGTCACCGGCAGTCCCTTCATGCCCTCGACCACGCTGCGATACGCTTCATACTGCTCGTCCTCGTCGGGCAGGATCCGCCGGTTCATGAACATGAACTCGCTGCGGAATAGCCCGATCCCGGCGGCACCGCTCGCCTTCACGGTCTCGATGTCCGACGGCAGCTCGATGTTCGCGTGGAGCTGGACGGGCGTGCCGTCGAGCGTGGCGGTGGGCGCGCTCTTCAGGCGCTTCAGCTTGTCGCGCTCGATGCGCGCCTGGTTCTGCTTGAGGCGGTACTCCTGCAGCACGTGGCGGTCGGGATTGACGATCACCACGCCCTGCGAGCCGTCCACGATGATCAGCTCGTCCTCGCGGATCAGCGTGCGCGAGTGGTGCAGGGCCACGATCGCGGGGATGTTGAGCGAGCGCGCCACGATCGCGGTGTGCGAGGTGGCGCCGCCCAGGTCCGTCACGAACGCGGCGAACGGATGCTCGCGGAAGAGGATCACGTCCGCCGGGGCGAGGTCGCGCGCGACGAGGATCGACGAGCCCTCGGGCACCGCCTTCATCATCGCGCGCGTCTGCGTCCCGGCGAGTGCCAGCAGCACGCGCTCGGCCACCTGGCGCACGTCGTCCTCGCGCTCGCGCAAATACGGATCCTCGATGCCGCTGAACTGCGCGAGGAGCTCGTCCAACTGCGCTCGCAGCGCCCACTCGGCGTTGCAGCGCTGCTCGCGGATGATCTCGCGCGGCGCCTGGCTGAAGGCGTCGTCCTCGAGCAGCATCAGGTGCACCTTCACGAAAGGTGCGAGCTCCGCCGCCGTGCTGTGGCGCACGTTCTCCGTGAGCCGCGCGAGCTCCTCGCGGACTTCCTTCACCGCGCGATCGTAGCGGCGCTGCTCCGCCGGAATGTATGCCGGCTGGATCTCGTAATGGTCGACTTCCGCGGACATGCCGGCGAAGAGGTGGGCGTGCCCGATGGCGATGCCGCCCGAGACGCCGATGCCGTGCATCGTGAAGCAGACGTTGCCGCTCATTCGCCCTCGCCGAAGCGGTCGAGGAAGAGCTTCTCGAGCGCGTCGAGCGCCTCGGCCTCGTCGGGCCCGTCGGTCTCCAGCTCCACGGTCGAGCCGAGACCCGCGGCGAGCATCATCACGCCCATGATGCTCTTCGCGTTCACGCGCCGGCCGTTGCGCGAGATCCACACCGCGCTCTTGAACGACGAGGCGAGCTGCGTGAGCTTGGCCGAAGCGCGTGCATGCAATCCCAGCTTGTTCACGACCTTGATGCTCCGCTTCTGCATCTCAGCAGTCTCCCATGCGCATCACTCCTTCGGCGGCGCCCTCGAGCGCCTTGTCGCGCATGGTGAGCAGCGGCTCCTCGCGATAGGTGATCGCGCGGATCAGCATCGGCAGGTTCACCCCGGCCAGCCCCTCGACCCGTCCGGGCCGCAGCAGCCGGCATGCGATGTTCGCGGGCGTGGCGCCGTAGATGTCGGCGAGCACCAGCACGCCGTCTCCCTGGTCGAGGAAGCGGATCAGGTCCTCGGCCAGGGGAAGGATGTCGTCGGGATCGTCGTGGACGGTCACGCCGAGCTGGCGGAGGTACAGCGGGCGCTTGCCAAGGACGTGGCTGGCGGAGTGGATGAGCGACTCGCCGAAGGCCCCGTGCGACACGATGAGAATGCCGATCATGGCGGCATTCTATAATTTGGCATGGACCGCAACACGCCCCGCCCCACCGAGATCAACCTCCACCAGGCCTCCCGCGTGCTCGATATCGCGTTCGAGGACGGCCGGCAGTTCTCCTTCCCGTGCGAATACCTGCGGGTTTTCTCGCCCTCGGCGGAGGTGCGCGGCCACGGCCCGGGGCAGGAAGTGCTGCAGGTGGGCAAGCGCGAGGTCAACATCACCGCGGTCGAGCCCGTCGGCGTCTACGGGGTAAAGCTCGCGTTCAGCGACGGCCACGACACCGGCATCTTTTCGTGGGACTATCTCTACGACCTGGGCGAGCGCCAGGAGGCCAACTGGAAGAGCTACCTCGCGCGCCTCGCGCAGGCAGGCGCATCGCGCGACAAATGACCGATACGAAGACCCACTTCGGCTACCAGCAGGTCCCCGAGGACGAGAAGGCGCGGCGCGTGGGCGCCGTCTTCCGCTCCGTGGCGCCCAGCTACGACGTGATGAACGACCTCATGTCGCTCGGCCTGCATCGGGTGTGGAAGCGCTTCGCCATCGAGATGGCGGGCGTGCGTTCCGGGCACCGCGTGCTCGACGTGGCCTCCGGCAGCGGCGACCTCGCAGCCGCCTTCGCGCGCCGCGCCGGACCCACCGGGCAGGTGGTGATGACCGACATCAACGCGGCGATGCTCGAGGTGGGCCGCGACAAGCTCATCGACCGCGGGCTTTTCCCGCCGCTGGCACTGTGCGACGCCGAAAAGCTGCCGTTCGCGGACGACACTTTCGACCTGGTCTCGGTCGCGTTCGGCCTGCGCAACATGACGCACAAGGAGCAGGCGCTCGCGGAGATGGCGCGCGTGACCCGTCCCGGCGGCCGTGTCCTGGTGCTCGAGTTCTCGAAGCCGTGGAAGCCGCTGTCGCGCGCCTACGACGCCTACTCGTTCTCGGTCCTGCCGTTGCTGGGCAAATACGTCGCGCGCGACGAGGCGGCTTATCGCTACCTTGCCGAATCGATCCGCATGCACCCGGACCAGGAGACGCTCAAGTCGATGATGCAGGCCGCGGGCCTGGCGCGCGTCGAGTACTTCAACCTCACCGCCGGGGTCGTGGCGCTGCACCGCGGCTACAAGCTGTGAGCGCGCCCTTCCGGCATCCTGCGAGCACGGCCATCAACCACGTGCTGCGCTCGGCACCCCTCGCGATGGAGCGCCTCGCGCGCCATGCGGGCCGCACCGTGCGGTTCCACGTGGGGCCGGCGCGCGTGGCGCTGACGGTGCAGACCACGGGCGAGGTGACGAACGCGCTCCCGCAGGCCACGCCCGATCTCGAAGTGCGCATCTCCCCCTTCCTGCTGCCGCGGCTCCTCGCGCGTGACGAAACGGCGTGGCGCGACATCGGCATGGACGGCGACATGGAGCTCGCCCACGAAGTGTCGTTCCTCGCCCGCAACCTGGACTGGGATGTGGAGGAAGATCTTTCGCACCTGGTGGGCGATATCGCCGCGCGGCGCCTCGTGGGCGCCGTACGCGCCGCCGATGGCTGGAGCCGCGATGCGGCGCTGCGCGTGGCCCAGGCCAGCGCCGAATACTGGACGGAGGAAGCGCCCGTCATCGCCTCGCGCGTGAAGGTCGAGTCTTTCGTGCGCGAGGTGGCCGAGCTGCGCGACGCGGTCGAGCGGCTGGACAAGCGGCTGCAGAACCTCGCCTGAACCGTCACGACGTGGAGGAACTTCTCGCCGGGAAGGGCGGTCCTCCCGGCCGGCTGCGGTTCATGTTCGGAGCGAATCGGATGGCGTTCATCGTGGAGCGGGCGGGCGGCGCGGTGATCACCGGCGACGGGCGCATCCCGGCAGCGTGAGGCCGCTCGCGATCGCATGGCTCGCCTTCGCCGTCGCCGCCTCGAGCGCGGTGCTCGCGCAGGAAGAGGAAGCGCCGCGCGAGTCCGGTGCGCCGCTCGCCGTCACGTGGGAAGCGCCCACGCCGCTGCGCCAGCTCTACGAGAAGCACCTGAAGCCGCCGCAGCCCGAAGCGGGTGAGCGGCGCGGTGTCTCCATCCGCCCGTGGGTGCGCGAGGTCCGCCGGCGAGTGCCGGAGATCGCCGCGGCCGAGGGCTATTTTTCGGCAACGGTCGAGATCGACTTCGACAGCGCCGCGCGCGAGCACGCGACCGTGACCGTCACGCCGGGCCCGCGCACCGTGGTGAGTGCCGTGAAGATCACGGTCGCGTGCTCGCGCGCTGCGCTGTCGAAGTCGATCTCGACCGTTGCCGAAAAATAGCCCTCGGCCGCGGCGATCTCCGGCACTCGCCGG
>DATMJE010000047.1:0-6593 GCA_035553995.1 Usitatibacter sp. | reverse complement strand
GTCGGTTGCGCAATATAGGTATTGGGCGCGGCGAGGATGCGATCGCGGAAGACCGCGCGCTCCTCCGCCGTGCTTGCGGGTCCGACGAGCATGCCGTAGCCGCCGGCGCCGTGCACTTCCTTGACCACCAGCTCCTCGAGGTGGGCGAGCACGTAGTCGCATTCGCCGGGTCGCGACAGCTGGTAGGTCGGCACGTTGTTCAGGATCGGCTCCTCGTCCAGGTAGAAGCGGACCATGTCGGGGACGAACGGATAGATCGACTTGTCGTCGGCCACGCCGGTGCCGATCGCGTTGGCGAGCGTCACCCGGCCGGCGCGGTAGGCGGAGAGCAGTCCCGGCACGCCCAGCATCGAATCCGGGCGGAAGGCGAGGGGATCGAGGAAGTCGTCGTCGATGCGCCGGTAGATCACGTCCACGCGCTGCGGGCCCTGCGTCGTGCGCATGAAGACCGTGTCGTCCTCGACGAAGAGGTCCGCGCCCTCGACCAGCTCGATGCCCATCTGCTGCGCGAGGAACGCATGCTCGAAGTAGGCGCTGTTGAAGTGGCCCGGCGTGAGCAGCACGATGGTGCCGTCACCCTCCTCGTGCGAGACGCTGCGCAGCGTCTCCAGCAACAGGTCGGCATAGTGGTCTACCGGCCGGATCGACTGCTGGCCGAAGAGCTCCGGGAAGAGCCGCATCATCATCTTGCGGTTCTCGAGCATGTACGACACGCCCGAAGGCGTGCGCAGGTTGTCCTCGAGCACGTAGTACTGGCCATCCGAGTGCTTCACGATGTCCACGCCGGCCACGTGCGCGTAGACGCCGCGCGGCACCTCCACCCCCACCATCTCGGGGCGGAACTGCGCGTTGTGGTTCACCTGGTCGGACGGTATCTGGCGGGCGCGGACGATCTCCTGGTCGTGATAGATGTCGTACAGGAAGCGGTTGAGCGCTTCCACGCGCTGCCGGAGTCCCCGCGCGAGCTTCTCCCATTCGGCGCCCGGGATCACGTGCGGGATGATGTCGAAGGGGATCAGCCGCTCGGTGCCGGAGGCCTCGCCATAGACGGCGAACGTGATGCCTACCCGGTGGAAGAGCAGGTCCGCCGCATGCCGGTTCTGCGCGATGCGCTCGGGAGGTGTCTCCGCGAGCCATTGGGCGAGCGCCGCGTAGTGCGGGCGCACCTCGCGGTCCTCGGTGTACATCTCGTTGTAGATCGGCGTGGAGAGCTTCATGGCGAGTTTTGACCAACGCCAGCACGTATCGTGCCCGCCCGGTAAAACAGGCGGGTGCCGCCCAACTCAGGTGCCGAGGACCTCGGCCGCTACCCTTGCCAACACGCTCACCGCCTCGCACTCCTGCGGCGTCGGCTCGCGGCATTCGCGGAAGTAAGTGCCGAAGGTGCCGAGCACGCGGCCGTCGCTGGCCTTGATCGGCAGGCTCCACGCGCTCGCGAAGCCGAGGGCGAGCGGCAGGTGGCGCAGCTCCGCCCACTTGTGGTCGGCGCGGAAATCCGGCGTCGTGACCTGCCTGCCGGTGGCCGCGGCAGCCGCGCAGGTACCCACAAGGGGATCGGGCTTGAGGCCGTCGATGGCGTGCAGGTAATCGGCGGGCAGGCCGGGCGAGGCGCCGTCGCGCAGCAGTCCCGCCTCGTCGAGGACGAGGATCGAGACCACGCTGCCGGGACCCGAGGCCTGCTCGCCGGCCCGCGCGAGGTGCGCGAGCATCTCCCGCCGCGAAGCGCCACGCCCCAGGAGGGCGCGCGCCTGTTCGTGCGCGGCGCGCGCGAGGGCGACCGGCTCGTGGGCAGCTTCCGTCATGCGCATCGTCATTCGAAACAGTATAAGGGGACCTGCGCGAAAGCGTGGGATAGAATCGAACCGTAACCGGCCCGCCCTCCGTGCTCAGCCCATCCGCCGCCACCGAGATCGCGCCCTTCGAGGGCGAGATGCGCTCCACCTTCGGCGCCGCTGCCGCGGAGCTGCCGGTGCGCGCGCTTCACTTCGCCCGCGGCTCGGCCGGGGCGGCCGGGCGCGAGGAGGCGTTCGAGCGGGCGCTCGCCGTGGCGCGCCTGCTGCTGTTCCAGGGGGCCGACCCCGATACCATCGCCGCGGCGCTCATCAGCCAGGCCATTCCCGAGCGCGAGCTCGATTTCGAGGCGGTCGAGTCGGCCTTCGGCGCGGAGCTCGCCGGCCTCATCAAGGGTGTCGCCCGTGCCGGCCGCATCGAGACGCTCAACGCCCAGGCGACGGACCTCGAGCAGCTCCGCAAGATGCTCCTCGCGATCGCCGAGGACGTGAGAGTGGTGCTGATCAAGCTCGCCGAGCGCGTGGTCTACCTGCGATCGCTCACCAAGGCCGACGATGCCCTGCGCCGCGCCGCCGGCCGCCAGACCCTCGAGCTCTTCAGCCCGCTCGCCAACCGCCTCGGCGTGTCCGACATGAAGTGGGAGCTCGAGGACTTCGCCTTCCGCTACACGGAGCCGGAGCTCTACCACCGCATCGCCAAGCTCCTCGACGAGAAGCGCCACGATCGCGAGGCGTACATCCAGCGGGTGATCGCGAAGCTGCACCACGAGCTGCGCGAGATGGGCATCGAGGCCTCCATCTCCGGGCGTCCGAAGCACATCTACTCCATCTGGCGGAAGATGCGCGGCAAGAACGTGGGCTTCGAGCAGCTCTACGACATCCGCGCGGTGCGGGTGATCGTGCGCAACATCCGCGAGTGCTACACGGTGCTGGGCGTGGTGCACGACCTGTGGGTGCCGGTCGAGGGCGAGTTCGACGATTACATCGCGAGCCCGAAGACCAACGAGTACCGCTCGCTGCACACGGCCGTCGTCGGGCCCGAGGGACGCACCCTCGAGGTGCAGATCCGCACCGAAGAGATGCACCAGCACTCCGAGCATGGCGTCGCCGCACACTGGCGGTACAAGGAAGGCTCGAAGGGCGATCGCAAGTTCGACGCCAAGATCGCGTGGCTGCGGCAGGTGCTCGCCTTCCGCAACGAGGTGCTGGAGAGCGCGACGGCGGATCGCTCGCGGCGCGTCTTCGACGACACCATCTTCGTGCTCACGCCGCAGGGGCGCGTGATCGATTTACCCGCGGGCTCGACGCCGATCGACTTCGCCTACCACGTGCACACCGATCTCGGCCACCGCTGCCGGGGCGCCAAGGTCGATGGCCAGATGGTGCCGCTCGACTACAAGCTGCAGAACGCGCAGCGGGTCGAGATCATCACGGTGAAGCAGGGCGGCCCGTCGCGCGACTGGCTCTCGCCGCAGCAGGGCTACCTCGCGAGCCCGCGCGCGCAGGCCAAGGTGCGCCAGTGGTTCCGCCACGAGGACCTCGAGCGCGACATCGCCGCGGGCCGCGCCGCCTTCGAAAAGGAGCTGCAGCGCCTCGGCGCCACGGGTGAATCGCACGAGCGCATCGCGACTGCCGCGGGCTTCCCCAAGCTGGAGGAATTCTTCGCGGCGCTCGGACGCGGCGAGGTGAGCGCGCGCCAGGTCGACATCGCGGTGCGCGGCGAGGCGGCCCCGGTGCCCGAGTCGCTGCCCACGCCCATCGCCGCGCCATCGGGCAGCAAGACCTCCTCGGGCGTGCTCGTGCTCGGCGTGAACAACCTCGCGACACTCATCGCGAAATGCTGCAAGCCGGTGCCGCCCGATCCCATCGTGGGTTTCATCACGCGTGCCCGGGGTGTTACCGTGCACCGGCAGGATTGCCCCAACATCACGAGCCTCGGCCCCGGCCAGCGCGACCGCCTCATGGACGCGGACTGGGGCAAGAACACCGAGCAGGCGCCCTTCTCGGCGGACCTCGAGGTGGTGGCGCTCGACCGGCAGGGACTCCTGCGCGACATCTCCGATGCGATCTCGCGCGAGCGCATCAACGTGACCGCGGTGAACACGCTCTCGAAGGGCGCGCATGCCTTCATGCGGTTCACGCTGCAGGTCTCGTCCGCGGATGCCATCTCGCGCGTGCTGCGGCAACTGAAGGACGTCCATGGCGTGGACACCGCGAGGAGGCTATGACGTGGAGGCCGTAGCGCTGAAGCAGCTCGAGACGAGGCTGCACGAACCGCTCACCGTGCAGGAACGCGTGCGCCTGCTGAACGAGATGTCGGAGCAGCTCTACGAGCGCGATTCCACGCGCGGCGCGCAGCTTGCCCGCGAGGCGATCGAGCTCGCGCGCGCCACGGGCGACGTGCCCGGCGAGGCGCAGGGCCTGTACTGCCTCGGCCGCAACCTCTATTGCCAGGCGGACTATCCGGCGGTCTTCGAGACCCAGGCCGCGGCCAACGCGCTCTTCCGCACGCTGGGCGATGCGCACGGCGAGGCGCGCTGCGCGAACCTGGTCGGCATCACGCACCGCCAGCTTTCCGACTACAGCCGCGCGCTCGAGATGTACGAGTCGGCGCTGCGCGGCTTCCGCGAGACGAACGACCTGCGATGGCAGGCGCGGGTCATCTCGAACATCGGCAACGTCGAGATCCAGCTCGGCAACTTCAGCACCGCGCTCGAGCTCTTCGAGCAGGCGCTGGAGCTGCGGCGGCAGTGCGGCGACAACGAGGGAGCGGGCTTCGACCTCAACAATGCGGCCTTCGGCCACGTGCAGCGCGCCCTGCAGCTGAGGCGCGCGGGCGAGCTCGAGGGCTGCCAGGTCCAGGCGGAAAAAGCGTTGAAGCTCCTCGACGGCGCGCTGCGCATCGCGCGCCAGTACGGCTATCGCCGCCTCGAGGCCTTCTGCGTGCAGACGATGGGCGAGGCCTACCAGGCGATGGCGCGCCCGCAGGTGGCGCTCGAGATGGCCGATGCCTTCCTCGAGATCGCGCACGCTTCCAACGACCGCTGGATCGAGGCTTACGGGCTCGCCTGCATGGGCGACCTGCGCCACGCCGTGGGCCAGCACGAGGCCGCGTTGATCGCGCTGCGCAATGCGCTCGGCACCTTCGAATCGCTCGGTGCACGCGACCAGGTCGCCCGGGTGCTGCGCGCCATGTCGCAGGCGCACGAGGCGCTGGAACAGCTCCCGCAGGCGCTCGCGTGCCTGCGCAAGGCGGGCAGCATCGAGCAGCACCTGCGCAGCGAGGAGACCGAAAGCCGCGCACGGGCGATCGCCGCTCGCCGGCGCCTCGACCAGATCAAGATCGAGAGCGAGCGCTATCGGCGCCTCGCGATGGAGGACGCCCTCACCGGGCTCGCCAACCGCCGCCAGCTCGACGAGCGTCTCGCGACGCTCATCCGCGATGCGAAGAAGTCCGGCACGCTGGTCACCGTGGCGCTCGCCGACGTGGACCATTTCAAGGGCATCAACGACCGCTTCTCGCACGCCGTGGGCGACGAGGTGCTGCGTTGCGTGGGCGAGATCCTGCGCGGTTTCTGCCGCCTGGGAGATCTCGCGGGACGTTATGGCGGCGAGGAGTTCGTGCTCGTCTTCCGCGCGATGGACCTGCAGGCCGCGGCCGAGATCTGCGAGCGCGTGCGCCGCCGCGTCGAGCATTACGACTGGAGCTCGATCCACCCGCACCTGCGCGTGACGCTTTCGATCGGGCTCGCGACCAGCGGATCCTTCGAGGATCCCGAGGCCCTGCTCGATACCGCCGACCATTGGCTCTACGAGGCGAAACACCGGGGCCGCAACCAGGTGCAGCCGATCGTGCCGATCGACGCGGGGGCTGCCTAGCTTCCCGCGTTGCGCAGGAACACCTCGGCGTCCGGCGCCGAGAAGAAGACCAGCCGCACTTCGTCGATATCCAGCAGCGCTTCGAGGCGCTCGTCGATCGCGCGCCGCACGACGAGTGCCGCCTCCTCGCGCGGATAGCCGTAGATGCCGGTGGAGATCGCGGGGAAGGCGATGGTGCGCAGCGAATGCTCGGCAGCGAGCGTGAGCGAGCGCTCGTAGCACGACGCCAGGAGCTGCGCTTCCGCACCGCCGTGGCGTCCGTACACGGGCCCCACCGTGTGGATGACGTGCTTCGCGGGCAGGCGGCCCGCGGGCGTGATCACCGCATCGCCCGTGGGAAGGCCTTCGGGATAGAGCGTCGCGCGGATCTCGCGGCAGGCGGCGAGGATCTCCGGGCCGCCCGCGCGGTGGATCGCGCCATCGACGCCGCCGCCGCCCATCAGTCCCGAGTTGGCCGCGTTCACGATGGCGTCGACCTGCTCGCGCGTGATGTCGCCGACCTTCACGAGAAGCCGCTCGTGGATGCGCGTGACCGTCAATGCCGCCTCGCTTGGTAGAATCGTCGCTCCATCCTGCATCGCCCCTTCCCGTGAATCAAGCAGCGCGCATCGTCCTCAAGCCCGGACGCGAGAAATCGTTGCGGCACCGGCATCCGTGGGTCTTCTCCGGCGCGATCGAGCGCGTGGAGGGCGAGCCGCAGGCGGGCGACGCGGTTCCGGTCGTCGCAAGCGACGGCGCCTTCCTCGCCCGCGCGGGCTTCTGTCCGCAATCGCAGATACGGGCGCGCGTGTGGACGTTCGATCCCGCGGAGAAGGTTGATGCGGATTTCATGCGCAAGCGGCTGGCGCTCTCGATCGGCCGGCGCCGCATGGTGCGCGCGGGCAGCGACGCGATGCGCCTCGTGCATGGCGAATCGGATGGGTT
>DATMJE010000046.1:0-2900 GCA_035553995.1 Usitatibacter sp. | reverse complement strand
GCGTGCTCGAGGCCCTGAAGGAGAAGATCGCCTACCTCAACGCGCACGTGCTGCCGAAAGGCGTGGAGATCGTGCCGTACTACGACCGCTCGTGGCTGATCGAGCGCACGCTGCGCACCGTCTTCGGCAACCTCACCGAGGGCGCGATGCTGGTGGCGCTGGTGCTGTTTGTCTTCCTCGGCAACCTGCGCGCCGCGCTGATCGTCGCCGCGATCATTCCGCTGTCGCTGCTGGCGACCTTCCTCGGCCTCACCTTCGTCGGCATTCCGGCCAACCTGCTGTCGCTGGGCGCGATGGACTTCGGCATCATCGTCGACGGCGCCGTGATCGTGGTGGAGAACATCGTGCGGCGCCTCGGCAGCCTGAGCGATGCCGAGCAGCGCGAGCCCGCGCGGCGCATGGCCGCGGTGCGCGACGCCACGTTCGAAGTGGGGCGGCCCACGCTCTTCTCGATGATCATCATCATCGCCGCGCACATCCCGATCTTCACGCTGCAGCGCACCGAGGGCCGCATCTTCTCGCCCATGGCGTGGACCGTGACCTCCGCCCTCGTGGGCTCGCTCCTCCTGTCGCTCACGCTGGTGCCGCTGTTGTGCCTCAAGTGGCTGCGGCGCGACATCGCCCACGGCGACAACCGCCTCGTGGAGTGGGTGAAGGGCCGCTACGAGCCCGCGCTGCGCTGGGCGATCGACCGGCCACGCCATCTCGCCGCGGTCGCGCTGGTGTCGCTCGCGGGCAGCATCGCGCTCGCTACCCAGTTGGGCAGCGAGTTCCTGCCGGAGCTGAACGAGGGCACCACCTGGGTGAACCTCACGCTGCCGCCGTCGGTCTCGCCGCAGGAGGCGCAGGAGCAGATCCGCCTGGTGCGCACGGCCCTGCACACGGTGCCGGAAGTGCACACCGTGATCTCCAAGGTGGGCCGGCCCGACGACGGCACCGATCCGAAGATCTTCAACTCCGCCGAGATCTACGTCGACTTCGTTCCCGAATCGCAGTGGCGCGCCGGCATCACCAAGGACGACCTCATCCGCGAGATGGACGCGGCGGTCTCCGCACTGCCCGGGATGGAGCCCTCGTTCTCGCAGCCCATCCGCGACAACGTGCTCGAGAGCATCTCGCAGGTGGACGGGCAGATCGTGGTGAAGGTGCGTGGCGACGACCTCGACCGCATCAACGCGGAGGCGAAGGACGTCCTCGACCACATCAGCGACGTGCCGGGTGTCGCACGCGCATTCATCGATCGCGAGGGATCGCTGCCCCAATACGTGATCGACATCGACCGCGGTGCGGCCGCGCGCTACGGCGTGAACGTGGGCGACATCCAGGATCTCGTCGAGACGGCGCTCGCGGGCAAGGCCACGTCGGAGCTGTGGGAAGGCGAGCAGCATTTCAGCGTGGTGGTGCGCTTGAAGCCCGGGGAGCGCGAATCCGCGAACCTGCCGGGCCTGCTCGTGGCGACACCTTCCGGTGCGCAGGTGCCGCTGTCGCGGCTCGCGCGCTTCCGCACCGTCTCCGGCGCCATGGACATCGCGCGCGAGAACGGCCGGCGGGTGGTCTCGATCGGCGTCTTCATCCGCGACCGCGACATGGGCAGCGTGGTGAAGGACATGCAGGCGCGCGTGGCCTCCGGCATCCACCTCGCCCCCGGCGACGAGATCACGTGGTCGGGCGAGTTCGAGAACCAGGAGCGCGCGATGAAGCGGCTGTCGTGGATCGTGCCGCTGTCGATCGGGCTGATATTCCTGCTGCTCTTCGACGCCTTCGGCACCGTGCGCAGCGCCCTCCTCATCGTGGCCAACATTCCGTTCGCCATGATCGGCGGCATCGTGGCCCTCTACGTGACGGGCATCGCGCTGTCCGTCTCCGCGGCGATCGGCTTCATCGCGCTCTTCGGGCAGGCGGTCCTGAACGGCGTGGTGATGGTCACGTACTTCAACCAGTTGCGCAACGAAGGTTTGCCGGTGCGCGATGCGGTGCTGCAGGGCTCGCTCGTGCGGCTGCGCACCGTGCTCATGACCGCACTCCTCGCCATGTTCGGCCTGCTGCCCATGGCCATCTCGCACGCGATCGGCGCGGAGACGCAGCGGCCGCTCGCGATCGTCGTGATCGGCGGGCTCATCTCCGCCACGCTGCTCACGCTCTTCGTATTGCCGGCGCTCTACCGCGCCGTGTACGAGCGCAGGCGGGACACGGTCCCCGAGGCGGTGGGCGAGGCTGCCGATTAGCGCGCTCGGCTATAGTGCCCAGCCATGCGCCCGCTTGCGGCACTGGCCGCCTCGATCCTCCTTTGCGGCTGCGCCGCGCAGCCCTTCGACCTGCAGGGACATCGCGGCACGCGCGGCCTGGCGCCCGAGAACACGCTGCCGGCCTTCGCCCGGGCGATCGAAATCGGCGTCACCACGCTGGAGCTCGACACCAACATCACGCGCGACGGCGTCGTGGTGGTCGCGCACGATTCGGTGCTCAACCCGGACGTCGTGCGCGGACCCGACGGCGAGTGGATCGCGAAGCCGGGGCCGCCCATCCACGAGCTGCGCTTCCTCGAGCTGCAGCGCTACGACGTGGGGCGCCTCAAGCCCGGGACCCCCTACGCGAAACGCTATCCCGAGCAGGTCCCCGTGGACAGCACGCGCATCCCGCGCCTGGCGGACGTGTTCGAGCTCTCGCGCGACACCGGCGTGCGCTTCAACATCGAGACCAAGCTCTCGCCGCTTGCGCCCGGGGACACCCCGGGCCCCGAGGAATTCGTGCGCCGCGTGGTGGCCGAGATCCGCAAGGCCGGCATGGAGGCGCGCTCGATGCTCGAGTCCTTCGACTGGCGCACGCTGCAGCTCGAGGAAGCGCAGCTCGTGGATGGGCGGCCCCGGCTTCGCGATCCACTCGCCGTCGGGTCCGCGCAC
>DATMJE010000045.1:0-11126 GCA_035553995.1 Usitatibacter sp. | reverse complement strand
GAGATGGTGATGCCGGGGGACAACATCAAGATGACGGTGACGCTGATCGCGCCCATCGCCATGGAGCAGGGTCTTCGCTTCGCCATCCGTGAAGGCGGCCGCACCGTCGGCGCCGGCGTGGTTTCGAAGATTCTCGAGTAGTTTTGAAATTGGGCCCCGGACCATCGCCGCGAGCGCGGCATCCGGGGCGACATCGGAGCAGGGCCGCGCCAGCGGCCTGCGCTCCGGGTGACATCAAGAGGAATTTATGGCCCAGGCATCGCTTGCCAAACAGAAGATCCGCATCCGCCTCAAGGCGTTCGACTACAAGCTGATCGACCAGTCGGCGCTCGAGATCGTGGAGACGGCCAAGCGCACCGGCGCGGTGGTCAAGGGCCCGGTGCCCATGCCCACGCGCATCGAGCGCTTCGACATCCTGCGCTCGCCGCACAAGAACAAGACCTCGCGCGACCAGTTCGAGATCCGCACCCACCTGCGCCTGATGGACATCATCGAGCCCACCGACAAGACCGTCGATGCGCTGATGAAGCTGGACCTCCCCGCGGGCGTGGACGTCGAGATCAAGCTGTAGGGCGGCCATGGGGCTGCCGGGGCCGCAACGCGCCAGCGGCACCCCATAACGTGCTATAATTTTTAGCTTTTCCGCAGTACCGCGCTGCGCTCGCCTCGGCCCGCAGCACGGAAGGTGAAGGGCCAACCAATCGCTGTTGGCACCCGGTGGCAGCTCTTCCGGGCATACACGAAAGGACAGGAAAGATGAGTCTCGGTCTCGTCGGCCGCAAGGTCGGCATGATGCGCATCTTCAAGGACGACGGCACCTCCGTGCCCGTGACGGTGCTCGACTGCGCCGGCAATCGCGTCGCGCAGATCAAAACCCAGGAAGCGGACGGCTACGTGGCCGTGCAGGTCGCGTTCGGCAAGCGCCGCGCCACCCGCGTCACGAAGTCCATGGCCGGCCACTTCTCCAAGGCCGGCGTCGAGGCCGGCACCGAGCTGCGCGAGTTCCGCGTCGCCGCCGATGCGGTGGGCGAGCTCAAGGCGGGCTCGGAGCTGAAGGTCGACATGTTCGCGCCCGGCCAGAAGGTCGACGTGAGCGGCACCACCCTGGGCAAGGGGTTCTCGGGCGTGATCAAGCGCCATCACTTCTCGTCGAACCGCGCCTCGCACGGCAACTCGATCTCGCACAACAGCCCCGGCTCCATCGGCATGGCGCAGGACCCCGGCCGCGTCTTCCCCGGCAAGCGCATGTCCGGGCAACTGGGCAACGTGCAGCGCACGATCCAGCTGCTCGAAGTCGCGCGCGTCGATGCCGAGCGTTCGCTGATCATGGTCAAGGGCTCCGTGCCCGGCCCCAAGAACGCCGCCGTCGTCGTGCGTCCCAGCGTCAAGGCGAGAACCAAGGCTGCACCGCCGGCGAAGGGAGGCAAGTGATGGAACTGAAAGTCATCAACGAGAAGGGCGAGGCCCAGTCGCCGGTCGCGGCGTCGGAGACGCTCTTCGGCCGCGCGTACAACGAGGCGCTGATCCACCAGGTGGTGGTCGCCTACCACGCCAATGGCCGCCAGGGCACGCGCCAGCAGAAGACGCGCTCCGAAGTGCGCCATTCGACCAAGAAGCCGTGGCGCCAGAAAGGCACGGGACGCGCCCGTGCGGGCATGACCTCCTCGCCGCTGTGGCGCGGCGGCGGGCGGATCTTCCCCAACAAGGCGGACGAGAACTTCAACCAGAAGCTCAACCGCAAGATGTACCGCGCGGGCATGGCTTCGATCCTGTCGCAGCTCGTGCGCGAGGAGCGCCTCTCGGTGATCGAGGGCCTCACGATCGACGAGCCCAAGACCAAGCTGCTCATGGGCAAGCTGCGCGACATGGGCTTCGGCGAGGTGCTGATCCTCACCGACAAGCTCGACGAGAACCTGTACCTGTCCCCGCGCAACCTGCCGAACGTGATGGTGCTCGAGGCGCGGCACGCCGACCCGGTGAGCCTCATGCGCTTCGAGAAAGTGCTGATGACGAAGGCCGCGGTCAAGCATCTCGAGGAGGCCCTGGCATGAACCAGGAAAGACTGATGAAGGTGATCCTGGCCCCGGTGATCTCCGAGAAGGCCACGATGGTGGGCGAGAAGCGCAGGCAGGTCGTCTTCGAGGTCCTGCCCGATGCGACCAAGGCCGAGATCAAGGCTGCCGTGGAGCTGCTCTTCAAGGAGCAGAAGGTCGAGGTCGGCGCCGTGAACGTGGTCAACGTGAAGGGCAAGGAAAAGCGCCACGGCCGCTTCACGGGCCGCCGCAAGAACGTCAAGAAGGCCTACGTGAGCCTGCTCGGCGAAGGCGATATCAACTTCGTGGAAGGAGTGGCCTGACATGGCGCTCGTCAAAACCAAGCCCACCTCGGCCGGCCGCCGGTCGATGGTGAAGGTCGTCAATGCCGACCTCCACAAGGGCGAGCCGCACTGGCCGCTGGTGGAGAAGCAGTCGCGCCGCGCCGGCCGCAACCACATGGGCAACATCACCACCCGTCACCAGGGCGGTGGCCACAAGCAGCACTATCGCATCGTCGATTTCCGCCGCGACAAGGATGGCATCCCGGCGAAGGTCGAGCGCCTCGAGTACGACCCGAACCGCAGCGCCAACATCGCGCTGCTGCTCTACGCCGATGGCGAGCGCCGCTACATGATCGCGCCCAAGGGCCTCACCGTGGGACAGCGCATCGAGAGCGGTGCCGAGGCGCCGATCAAGTCGGGCAACGCGCTGCCGCTGCGCAACATCCCCGTCGGCACCACGGTGCATTGCGTCGAGATGCTGCCCGGCAAGGGTGCGCAGATCGCGCGTGCCGCGGGCGCCGCGGTGCAGCTCCTCGCGCGCGAAGGCGAGTACGCGCAGCTGCGCATGCGCTCGGGCGAGATCCGCCGCGTGCACGTGAACTGCAAGGCGACGGTCGGCGAGGTGGGCAACGAGGAACACAACCTGCGCCAGATCGGCAAGGCCGGTGCGAACCGCTGGCGCGGCATCCGCCCGACGGTGCGCGGCGAGACGATGAACCCGGTCGACCACCCGCTCGGCGGCCGCACGCGCGGCAACCGCCACCCGGTGTCGCCGTGGGGACAGCCCGCCAAGGGCAAGAAGACCCGCACCAACAAGCGCACGCAGTCGATGATCGTGCGCAGCCGCCACAAGAAGGCTTGAGGGATAAGCGATGGCACGTTCGATCAAGAAAGGCCCGTTCATTGACGGGCACCTGCAGAAGAAGGTGGAGGCAGCCGCCGCTGCCAAGGACAAGCGCCCGATCAAGACCTGGTCGCGCCGCTCCACCATCCTTCCCGACTTCATCGGTCTCACGATCGCGGTGCACAACGGCAAGCAGCACATTCCCGTGTACATCACCGAGAACATGGTCGGCCACAAGCTGGGCGAGTTCGCGCTGACGCGCACCTTCAAGGGCCACTCGGCCGACAAGAAGGTCGCGACGCCGTCCGGCCCGCCGAAGAAGTAAGGAGACCGACCAATGCAAGTTCAAGCCAAGCTTTACGGCGTGCGCCTCTCGGCGCAGAAGGGCCGCCTCGTGGCGGACCTCGTGCGCGGGCAGCCCATCGCCAGCGCCCTCAACATCCTCGCCTTCACGCCGAAGAAGGGCGCGAAGATCATCAAGAAGGTGCTGGAGAGCGCGATCGCGAACGCGGAGCACAACAACGGCGCCGACATCGACGAGCTCAAGGTCCAGACGATCTTCGTCGAGAAGGGGCCCGTGCTCAAGCGCTTCCAGGCGCGCGCCAAGGGACGTGGCAACCGCATCATCAAGCCTACCTGCCACGTGTTCCTCACCGTGGGCGACGGGAAGAAGGACTGACCATGGGACAGAAGATCAATCCGACCGGCTTCCGCCTCTCGGTGAATCGCAACTGGGGCTCGCGCTGGTACGCCAACTCCAAGAACTTCCCGGTGATGCTCGCCGAGGACATCAAGGTCCGCGAGTACCTGAAGAAGAAGCTGTCGCACGCCGCCGTGGGCCGCGTCGTGATCGAGCGTCCTGCCAAGAACGCCCGCATCACGATCTACTCGGCGCGCCCGGGTGTCGTGATCGGCAAGAAGGGCGAGGACATCGAAGGCCTGCGCAACATCCTGCAGCGCCTGATGGGCGTGCCGGTGCACGTGAACATCGAGGAGATCCGCAAGCCCGAGCTCGATGCGCAGCTCATCGCGGATTCGATCACCGGCCAGCTCGAGAAGCGCGTCATGTTCCGCCGCGCGATGAAGCGCGCGATGCAGAACGCGATGCGCCTGGGAGCGCAGGGCATCAAGATCACCAGCGCGGGCCGGCTGAACGGCGCGGAGATCGCGCGTACCGAGTGGTACCGCGAGGGCCGCGTGCCGCTGCACACGCTGCGCGCGGACATCGAGTTCGGCTTCTCGGAAGCGCGCACCACGTACGGCAAGATCGGCGTGCAGGTCCTGGTGTTCAAGGGCGAGGTGCTGGGCAAGGGCGAGCAGCCGGTGGCGCCGCCCGTCGAGGAACAGAAGAAGACCGGCCGCGAGCGCGGTGACCGCGGCGATCGCGACCGCAAACCAGGGGTGAAACATGCTGCAGCCAGCTAGAAGGAAATACCGCAAGGAGCAGAAGGGCCGCAACAAGGGCATCGCCACCCGCGGCGCCAAGGTCTCCTTCGGCGAGTTCGGCCTGAAGGCCATCGGTCGCGGCCGCCTCACGGCGCGCCAGATCGAGGCCGCGCGCCGCGCGATGACGCGCCACATCAAGCGTGGCGGCCGCGTCTGGATCCGCATCTTCCCGGACAAGCCGATCTCCAAGAAGCCGGCCGAGGTCCGCATGGGCAACGGCAAGGGCTCGCCCGAGTACTTCGTGGCCGAGATCGTGCCCGGCAAGGTGCTTTACGAGATGGACGGCATCGACGAGGCCACCGCCCGCGCGGCGTTCGCCCTCGCCGCGGCCAAGCTGCCGATCCGCACCGCGTTCGTGCAGCGCGCGATCGGAGGTTAAGGAGCCACCATGAGCAAGAACGATGACCTGCGCTCCAAGAGCGCCGAGGAACTGAACAAGGAGCTGCTCGAGCTGCGCCGTGCGCAGTTCAGCCTGCGCATGCAGCTCGCCACCCAGAGCCTCACGAAGAACAGCGAGATCGCGCGCCTGCGCCGCCAGGTCGCGCGCGTGCACACCTTCATGAACCAGAAGTCGAAAGCGAGCGGCAAATGAACGAGCCCGCCAAGAGCGTCCCGGCGAAGAACACGCGCCAGCTCACCGGCCGCGTCGTGAGCGAGAAGATGAACCTCACGGTGACCGTGCTCGTCGAGCGCCAGGTGATGCACCCCGTGATCGGCAAGGTCGTCACGCGCACGAAGAAGTACCACGCGCACAACGAAGGCAACCGCGTGCACCTGGGCGACACCGTGCTGATCGAGGAGTGCCGCCCGATCTCCAAGACCAAGGCGTGGAAGGTCGCGAAGCTGGTGGAGAAGGCGCGCCCCGAGTAGCCGCACGAGTAAGGGTTTGCCCTGCAAGGGAAAAACCTGCTATACTTTCATGCTTCGCTGGAATTTTTGAAGTAGCGCTTTCAATGAAACGCCTCCTCGCCACGGGCTTCGCCGGCTGGAAGGTCCAGTAGAGAGCCGGGGGAGACCCCGGGGCCGCCCGGCCGCCAGCCGAAGCCTTGCAGCAACCAAACGCCCGGGCCCAAGAACGGTCGCCGCATGGACCGTCCCTTGCAGGAGCAGTCCTCGAGGGAATCAAACACCAGTCGCCGCCTGTCTCCCTCGCAGGGGAAAGGTGGCGGAAGACGGATCCAAGACTGGCCGCGCGGCTCGACCGCGGGTCCAAGTTGGAGAGAGAACAATGATTCAGATGCAGTCCATTCTCGACGTCGCCGACAACACCGGCGCGCGGTCGGTGATGTGTATCAAGGTGCTCGGCGGCTCCAAGCGCCGCTATGCGGGCATCGGCGACATCATCAAGGTGAGCGTGAAGAGCGCCGCCCCGCGCGGACGCGTGAAGAAGGGCGAGGTCTACAGCGCCGTGGTCGTGCGCACCGCCCACGGCGTGCGCCGCCCCGACGGCTCCGTGATCAAGTTCGACACGAACGCCGCCGTACTGCTGAACCCCAAGCTCGAGCCGATCGGCACGCGCATCTTCGGGCCGGTCACGCGGGAGCTCCGCACCGAGCGCTTCATGAAGATCGTGTCGCTCGCGCCTGAAGTGCTGTAAGGAGAGCCGCGATGGAGAAGATCCGCAAGGGCGACCAGGTGGTCGTCACCACCGGCCGCGACAAGGGCAAGCGCGGCACCGTGCTGCGCGTGCTTGCCACCGGCAAGGTGCTGGTCGAAGGCATCAACCGCGCGAAGAGGCATACGCGCCCCAACCCCGTGAAGGGGCAGACGGGCGGCATCGTCGACAAGGAGATGCCCATTCACATCTCGAACGTGGCGCTCGTGAACCCGGCAACGGGCAAGGGCGACCGCGTCGGGGTCAAGTTCCTGGAAGCGCAGGCCGGCAATGCGCCGCGCAAGGTGCGCTTCTTCAAGTCCAACGGCGAAGTCGTGGACGTTTGAGGTAGACCATGGCCAAAGACAAATCGGACAAGGACGCGAAGGCGAAGGCCCCCAAGTCGGGCGGCAAGCCCGCCGCGCAGGATGCCAAGCCCGCCGCCAAGCAGAAGGCCGCGAAGCAGCAGAAGAGCGACAAGCCGGTCGAGAAGGAAGCGGCACCGACCCAGCCCCCGAGGCTGCAGGTGCAGTTCCGCGAGACCATCATGCCGGCGCTCATGAAGCAGTTCGGCTACAAGACCGCGATGCAGGTGCCGCGCATCACCAAGATCACGCTGAACATGGGCGTGGGCGAGGCCGTCGCGGACAAGAAGGTGCTGGAGAACGCACAGGGCGATCTCCAGAAGATCGCCGGCCAGAAGCCAGTGGTCACCAAGTCGCGCAAGTCGATCGCGGGCTTCAAGATCCGCACCGGCTACCCGATCGGCACCATGGTGACGCTGCGCAACCGCCGCATGTACGAGTTCCTCGACCGCCTGGTCACGATCGCGCTGCCGCGCGTGCGCGACTTCCGTGGCGTGTCGGGCCGCGCCTTCGACAGCCGCGGCAACTACAACATGGGCGTCAAGGAACAGATCATCTTCCCGGAAATCGAGTACGACAAGGTCGACACGCTCCGCGGGATGAACATCTCGATCACCACGACCGCGAAGACCGACGAGGAAGCGAAGGCTCTCCTCGCAGCGTTCCGGTTCCCGTTCAGGACGGAGAGGCAGTAATGGCCAAGCTTTCAGTCATCAACCGCCAGGCGAAGCGTGAAGCGCTGGTGAAGAAGTACGCCGAGAAGCGCAAGCAGCTGTTCGGCATCATCCGCGACCCGAAGGCCACCGACGAGGCCCGGGACGAGGCGCGCGTGAAGCTCCAGGAGCTTCCCCGCGACGCGTCGCCCGTGCGCCTGCGCAACCGCTGCGCCATCACCGGCCGTCCGCGCGGCACCTTCCGCAAGTTCGGCCTCGGGCGCAACAAGATCCGCGAGATCGCGATGCGCGGCGAGATTCCCGGCATGACCAAGGCGAGCTGGTAGGAGCGAAATCATGAGCATGAGTGATCCCATCGCCGACATGCTGACCCGCATCCGCAACGCGCAAGCGACGGAGAAGGTCAGCGTGTTCGTGCCCGCCTCGAAGGTGAAGCGTGCCATCGCGCAGGTCCTGAAGGACGAGGGCTACATCGAGGACTTCGCGGTCCGCGACCAGGACGGCCATCCCGTCATCGAGATCGGCCTCAAGTACTACGCCGGCAAGCCCGTCATCGAGAAGATCGAGCGCGTCTCGCGCCCGGGGCTGCGCATCTATCGCGGCCGCGACGACATCCCGCGCGTGATGAACGGGCTCGGTGTCGCCATCGTTTCGACTTCGCGGGGCGTGATGACCGACCGCCGTGCGCGCGAGACGGGCGTCGGCGGCGAAGTCCTCTGCGTGGTGGTCTAAGGAGCGACGAGAATGTCCCGAATCGCAAAATATCCCGTCGTGGTGCCGGACAAGGTCCAGGTCACCGTCGACAACGATGCGGTCACCGTGAAGGGCCCGCTGGGCACGCTCAGGCACGCCCTCACCCCGCACGTCACCGTGAAGGTCGAAGGCGACAAGGTCTCGTTCGTCGCCGCCAACGACAGCAAGCAAGCCAACGCGCTTTCCGGCACCCTGCGCGCGAACGTCGCCAACATGGTGCAGGGCGTGAAGGACGGCTTCCAGAAGAAGCTCACGCTCGTGGGCGTCGGCTACCGCGCGCAGGCGCAGGGCGCCAAGCTCAACCTCACGCTGGGCTTCTCGCATCCCGTCGTCTACTCGCTGCCCGAAGGCGTGAAGGCCGAGACGCCGACGCAGACCGAGATCCTCATCAAGGGCATGGACCGCCAGAAGGTGGGCCAGGTCGCGGCGGAGATCCGTGCGTACAAGAGCCCCGAGCCGTACAAGGGCAAGGGCGTGCGCTACTCGGATGAGACCGTGGTGATCAAGGAAACCAAGAAGAAGTAAATGACAGTTATGGGAATGATGCATCGGGGCGATCGTCGGAGCGGACAGCAGGCTGCCGCTCGACTCCGGAAGCCATTCGATGCTGCAGACATCCCCGGACAGCGGAGCTAGGACAAATGGACAAGAAAGTTTCGAGACTGCGCCGCGCGGCCAAGACCCGCGCCCGGATCGGCCGGCAGGAGGTGGTGCGCCTGATGGTGCATCGCACCAACCAGCACATCTACGCGCAGGTGATCGATGCCACCGGCGGCAAGGTCCTGGCCTCGGCCTCGTCGCTGGAAAAGGACGTGCGCGGCTCGCACCCGAAGGGTGGCAGCAAGGGCGCCGCCGCGGAAGTGGGCAAGCGCATCGCCGAGAAGGCGAAGGCCGCCGGCGTGAGCGAGGTCGCATTCGACCGCTCCGGCTTCAGCTACCACGGGCGCGTGAAGGCGCTCGCCGATGCAGCCCGCGAAGGCGGCCTCAAGTTCTAAGGACGACACATGGCTAGAAACGACCAGCGCGGCCCGCAGCAGGAAGAACGCAGCGACGGCCTGCGCGAGAAGATGATCTCCGTGAACCGCGTCACCAAGGTGGTGAAGGGCGGGCGCATCCTCGGCTTCGCCGCGCTCACCGTCGTGGGCGATGGCGATGGCGGCATCGGCATGGGCAAGGGCAAGGCCCGCGAGGTGCCGGTGGCGGTGCAGAAGGCCATGGAGCAGGCGCGCCGCAACATGGTGAAGATCGCGCTCAAGAGCGGCACCATCCACCACGACGTGCTCGGCCGCCACGGCGCCACGCGCGTGATGATGAAGCCGGCGGCCGAAGGCAACGGCATCAAGGCCGGCGGCGCCATGCGCGCGGTGTTCGAGGTGATGGGTGTCACCAACATCTCCGCCAAGTGCCACGGCTCGACGAACCCCTACAACGTCGTGCGTGCCACGCTCGACGGCCTCATCCAACAGCGTCGTCCTTCCGAGATCGCGGCAAAGCGCGGCAAGAAGGTCGAAGAGATCGCGAGCTAAGGAACGGACATGGCCAAGCAGGGCGAGCCGGCCGCAGCCGGCAAGAAGATTCGCGTGACCCTGGTAAAGGGGATCACCCAGACCAAGCGCACCCACCGCGAGTCGGTGAAGGGGCTCGGGCTCAGGCATCGCGAGCACACGGTCGAGGTGGAAGACACGCCGTCCATTCGCGGCATGATCAACCGCGTGAGCTACCTGGTGAAGGTCGAGGAATAAGAGCGATGGAACTCAATACGATCAAGCCGGCTGCCGGCGCGAAGAAGGCACGCAGGCGCGTCGGGCGCGGCATCGGCTCGGGCCTGGGCAAGACCGCGGGCCGCGGCCACAAGGGGCAGAAGTCCCGCGCGGGCGGCTTCCACAAGGTGGGGTTCGAGGGCGGGCAGATGCCGCTGCAGCGGCGCCTGCCGAAGCGCGGCTTCCTCGCCACGACGATCGAGAAGCCGGCGGAAGTGCGCTCGGGCGACCTCGCGCGCGTCGAAGGCGACGTGAGCATGGAGTCGCTCAAGGCGGCCGGGCTCATCCCGCCCATGGCTCGCCGCGCCAAGATCATCCTCGCGGGCGCCGCGGTGGAGAAGAAATTCAGTATCTCGGGCATCGGCGCGTCGAAGGGCGCGCGCGAGGCGATCGAGAAGGCCGGCGGCTCGGTGGCCGAGCTCGCCGTTCGCGAAAAGGTCGCGAAGCTGCCCAAGAAGCAGGCGGCGGCGGCGAAGTAACCATCGGAGAAAGACGCCTTGTCGGCTAATCCACTCGCGACCCTCGGAAAGCTGGGCGACCTCAAGCGTCGCCTCTTCTTCCTTATGGGCGCCCTGGTCGTCTACCGCGTCGGCACGTACATCCCCGTGCCGGGCATCGACCCCAACGAGCTCGCGCGCCTGTTCCAGCAGGGGCGCGGCGGCATCCTGGACATGTTCAACATGTTCTCGGGAGGGGCGCTGTCGCGGTTCTCGATCTTCGCGCTCGGCATCATGCCGTACATCTCGGCCTCGATCATCATGCAGCTGCTGACGGTGGTCTCGCCGCAGCTGGACAACCTGAAGAAGGAGGGCGAGTCGGGCCGGCGCAAGATCACGCAGTACACGCGCTACGGCACCGTCGTGCTCGCCACCTTCCAGGCCCTCGGCATCTCCGTGGCGCTCGAGGCGCAGCCCGGCCTCGTGATCGACCCGGGCCTCGCCTTCCGCCTCACGACGGTCATCACGCTCATGACCGGCACCCTGTTCATCATGTGGCTGGGCGAGCAGATCACCGAGCGCGGCATCGGCAACGGCATCTCGATGATCATCTTCGCCGGCATCGTGGCGGGCCTCCCCCACGCGATCGGCGGAAGCCTTGAACTGGTGCGAACCGGCGCCATGTCCATCTTCATCGCCCTGCTGATCTTCGTGGTCGTGCTGGCGGTGACGGCGGTGGTGGTTTTCGTGGAGAAGGGGCAGCGCCGCATCCTGGTGAACTACGCCAAGCGGCAGGTCGGCAACCGGGTCTACGGCGGGCAGAGCTCGTTCCTGCCGCTCAAGCTCAACATGTCGGGGGTGATTCCGCCGATCTTCGCCTCGTCGATCATCCTTTTCCCGGCCACGCTCGCGAGCTGGTTCGGGTCGCACGAGAAC
>DATMJE010000044.1:0-10630 GCA_035553995.1 Usitatibacter sp. | reverse complement strand
ACGCAGACCAGCAACCACACGGCGGCAACAGCACGGCCAATTTTCGACATCGGGACTAGAGCCATCTAACTTGAATTACTGCGATTCCGGTAACGCCAAAAGCGTCCGGTAACGCCAGCATCTTTCCTGTAACGCCAGGATCGTCCGGTAACGCCACATCATCGAGAGCCACCCTCCCAGCCCATCGCCGCCCGTCACTTCCCCACCACCACCGCCTCCTTCATGATCTCAGCCGGAGGCGTAATCCGCAGCGACGCCAGCGCATAGCGGTTGAGAACAAGCTCCAGCCGAGGCGAAGGCTCGATCGCCATGTCCGCGGGATGCGCACCCTTGAGGATGCGGTCGACGTAGTGCGCGGCGCGCGCGAAGTTGGCCTCGCGATTGGGACCGTAGCTCGCGAGCCCACCCGCTTCCACGAAGCCGCGCAGCGGATACACCGTCGGACACTTCGCGCGCGCGGCAGCTTCGGTCACGAAGCGGCGCTCGGTGTAGAAGAAGGCATCGTTCATGACCAGCATGCCGTCCTTGTCCTCGTGCCCGCCGTCGAGGAAGGCGCGCTCGATCTGGCGGTCGTTCTTCGCATCGGCGAACACGAGTTTCATGCCGGGACGGCTCGCGGCCTCGAGGCGCACGCGATACGCGCCGTACGCGGGATTCTCCGGATTGAGGAGCGCCTTCACTTGCGTGATGCGCGGCGCGAGCGCGAGCAGGACCTCCATATGGCGCCGCACGTGCTCGAGCACGCTGCCCGCCACACCGGTCACGTTACGTCCGGGCCGCGCGAGGCTTTGCGCATAGCCCTCGGCTACCGGCTCCTCGTCCGCGCCGATGACGATCGGGATCTCGCTCGTCGCCTTCAGCAGCGCGCGCGTCGCGGGGCTCGCCGCGGACAGGATCACGTCGGGCCGGGAATCCACGACGGTGCGTGCGACCTGCGCGAGCAAATCCGCCTGTCCATACGCCGCATAAGGAACGTAGTCGATATCGCCGGGACCATAGCCCAGCGTGCGCATCTCGCGCTTGAACGCCTCCTCGCGCGTACGGAAATTGGCCGGCGAGCCGTACATGACGATCGCGATGCGTGGGCGCGCCCGGGGTGGGGCCTGCGCCGCCGCCAGGGGAAGGATTGCAAGCGCGCCAAGGGCGGCCAGCGTGCGCCGTCGCTGCAAGGAAAGCCTCCACCAAGTGGACGGCCCGATTCTAATGCAGGTGCGCCTGGAGGAAGCGGGCGGTGCAACTGCCCTGATGAGCCGCCACCGCCTTGGGCGGCCCCGCCACGACCACCTTGCCGCCCTCGTCGCCCGCGCCCGGCCCCATGTCGATCACCCAGTCGCTCGCGGCGATCACGTGCATGTCGTGCTCGACCACGATGACGCTGTTGCCGGCCTCGACCAGCCCCTGGAGCTGGCGCATGAGACGTTCGACATCAGCCGGATGGAGCCCGGTCGTGGGCTCGTCCAGGATGTAGAGCGAATTGCCGCGGCCGGCGCGCTGCAGCTCGGTCGCCAACTTGATGCGCTGCGCTTCCCCGCCGGAGAGCTCGGTCGCGGGCTGCCCGAGCCGCAGGTACCCCAAGCCCACCTCGCGCAAAACCTCCAGTGGACGCCGGACCGTGGGCTCGTCCGCGAAGAACTCCCACGCCGCGTCCACCGTCATGGCGAGCACCTCGGCGATGTTCTTCTCGCGGTAGGTCACCTCGAGCGTCTTCGCGTTGTAGCGCGTGCCCTGGCACGTGGGGCAGGGCGAATACACGCTCGGCAGGAAGAGCAGCTCGACCATCACGAAGCCCTCGCCCTCGCAATGCTCGCAGCGTCCCTTGGCGACGTTGAACGAGAAGCGGCCCGCATCGTAGCGGCGCGCCTTCGCGGTCTTCGTGCGCGCGAAGATCTCGCGTACCTGGTCGAAGAGGCCGGTATAAGTCGCGAGGTTGGAGCGGGGCGTGCGCCCGATGGGCCGCTGGTCCACGCGGATGAGGCGCTTCACGCGATCGAGCCCGCCCACGATGCGGCCGCCCAGCGTCTCCACGGTCGCGCGGTCGAGCGGGTCGCCTTCCTCTTCCTCGATGGCGTGGCCGAGCGCGTCGGTGACGAGCTCCACCAGCACCTGGCTGACCAGCGTCGATTTGCCCGACCCCGAAATTCCCGTGACGCTGGTGAAGACGCCGAGCGGAAAGCGCACGTCGAGACGATCGAGGTTGTTGCGCGTCACCCCCTCGAGCACCAGCCATCCACGCGGCTCGCGGGGCGCACGCTCGGGCACGCGCTGATCGCCGAAGATCGCCTCCGCCGTGCGCGATCCCTCCACCCCCTTCAGGCCCTCGAGCGGGCCGCTGTAGAGGATCTCGCCGCCGTGCTGCCCCGCTGCAGGCCCGACATCCACCACCCAGTCGGCATGGCGGATCACGTCGACCTCGTGCTCGACCACGAAGATGGAATTGCCCGAGGCCTTGAGCCGGTCGAGGGCGCGCAGGAGCGCCTGCGTATCGGAAGGGTGCAAGCCGGCCGACGGCTCGTCGAGCACGTACACGACGCCAAAGAGGTTTGATCGCACCTGTGTCGCGAGCCGCAGGCGCTGCAGCTCGCCGGGCGAAAGCGTGGGCGTGCTGCGCTCGAGGGCGAGGTAGCCTAGCCCGAGGTCGAGCAGGACCTCCAGGCGCGCACACATGTCGCCCGCGATGCGGCGCATCACCTCCGCCTTCTCGGGATGGTCGCGCTCGAGCTTCTTCAGCGCTGTCGCCTCGCCATGCGCGTAGGGATGGAAGAGCTGGCCCAGGCGCTTCAGCGGCACCCGCGAGATCTCCGCGATGTCGAGCCCGGCGAACTTCACCGACAGGGACTCGGGACGCAGCCGCTTCCCATGGCACGTGCGGCACTCGGTGCTCGCCATGAACTGCGCGACCTTGCGCTTCATCATCGCGCTCTGCGTGTTGGCGAACGTGTGCAGCACATGCCGCCGGGCGCCGGTGAAGGTGCCCATGTAGCTGGGCTCTTCCTTGCGCTTCTGCGCGCGCTTGACCTCCTCCATCGTGAAGTGCGCGTAGACGGGAATCGTCGGGGTCTCGTCGGTGTACAGGATCCAGTCGCGCGTCTTCTTCGGCAGGTCGCGCCACGGCACGTCGATATCGATGTGCATGGCGGTCAGGATGTCGCGCAGGTTCTGTCCCTGCCACGCCCCGGGCCATGCGGCGACGGCCTTTTCGCGGATGGTGAGCGAGTCGTCCGGGACCATCAGCTTCTCGGTCACGTCGTAGAGCCGCCCCAGCCCGTGGCAGGTGGGGCAGGCGCCCTCGGGCGTGTTGGCGGAGAACGACTCGGCGTAGAGCAGCTCCTGGCCGTGCGGATAGTCGCCGGCGCGCGAATAGAGCATCCGCAGGAGGTTCGACAGCGTGGTGACGCTGCCCACCGAGGAGCGTGTCGTCGGCGTCCCGCGCTGCTGTTGCAGGGCCACCGCCGGGGGCAGGCCCTCGATCTCGTCCACCTCGGGCACGCCCATCTGGTGGAAGAGGCGGCGCGCGTAGGGTGCGACCGATTCGAGGTACCGGCGCTGCGCCTCGGCGTAAAGCGTACCGAAGGCGAGCGAGGACTTGCCCGATCCGGAGACGCCGGTGAAGACCACGAGCGCGTCGCGCGGGATCTCGAGGTCGACATCCTTCAGGTTGTGCTCGCGCGCCCCGCGGACGCGCACGAATCCGTCACGGTCGCGGCGCATTCCGTTCAGACGGTTGCTGCGGCTCAAAGGTTCTGCGCTACCATTTTCGGCATGTCGCCCCTCCCCAAGTGGAAGCTTGCCATCGGCCTGCTGGCCGTCGCCTTTTGCGTGGGGGCGCGGGCGGCACAGCCTTCGATCGCCCAGCGCCTGGACCACTCCGAGCGCATGCTGGACTGGCCGGCCGTCGAGACGCTGGCCAAGCAATTCGTGCTGCAAAGCCGCAGCGACGTATACGCGGTCACCTCGGTGCTGAACGGGTGCATCGCGCGCGCCTGCGATGAGGAGGCACTGGTCCGGGGGCTTCGCGGGCCCCTGGTCTCCGATGCGGTGCGGGAGTTTGCACGGGCCTGGCTCGAATACGTGGCGCGCGATCCGTCGGCCGCGCGCGAACGCTTCGAGGCCTTGTCGCGCGACCCGGATACCGCCTGGCTGGGCATCTTCGGCCGGCTCGCCTATGCCGCCGATGCGCGCAATGCCACGCTCCTGCGCGAGGCGGTGCACGATGCCCGATCGAACTCCCAGGTCGCCGCGGACCTCGCCGACGACCTGCGCGCGTCGGAGCTCATCCTCGCGGCCCTCGAGGGCGACGACAAACGCGGCGCCGCGCTGGCGAAGGAGGGCGGCGAGATGGCCAGTGCATTGATGGCCCGCTTCACATACCAGCTTGCCGCCGGCGATTTCACCGTCGCGGAGCAGACGCTGCGCCGCTATGTGCAGCTCTGGGGCGAGGACCAGGATGTCGTGGTCTCGCGCATCGAGCTCGCGCGTGCGCAGCAGCCGCCGGAGAAGGTCGTCGTCCTCGCCCGGCGCGCGCTCACGACCCATCCGCGCTTCTGGAAGGTGCGCTTCGAGCTCGCGCAGGCGTTCCTCGAGGTCGAGCAGGAGGACATCGCGCGTGCGGTGCTCGCCAAGGGGCTGCCGACGGCCTTCGCGGAGGTGCGGCTGGAGCTTGCGATCGTGCGCAACAGCTTCCAGCGCGTGCGCGGCGACCAGGTGGACGAATACGCGCGCGAGCTGGAGCCCTGGCGCGACTATCCCGATGCCCAGGCGGCGGTCGCCTCGGCCCTCGTGGAAACCGGCAGGGCGGACGACGCGCTGCCTTACCTCGACCGCGCCGATGCGATGACGGACTCGCTCCCGGCCACCCTCGGCGTGCGCGCGCGGCTGGCGGGCGAGGCGGGGGAAACCGGCGAATACCTGCGGCTGCTCGAGCAGGTCGCGACGCGCTCGCAGGGCGACGTGAACGCGCAGCTCCTGCTCGGTTTCGCGTATGCCGAAGCGGGCGAATCGGTGAAGGCGGCGCGAGTCGCGGACGCGCTCAAGCATTCGCCGCGCTATGTGAAGCCGGAGAGGATCGAGCTCCTGGAAAAGGCGGCCCGCGAGGCGGCACCCGGCTTCAGGACCGCGGATGCCGGGGACCGGCTCGCGATGCGACCCTAGGCCGGCTTCGCGAGCGCCTCCAGCGCCGCCTGCTTCAATCCCGCCTTCTCGCCCGCATCGACGATCTCGCCCCATGTGACGGGATCGATGGGGATGCCATTCTTGCGCCGTTCCGCGCGGTATTCCTCTTCGGGCTCGCCCGGCATGCGCACGCGCGCCACCCCTTCCACCGGCGGCGAGGCACGCACCCAGCGGATGTATTCCTCGGCCTCGCGCGAGAGATTTGCGAGTGTGCCCAGGCGCTCCGGATCGATCACGATCGACAGCATGCTGTTCCAGATCGCACGGCTCTCGGGCTTCGCATGCAGGGTCCGGCCGCCGGTGAGCGCACCACCGAGGAGCTCGCACACGATCGCCAGCCCGTAGCCCTTGTGCTCGCCGAAGGTCACGATCGCACCGTGGTCCGGGCGCGCGAAGAGCTCCGCGGGATCGGTCGTGGGCTCGCCGTGCCGGTCGAGGAGCGTGCCCGGCTTGACCTGCTCGCCCTTGTTCATCGCCACGCGCACCTTGCCCATGGCGATGCGGCTGGTGGCGAAATCGAGGAGGATCGGCCGGGCGCCGGGAAGCGGGATGCCGACGCAGAACGGATTGGTCTGGAAGCGCGCGTCCCGCCCGCCGAAGGGCGCCACCACCGGCTCGCTCACGACGTTCACGTAATGCATCGAGACCAGGCCCGCGGCGAGGCATTGCTCCGCCCAGTGGCCGATGCGGCCGATGTGGTGGCTGTTGCGCAGGGCCACCACCGCGGTGCCGTGCTCGCGCGCTCGCGCGATCGCCTGCTCCATCGCCTCGAAGCCCATCACCTGGCCGTAGCCCTCGTTGCCGTCGAGCACCACCATGGCGCCCGCATCGAGCGCCACCTGCGCATGGCGATTCGCGTGGAGGTGCCCGGCGCGCAGCACCTCGATGTAGCGCGGCACCATGCCCACGCCATGCGAATCGTGGCCCGTGAGGTTGGCCTCGACGAGCTGGCGCGCGATGAGCGCCGCCTCGCGCGCGCTCGATCCCGCGGCCTCGAAGAGCGCGGCGATCGCGGCCTCGAGGGGTGCTGCGTGAACGATGACGTTTTGCATTCCTTCTGCCCGGGAAGCCCTGGAGTGCGGAGGATTCTACAGATGCGGACCATGGCATCCCACATCGGCGGGTAGGGAGTTCAGACTGGAAGTTTGCGAGACTGGGGATTCGCAGAAAAGGGGGTTTGCATGGGTCCGATCCGGTTCATGGTGCCCGGCGCGCTGGTGCAGGGAGGACGCGCGCGGCTGCAGGCGCAGCGCGGCGACGCCGAGGCCACGGCGCTCGTCGCCGTTCCGGGCCGGCACGTGGTGAAGCTCGAGATCGCGGGCGGTCCCACCCTCACGCTGCATCCGGAGAACGCGCGCGACCTCATGCTCGCGCAAAGCGGTGCCACGCTTCCCGTCGAAGGCACCGATCAGCCGGTGACGGTGCCGCCGCGGCTGCGGTGGAAGGGCTTCGAGCAGGCCGCGCAGGCTCGCAGTGCGCGCCGGGGTGCCGTGTCCGATGCGGTGCTCGCTTCGGTCGAGGTGGTCGAAGGCGGCTATTCGCCGGCGGACCTCGTGGCCGAGGCGATCGTGCAGCACTTCGATGCGAGCGTGGATGCGGGACTTTGGCGCCTCGCGCGCACCGGACGCTCACCGCTCGATATGGGGAAGAAGGTCGACGCGCTCGCGGCGAGCGACAAGCCGCAGTTGATCCTCGTGCACGGCTCTTTCTCCCGCACGGACGCCACATTCCTGAAACTGTGGCAGGAGCATCCGCAGCTCGTGGCGCGGCTCTTCGCAACCTATGGCGATGGCGGCGTGTACGCCTTCGAGCACGCCACGCTCGGGCTCAGTCCCGCCGAGAATGCGCTCGCGCTGGCGAAGAGCCTGCCGCAGAACGCGGCCGTGCATTTCCTCACGCACTCGCGCGGCGGCCTGGTGACGGAAGCCCTCGCGCGCGCCTGCGCCGCCGGCAGCTTCACCGCCGACGATTCGCGCTTCTTCGCCGACCCGGCCTGGAAGCACGATCGCGATGCGCTGGCGGAGCTGGTCGCCGTCGCGCGCGATCGCCAGCTTCGCGTCGCGCGCATCGTGCGCGTCGCGTGTCCCTCGCGCGGGACGCTGCTCGCCTCGCGCCGGCTCGATGCCTACGTCTCGGTGCTGCGCTGGTGCATGGAGCTCGCGGGCGTGCCGATCGCGCCTTCGATCCTCGAGTTCATCGGCAAGGTGGCGCAAAGCGGGCTCGATCCACGCCTTGTGCCCGGGCTCGCCGCGGAGGCACCGGACAGCCCGCTCGTCCAGTGGCTGCACGCCGCACCGGCACCGATCGCCGGAGACCTGCGCGTGGTCGCCGGCGACATGGAAGGCGATTCGGTGACGAGCTGGCTGAAGACCCTGCTCGCCGATGCCTACTACTGGACCGACAACGACCTCATCGTGCAGACGCGCTCGATGTATGGCGGCGCGCCGCGCGAGGGCGGTGCCACGTTCATGCTCGATCGCGGCGGCAAGGTCTCGCACTTCGCCTACTTCGGCAACGAGTCCACCGCCAACGCGATCGTGGCGGCGGTCGAGAGCGCGTCGCCGCCGGGCGATTTCCGCACCATCGGCCCGCTGTCGTGGAGCGGCTCGAGCCCGACGGGATTGCGCGCGGGCCCCGCGGCGGATACCGGCGACAAGCCCGCGGTCATCGTGCTGCCGGGCGTGCTGGGGAGCAACCTCGCGGTCGACGGCAAGCGCATATGGCTCGACTGGCGCGTCGTGAACGGGCTCGATCGGCTTGCGTACGACCCGGCTCGCCCCGACGGCGTCCTGCCCGACGGGCCGGTCGGGTCCGAGTATGGCGACCTGTTGAGCTTCCTCGCGCGTTCCCACCATGTGATCGCGCAGGCATTCGACTGGCGGCGTCCGATGGAGGAGGCCGCGCGCCTCCTCGCAGGCGTGGTGGCGGAAGCGCTGCGCGTGCGCGAGCACACGGGGCAGCCGGTGCGCATCCTCGCCCACTCCATGGGCGGGCTCGTCGCACGCGCCATGCAGCTCGAGCAGCCCGAGGTCTGGGACCGCATGATGGCGCGTCCCGGCGCACGCGTGCTGATGCTGGGAACGCCGAACCAGGGCTCGTGGGCGCCGATGCAGGTGCTCTCCGGCGATGACGACCTCGGCAACCTGCTCACGTTGGTGGGCCTGCCGTTCCGGGACCATGCGGCGCGCCAGATCATCGCCAATTTCCCCGGCTTCCTGCAGACGCAGGCCGGGCTCGCCAACGGCCTCGGCACGAGCGCGCAATGGGCCGCGCTCGCTGCACAGGACCTGGCTGCCGTGAAGGAATACAACTTCTGGCACAGCGATGGCCTGCAGCTCGATGTCTACCGCTGGGGCGTGCCGAGTGATGAGGCCATGGCGCGCGCCGTGGCCCTGCGGCGGCGGCTGGACACGCAGCGCGAGGAAACGCTGCCGCGTTATGCGGACCGGATGGCGATCGTGCTCGGCCGCGCGGCATTCACGCCGGACGGCTACGAGATGACCAACGAAGGCCTCGTCTACCTGGATGCGAAGGACGGCGGCGATGGGCGCGTCGCCGCGGAGAACGCGCTGCTGCCGAATGTGGGCGCCTGGGTTGCCGATTGCGACCACGGCATGCTGCCGCGCGAGACGAGTGCGTTCGACGCGTACTTCGAGCTGCTCGACCGGGGAACGACGGATCGGCTGCCGCGCCGCGATCCGTCCGGAGGTTCACGCGGCACGCCGCCGCGCGCGCCGGTGCGGCTGCGTACGCGGCCTTCGCGCAGTGCGCCGACACCGAAGCCGCCGCAGGAGCCGGGAGAGGCGCTGCAGCCGCGACGTGCCGTGGCGAATCCCGCGGCGGGGCGCACGGTCGCCGCGCTGCAGGTGACGGTGCTGCACGGCGACCTGCGTTTCGTCTCGCGGCCGCTGCTGATCGGCCACTACCGCGCGATGCGCCTCACCGGAACCGAGGCGGTGGTGGACCGCCTGCTGCAGGGCGCGATGAGCGAATCCCTCGATGCGGGTGTGTACCCGATGGGCACCGGCGGGCATGAAGTGTTCGTGAATCCCGCGCCCGACGCGGAGACCGCGAGCGCGCCCACCGTCGTGATCGTCGTGGGCCTGGGGGAAGAGGGCAAGCTGCAGGCCGTGCGGCTCATCGAGACGGTGCGCAACGCGGTGATCGGTTGGGCGCGGCACGCGACCGAGCCGCCGCGCGTGGCGCCGGCCACGATCGAGATCGCCGCCACCCTCATCGGCAGCGGCGGCACCGGCATCGCGCCGGCACAGGCCGCGCAGCTCGTGGCCGAGGGCGTGCGCCAGGCGAACGTGCGTCTCGCCGATACACGCTATCCGCTGGTGTCGCACCTGGTCCTGGTCGAGATCTTCCTCGACCGCGCCCAGGAAGCGTGGCGCGCGATCGAAACGCAGGTCGCGGCGACACCGGCGTACTTCCGCCTCACGCCGCAGATCGAGGAGGGCACGGGCGGCTTCACGCGCCCGCTGGAGGCGGACTACCGCGGCGCCGACTACGACTTCGTGAGCGCGATGGCCGACGACGAATCGAAGACCGCCGACCTCGAGATCTGCTACACGCTCGACACGCGGCGCGCGCGCAGTGAAGTGCACGCGCAGGCCATGCAGGCACGCCTCGTCGAGAAGCTGGTGCAGAAGGCCTCGAACGACTGGAACGGCGACCCGCGCATCGGCCGCACGCTCTTCAACCTGCTGGTGCCCATCGAGATGCATCCCTTCCTCGCCGCGAGCGGCGACACGGTGATCGAGGTGAACGAACGCACCGCGGGCATCCCGTGGGAGATGCTCGACACGGGCAGCAACGGCGGCGGCGACGAGCGCCCGTGGGCCATCCGCTGCAAGCTCCTGCGCAAGATGCGCACGGCGGATTTCCGTCCCCGCGTGCGCGACGCGCTCTCGGAGGACAGCGTGCTCGTGATCGGCGAGCCGCATTGCCCCGCCAACTATCCGCGCCTTCCCGGCGCACGTGCGGAGGCTCGCGCGGTGGCCCAGATGCTCTCGGATCCGGACGAGGGCCGCGTCGACGTGATCCCGCTCATCGCGCCGGACGACGACGCGCTCACGGGCTTCCAGGCCGATGCGATCGTGGAAGCGCTGCTGTCACGGCCGTGGCGCATGGTGCACATCGCGGGGCACGGCCAGGCGCAGCAGGCCGATGGCACGGTGGCGGGCGTGGTGCTCTCCGACGAGGTCTTCCTCGGCCCGCGCGAGATTCGCACGATGGCCGTGGTGCCCGAGCTCGTGTTCGTGAACTGCTGCCATCTGGGCGTCGGCCCCGGCGTGATGAAGCCCGACCAGCCGCGGCCGCAGTTCGCGGCGAGTGTAGCGAAGCAGCTGATCGACATCGGTGTGCGCTGTGTCGTGGCCGCGGGCTGGGCGGTGGACGATGCCGCCGCGAGCGCGTTCGCCACGACGTTCTACCGCTCGCTGCTGCGCGGCGAGCG
>DATMJE010000043.1:0-14156 GCA_035553995.1 Usitatibacter sp. | reverse complement strand
CGTAAACGCGCGCCAGGACATGCTCGAGCGTCTCGCGATCACGGCGAGCCTCAAGGAGGATCCGTCGGGCGAGCATGGCTATCGCGCGGGAAAGCTGGCCGCGCTCATGGCGAAGGAGCTCGGCTGGGACAACGGCCGCTGCTACATGATCGAAATCGCGGCGCGCCTGCACGATATCGGCAAGGTGGGCATCCCGGACACCATCCTCCTGGGTTCGCAGCAGCTGAAGGACGCGGAGCGCCACTTCATGCGCTCCCACACGATCATGGGCGCGGAGCTGCTCGCCAACAGCGATTCGCCACAGCTCAGGATGGCGGAGGAGGCGGCGCGCAGCCATCACGAATGGTGGGACGGCAGCGGCTATCCGAAAGGCCTCGAGGGCGAGCGCATTCCGCTCCATGCCCGCATCATCGCGCTGGCCGACGTCTTCGACGCGCTGACGCACGGCCGCCCGTACGCCTCGCCGTGGCCGAGGGAAGAGGCGCTCGCTGAAATCGAGCGCCTCTCGGGGAGCCAGTTCGATCCATCGCTCGCGTCCCGGTTCGTCGAGCTCGTCCGCAGGCTCGCCGCGGCACACGAGGACCTGGACGATTTCCTCGCCTCGTCCGCCCGCGTCTCGGGCTTCCTCACCGCGCGCAAGAAGCTCAAGGCCATGCTGCTCGAAGAGCACGACCATGTTTCGCAGGAACGCCACTAGCCCAGCGGTCCTTTGTCGCACGCCGTATTCCGCGTTGACCGTACCCCCCCAAAACGTCTAAAATCATCAGCTTCCTTTCCCCGATAGCTCAGTCGGTAGAGCGACGGACTGTTAATCCGCAGGTCGCTGGTTCGAGCCCAGCTCGGGGAGCCAGTTTTCACCTCGCCTCGTGTCCCGCACGGGGCTTCGATGGCCCGATCATCACGCCCCCACGTCTGAAATGGCTGCCGCGGCGCAACGCTGATCCGGGCACAGGGCGATGACGCGAAGCAACAGGTGGCTCGCGGCGGCCCTCGTGGCCCTCCTCGTGATCGCGGTGATCGCGTGGATCGCCGGGCCGTGGAGCCTGGAGACGGCGGCCAACGTGGGCGGCGAGTCCCCAGGACGCGAGAGCGGCCCGCCACCGGAATCCGCGCCGCCGCCTGCGCCGGGCAAGACAAGCGCGCCCGCCAATGCACCCGCAACGGACGGCATCGTGCGCATCGCGCACAAGACGCCGCCGCCTGCACCCATCCCGCCGGGAAACGGCCGCGCGTACCTCGACAAGCTCCTCCTCGCCGCCAACGGGACGAAACCCGATGCGAGCGCAGCCCTGGCCGCGTACGAGCTTCTCACCCAATGCAGGCGCCGCGCGGCCGATCCGCCGAAGGAGCTGCCGCCGGGCGCAGCGGACTGCAGCGGCATCGGCGAAGCGGATTGGCGGGATGCGGCGCGGCTGCTCAAGTTCGCCGCGGAGGCGGGCGACGAGCGCGCGCAGATGACCTACGCGCAGCGCCTGATCGGCCTGGCGCATGAGCCGCTGGAGATCGCGCAGTCGCGTGAGGAGCTGGTGCAGGCGAACGACAACGCGCGGCGCTACCTGCAGCAGCTCTCGGAGCGCGGCAACGTCGATGCGATGTGGTTCCTGGGCGAGTCCTTCGGGTCGGGCGAGTTCGCCGCGGCCGATCCCGTGATGGCTTATGCGTACAAGTGGGCCGTGGGACGCGCGGGCGGCTATCCCTACACGATCGATTCGGAGCTGGTGCGCCTCGAAGGCCAGCTCGGCCCCCAGGACCTCACGCGCGCGCGGACGATCGGCGACCAGCTGATCGCGCGCTGCTGCTCGGGCCCGAAGTAGGCGGCAGCGGCCTCAGGCCGTCTCGCGTCCCGCCGCCTCGCCGCGCGCGGAAAGCCTCGCGAGCCGCTCGGCCGCATCGGCGAAGAACGCCTTGAACTTGTCCGCGACCGCGGCGCCCTCGCCCTCCCCGGCGCACGAGGCGCGCGTAAGCTCGAACGCGTAGTCGCTCACGTCCCTCGCGTCGACGATCTTGCGGGGGCGGCAATCCGGCGGCAGGAAGCCGGTCTCGTACGGCGTGAAGGATGCGACGAAATCGCGCGCGACCGAAACCACTTCCTCCAGGGTCGTCGCGCAGTCGAGCACCATGTGCCAGCTCATCGGCGAGCGGTGGTGGTCGTTCTTCGCATGGAACTGATGGATGGACATCGGGGCAGCCTTTACAGATGCTGCCGAAGATACCGAAACCGGCGTGGCAAATCTGCCGGAATCCCCCGACGATGCGTAGGATTCGTCCGACGATCGACTGCCTGCGCCGCCTCAGCCCGCCGCCCGCCGGCCCACCCCTTCCACGACCGCGCGCGGCGCGAGGCCACCCGGGGAGAGCACGGATTCGTCCACGATGCGCGCCGTGTGCTCGAGGATGATGCCCTCGAGCTTCGCGATCGCCTCTGCGGTCGCATAGTCGTCCGAGCGGCGAAAGCCCCGCAGCGACCGGTCGAAGAACTCGAACTGGAAGACGGTCACGTCGGCCATGACGTCGATCGTACCCTTGCAGGGCGGCGGCCGCGATAGCCTCACCGGGCTCCCCGCTTGCACGGCGCAGGCGGCCAATGGCAAGCTTCGGAGCGCCGTTTCATGCAATACGACCTCGTCACCATCGTGGCCTCCCCGCGGGGCATCCCGGCCCTGCGGCACCTGCTCGCAGAGCTGCCGTCGCGCTTTTCGACCCCCATCGTCTGCCTCGTGCAATCCACGGAGGGGCTGGCCGACGAGCTGCAGCGCGGCACCCGCCTCAGGATCTGCTGGGCCCGCGCGGGCGAGCGGGCCGAGCGGGGCTGCGTCTACCTCTCGCCGCCCGGCCTCAGCGTGCGTTGCGATCCCGATGGCCGCTTCGGGCTCTCTCCCTTCGGGCCCGAGAGCAGCGCGCTCAACCCGGTGGATCTGTTCCTCATGACCGCCGCAAACGCCCATGGACAGCGCCACCTGTCGCTGGTGCTGGCCGGGTTCGACCGTGACGGCGTCGCGGGCTGCGAGGCGGTGAAGCAGGCGGGCGGCTCGGTGCTCGTGCTGGACCGCGCGACCGCCCGCTACTGGGGCATGGCCGAGCCGATCGTGCAGTCCGGCGCGGCCGACCGCGTGCTCACCATCGTGGAAGTCGCCGAGGCGCTGCGCGGCTGCTTCACCAGCCAGGACCTGCTGCGGTGCGCCGAGATCCAGATCGAGCTGGGCTCGGTCCTCGAAGTGGCGATGCGCCTCTCGGGCACCGCCATGGGCCACATCACCCGCCGCACGCGGGACACGGACGAGCTGCGCATCGTCGTGCAGCGCGGGCTGGGCATCGAGTTCTTCGATGAATTCGAGGCGATGCCGGCGCAGGACGAGACGGCGTGGTGCCAGGCGGTGCGGCTCAAGCGGCGCATCGTGATTCCCGACATCGGCGCCGCCGCGCGCCATCCTGCCAACCGTTTCGGGCGCCAGCTTCCCTACCGCGCGGAAATGGCCCTGCCCCTCCTTCGCGAGCGCCACGAGGATCCACAGGGCGCACTCACCGTGCTCTTTCGCGAGCCGCACGCGCCCTCGGACGGCGAGGCGAACGGCATCGACCGCCTCGCCTCGCGCGCGGCCGACCTCATCGCGCGCATCGCCTGATCGTTCATTGCAGCAGGTCCTTTGCGGGCGCCCCTCGAATGGCCTGTAGGACGCCCTGAACCTAAACGCGCATGTCGGCTCTCAGCTACATGCACGATCAGGATAACGGCAAGGGTGTCGAGCAAAGCGGCGAAGCGGCGAGCACGCGGCCGGAATCCGACATTGCGCGCGAAAACGAGGAGCTGTCGCGCCGCGTGACCCAGCTCGCCGAAGCCGACCAGCGCAAGAACGAGTTCCTCGCCATCCTCTCCCACGAGCTGCGCAACCCGATCCACGCCATCCGCACCAACGCCTGGGTCATCGCCCAGCACTGCAAGCAGCTGGAAGCGCAGGAATCCACCGCTGCCATCGAGCGGCAGGTGAGCCTGCTGTCGAAGCTGCTGGGCGACCTGCTCAACGTGATCAGCCTTTCGAAGGAAGCGGACCTCGAGCTCGAGGTGCACGACGCACGCGACCTCGTCCAGGAAGCGCTCGCGGCCACGCGCCAATCGATCGAGAAGCATCATCACCGCGTCGTGGTGGACCTGGGCACCGAGGAGCTGCCGGTGAACGTGGATCCGGAGCGCATGGTGCAGGCGTTCATGAACCTCATCGAGAACGCCGCCAAGTACACGGATCCGGGCGGCATCGTCACGGTGACCGCGAAGCGCGTGATCGGCCAGGTCGAGCTGCGCGTGCGAGACACGGGCATCGGCATCGCGCCGGAAGACGTGTCGAGCCTCTTCGAGCTCTTCAAGCGCGGGCGCAGCGGCCGCGTGCGTGGCGCGGGCGGCCTCGGCATCGGTCTTTACATCGCTTCGCGCACCGCGCGCGAGCATGGCGGCCAGCTCGAGGTGGAAAGCGCCGGCGTGGGCCTGGGAAGCGAGTTCACCATGACGCTGCCGCTGCACCACACGGCGCCGGCGGACGTCCTCGAGGACGAGGAGCAGCCCGACGACGAGGCGCCGAGCGCCGCGGGCAAGCTCACGATCCTCGTGGTGGACGACAACCGCGACGCGGCCGACAGCCTCTCCAAGCTGCTGCAGGCGTATGGCCACGAGGTCTGGACGGCGTACGACGGCCTGGAGGCGGTAGACCTCGCGCGCGAAAAGCGTCCGCTGGTGGCGCTCATCGACATCGCCCTGCCCAAGATCGACGGCTACCAGGTGGCGCGGCGCCTGGCCCGCGACCAATGGGGCCGCACCATGACGCTCATCGCCGTCACCGGCGCGGGCCTCGACGACGATCGCGAAAAGGCGCTCGCCGCGGGCTTCAGGTACCACCTCGTGAAGCCCATCGACCACGCGGCCCTCGAAGGCATCCTCGCAAGGCTCTGAAGGCTACTGGACGGGCTCGGGCTCGATGTCGTACTGCGTCCAGAGCTTCGCCAGCAACTCCGCGATCACGACGTGGCAGCCATGCGGGCATTCGGTCGGCGTGCCGATGGCCCAGTTGGCGGAGACGTCGTCGGGTGGCCGGCGGAAATACGGCAGCGGAATGCGGCAGTTGGTGCATTCCCTGCGCCTCAGCGCCTTGAATTCGCGATCGAGGATCGCGTAAAGCTGCGCCGATGAGATGGCCTTGCGATTCACTACGGCGTCGCCCCTCGCACGGCCAAAGGCCCCTGTCTTCGTCCCGTGCCGCGTGGTTTGATCGCGTGCGGGCGTGCCGCGTTCCGGAGCGGGCATGGGCCGCGAAGGCTATCGGGTATGCTCGGACCATAGCGCACGCCGCGGGGGTCCTGTTGATTCGGTGGGTGGCATTGCTGGTGATGGTGGCGGCGGCATCGCGCGCGCTCGCGGCGCCTGCGACGGTCTTCATGGAGCAGCTCACGTCCCCCGAGGTGAAGCAGGCCATCGCCGCGGGCAAGACCACGGTGCTCGTTCCCATCGGCGGCACGGAGCAGAACGGCCCGCACATGGTGCTGGGCAAGCACAACGTTCGCGCGCACATCCTCGCGCAACGCATCGCCGAACGTCTCGGCGATGCCCTGGTCGCGCCCGTGGTGGCGTACGTCCCCGAAGGCAACGTGACGCCGCCGGCCGCGCACATGCGCTACTCCGGCACCATCTCCATCCCCGAGGATGCCTTCGAGAAGATGCTCGCCGGCGCAGCGCGCAGCTTCCGCCAGCATGGCTTCCGCTACGTCGTGCTCCTGGGCGATCACGGCGGCTATCGCCGCAGCCTCGAGAAGGTCGCCGCGGAGGTCAACCGCGAATGGCGCCACACCGATGCGCGCGTGATCGTGCCCGCGGAGTACTACCGCGCGGCGACCGTGGAGTTCGGCAAGGCGCTCGCGGCCGAAGGCTTCCGTCCGGCGCAGATCGGCGTGCATGCCGGGCTCGCGGACACGTCGCTCGCGCTCGCGGTCGATCCCGCGCTCGTGAGGCGCGAGCTGTTGGGCGCGGAGCCCGGCCCCGGCGTCGAGGGCGACCCGCGGCGCGCGACAGTCGACCTGGGCGACGCCGGCGTGGCGCTCATCGTCGACCATACCGTGGCGGCGATTCGCGAAGCCACTGGCAAGCGCGCGGCGGCCGCCAACGGGCGATGAGCAACGAGGGCGATTTCGAGGCGTTCCTCGCGCAGCAACGCGCGGATTACGGACGTGCCCTTCCCGCGCGCGTCGCCGGCCTGCGCGAGGCGTGGCAGCGCGCCGCCGCCTCGCGCTCCGACGACGACTACCGCACGCTGGAGCGCCAGGCGCACAGCATCGCCGGCTCGGGCGGCACGTTCGGCTTCCCCATGGTGGGCACGGCCGCGCGCGACCTCGAGGGCGCCATCGGGCGGCGCGACGACACCGCCATCGGCGCCGCGCTCGCGCGCCTCGAAGAAGCGTTGCGCGATGCCGTTTGAGCGGCGCTACCTCTACTCGAGCACCGCGATCGTCGCGGCGGCCCTGCTGCTCATCGCGCTCATCTGGTCGATCACCAGCGAGCGCGTGGCCTACGAGCGCGCGATGGCCGTGAAGGATACGCGCGACGACAATCGCAACATCGGCAGCATGGTCGAGGAGCATACGCTGGGCGTGCTTTCGGCGTTGAACCAGGGCCTCGCCTTCGTGCGTCTGCAGTACATGCGCGACGGCCCGCAGGTGCCGCTGCTGCAGGTGCTGCAGGACTCGAGCATCAATCGTGGCCTCATCGGCTCGATCGAGATCGCGGGCCCCGACGGCCGCATCGTGGAAGCGAGCGCACCGACGGTGGGGAACGCGGGGATCGATCCCGCGATCATCGCCGCGCTCGCCGCCGACGATACCGACGCGCCCTTCATCGGCGCGCCGCGGCAGGAAGGCGACGGCACGTGGCGCGCGCCCATCGCCCGCCGGCTCACGCAGCCCGACGGCTCGTTCGGCGGCGCGGTGCTCGCCTGGTTCGATCCCGTGGAGCTGGGCAACGTCTACCGGCGCACGAGCCTGGGCGAGGACGACGCGATCCTCGTCCTGCATCGCGACGGCCGTGCGCTGGTCCGCCGCTCCGGCGACCGCGTCACCGTCGGCGACGACTACAACGACGCGCCGCTGATGAAAGCGGCACGGCAGAATCCGGCGGGATCCCTCGTCACGCGGGGGCGCGTGGACAACGTGATCCGCATCCTCGACTACACGACCATGCGCGACTACCCGCTCATCGTCGCGGTCGGCACCGCGGAGGATCCGGCACTCGGCGGCTATCGGCGCAAGGCGCGCGATTACTACTCCATCGCCTCGGTGGCCACGATCGCCATCGCGGTGCTCGCATTCGTGCTCATGCGCGCAATGGCCAAGCAGCGCTCCGCACTCGACGACCTGGTGCGCAACGAGCGGCGCTTCCGCGCGACCTTCGACCAGGCCTTCGTCGGCATGGCGCAGAGCGCGCCCGACGGGCAGATCCTGCAGGCGAACCAGAAGCTCTGCGAGATGCTGGGCTACGAGGAGGACGAGGTGCGCGGCCGCACGATGGATTCCTTCGTGCTGCCCGCGGACCGCGACATGCCGCACCACGACGGCCGCGCGGCACAGCAGCGGCTCCTGCGCAAGGATGGGCGCATCGCGTGGGCGGACATCGCGACCACGGTCGTGCGCGACTCGGCCGGAGCGGTGGACCGCTGCGTGACCGTCGTCCACGACATCACCGAGTTCAAGCGCATCGACCGGATGAAGAGCGAGTTCGTGTCGATGGTGAGCCACGAGCTGCGCACGCCGCTCACGTCGATCCGCGGCTCGCTGGGCCTCGTGGCGGGCGGCGTCGCCGGTGCGCTACCCGAGGCCGCGCGCAATCTCGTCGACATCGCGAAGACGAACTGCGAGCGCCTGATCCGCCTCATCAACGACATCCTCGACACGGAGAAGATCGAGTCGGGGAAGATGGCCTTCGAGATCGCGGAGGTGGAGCTCGAGCCGCTGCTCGCCGCCGCGATCGCCGCCAACCAGGGCTTCGCCGAGCAGCATGGGGTGATGGTGGTGCTCCACGCGCCGCCGCAGCCCGTGCGCGTGATGGCCGATGCCGATCGCCTCACGCAGGTCGTGACGAACCTGCTCTCGAACGCGATCAAGTTCTCGCCGCCCAATTCCGCGGTGCAGGTCACCCTCTCGGAAGCGGCCGGCAATGCGCAGGTCGAAGTGCAGGACCGCGGGCCCGGCATTGCCCACGAATTCCGCGACCGCATCTTCCGCAAGTTCTCGCAGGCCGATTCCTCGGATAGCCGCGCGCGGGGCGGGACGGGCCTCGGCCTCAACATTTCCAAGGCGATCATCGAGAAGCTCGGCGGCACGCTCGGATTCACGAGCGAGGTAGGCCAGGGCAGCATCTTTCATTTCGGGCTGCCCGCGGTGGTTCCACGTACGGCGACTGCGGCCACGGGCCCGCGCACGCGGCCACTCGTGCTCGTCATCGAGGACGATCCGGACATCGCGCGCCTCATCGTGATGATGCTCGACAAGGCGGGCTTCGAGGGTGACATCGCACGCACCGCCGCCGAGGCGCGCGAGGACCTGGCGCAGCGCCGCTACGCTGCCATGACCGTGGACCTCAAGCTTCCGGGCGAGGACGGCGTGGCCCTCATCCGCAGCCTGCGCCGCGAGCCGCCGACGCGCGAGGTACCCGTGATCGTCGTTTCGGCCGTGGCCGACGAGGGGCGCATCCAGTTGAACGGTGAAGCCCATGCCGTGGCGGAATGGCTCGGCAAGCCCATCGACGAGAACCGCCTCGTGCGCGCGGTGCGCGAAGCCGTGTCCGGCAGGGAGTCGCAGCACCCGTGCATCCTGCACGTCGAGGACGATCCCGATATCCAGCGCGTCGCGGCCGCCATCGCGCAGGGCATCTTCCACCTCGAGTTCGCCGGCACCGTGGCCGAGGCGCGCAGCGCGCTCGCACAGCGGCACTTCGATCTGGTGCTGCTCGACCTGCGCCTGCCCGACGGCTCCGGCTGGGACGTGATGCCCGCGATCGAAGCGCAGGATCCGCCGCCGCCGGTGGTGGTCTTTTCCGTGGACGACGTGCCTCTCGCAGCGCGCGCCCGCGTGGCGGCCGTGCTCACGAAGACCGACACTTCCAACGAGAAGCTCGTCGCGACCATCCGCGACGTGCTGGCCCGCACGCCCGAGCGTGCAGGCATGCGGAGCTGAGCATGGCACGCGAGCTGCGGCGGATCCTGTACGTGGAGGACGAAGCCGACATCCGCACGGTCGCCAAGATGGCGCTCGAGGCGGTCGGGGGCTTCGAGGTCGTCGCGTGCGCGTCGGGCGAGGAAGCGCTGCGGCTGGCACCGACCGCGCGCGCCGATCTCCTGCTGCTCGACGTCATGATGCCGGCGATGGACGGGCCTTCGACGCTGTGTGCGCTGCGCGAGCTGCCCGAGACGGCCGATACGCCGGTGATCTTCATGACGGCGAAGGTGCAGGCCGCGGAGATCGCCGAATACCTCGCGCTCGGCGCGCTCGACGTCGTGTCGAAGCCTTTCGATCCGATGTCGGTGTCCGAAGACATCCGCCGCATCTGGAATCGCGCGAGTGGCGGGTAAAATGGCGGGGTTGAAATCCCGGAGTCCGAAGTGACGCTTCGCGCGCAAGTTCGTACCACCCTCGCCGCCTTCCTCGCCACCACCACCCTCGCCTCTGCCCAGCCGGTCCAGACCGTCCCCGGCATGCCACCGCAGCCGGATGCCTCGAATCTCTACAGCGAGATCGGCGCGGACAAGGTCAGTCCCGCGATCGCGAAGGATCCGCCGCGCGTCTACGTGCCCCACGTGACTTCGAACGACGTGTACGTGATCGACCAGGCGACGTTCAAGGTGGTGGACAAGTTCAAGGTGGGCCTGAACCCGCAGCACGTCGTGCCCGCCTGGGACCTGAAGACGCTCTTCGTCACGAACAACGCGGAGAACACGAAGAAGGGCACGCTCACGCCCATCAATCCGAAGACGGGCAAGCCGGGCAAGGCCATCGCGGTGCCGGACCCGTACAACATGTACTTCACGCCCGACGGCAAGTCCGCGATCGTCGTAGCCGAGGCGTTGAAGCGCCTCGACTTCCGCGATCCGCACACGTTCGCGCTGCACTATTCGATTCCCACGCCGGAATGCCCCGGCATCAACCACGCCGACTTCGCGATCGACGGCCGCTTCGTGATCTTCACGTGCGAGTTCTCGGGATCGCTCGTGAAGGTCGACCTCGTGAATCGCAAGGTCCTCGGCTACCTCAAGCTCTCGAAGGGCGGCATGCCGCAGGACGTGCGCGTCTCACCCGACGGCAAGACCTTCTTCGTGGCCGACATGCATGCCGACGGCGTGTTCGTGGTCGATGGCGACAGCTTCAAGGAGACCGGATTCATCGCGACCGGCATGGGCACCCATGGCCTCTATCCTTCGCGCGACGGCAAGAAGCTCTACGTCGCCAACCGCGGCTCGCACGCGATCCATGGCAAGAAGGGCGGCCCCGGCTCCGTCTCCGTCGTCGACTTCGCGACGCAGAAGGTCGACGTCACGTGGCCCATCCCGAATGGCGGCTCGCCGGACATGGGCAACGTGAGCGCCGACGGCAAGGTGCTGTGGCTATCGGGGCGCTACGACAACGTGGTGTACGCGATCGATACGACAACGGGTGCCACGAAGACCATTCCCGTGGGACGCGAGCCGCACGGGCTCGCCGTGTGGCCGCAGCCGGGGCGGTATTCGCTGGGGCATACGGGGAATATGCGGTAACGGCGGCCCCGCGAGACGGCAAGACAGCCGACGCTAAGGCCGCACCACCGACACGCTCATCTGCTGCAGGTTGTATCCGATGCTCGCATCGCCAACCACTTCCCCCTTGATGCCGAACTTGTCGAAGGCGTAATCGCCCGGCTCGGCGCTGAGCGAAGGATCGATGCCGCGCGCGAGGGCGAGCACCGCGGCAGCCTCGTTCCGATTGACCCGCCATTCGAAATCGCCGCCAAAGCCCCAGGAATGGTCGGAATCGAAGACGTGGGAGGTCTGCAGCGAAGGCAAGACAGCGCTCCTCCCAAGCCGTGACGCCGGCGAGAGGCTCGCGAAGACCATCACCTCGCCCGTCGCGGCATCGCGCGTGGCGAAGTCCGACGCGAGCGGCGTTCCGATGGCGCCCGCCGAGAGCTCCAGCCGCTTGCCCGACTGCTTGTCGACCAGGGTCAGGATCGGCTGGACATAGGCGTCACCCGACGCCGCACGCACCTGCTTCACGAAGAGGCTGTACTTCACCACGAGGTCCATGTCGACCTCGAAGCCGGCAGCGAAGGGCCGGAACGTGCCGGGAATCGGCGCGGGCGATTCGGTGCGCAGCGAAGAGGCGGAGCCCGCCGAACGATCGGCGGAGGTGACGAAGAAGCCGCCGCCCGGCGTGCTATCCGGCATCTGCACGAACGACCGCGACGTGCTGCCGCCGATGCCGGCATATCCCACGACCGAGCCGAACGCGGACAACATGCCCGTCAAGGCGGTATAAGGGCCTTGATGCGCGGCATCGGCGCCGACCGCCGCCTGGAAGGCAGGCATGTTCGAGCCGATGACGCACGTCGTCAGGCTGCCGGTGCTCTCCCACCCCACGGGACAATGATCGATGCCCCCGAAGCCCGGCGAAATGCCGGGGCCGGGACTCATGTTGGGGAAATTCATCGAGGCGAGAGGCACGCGTTCGCTGCGAAGGACGCAAAACGCGACCCCCTCCTCCACCCAATTCGCACGCGCGTGCATCTCCTGGCGCACGCGCTCATCCGCGACATAACGGTGATTGCCGCGCGCAGGCCAGCCGTTGTTGACGAATCGATACACCGGCACGTGGCCGCCGCCGCATTGGCCGGTGGCGGGATCGACCTCGAAGGCGGCGAGGCTCGGCGTACCGAGGGCCCCGGGCGGCGCTGGCGGCAGGAAGGTCCATCCGGACCCGGGCTGCTTCAGGGCGGCGCACTCGGCCGCATTGATCGTGAGGAAAAACGACGCGGGCTCGACCTGTCCCCCTGCCCGGAACTCGCAGACCTGCACGGCGCCGCGGGGATAGCTCGGGGAAGACCAGCTAAGGGCGGTTTGCGTCGTGCCGGGCGGGGGTGCCTGGACATTCTCCTGGAACTCGCACGAACCGGGCGAGAGCGACGTGGACCAGCTGCTGTAGTAGCGGTCGGATGCGGCGTCGTAGCTCTCGATTACGGTCGACGTGTCCGGCGCGAAGAACGTGCAGAAAGCATGCGCGGAGATCGAAGCGAGGAGCAGCGAGAGCGCGCCCGCGAGGCGGGCGATGCCATGAATGCAGTGTTTCATCAGTGCGTCCGGCTTTCGGAAATGCCTCGGGACCAACGCCAATTATAATCGGCCGACACCCGCAAAACGCGAGAATACCGATGATCGTCGACTGCGATTCGCACCTGCGCGAAGGCTACGTGATGGACGAGGTGTACAAGCTCGAGGGGCGCTTCGAGCGGTTCCGCCCGGTGCGGATGAGCGAGGGCCGATCGCACAAGGCGAAGTTCATGCACTCGCTCGATCCGATCAGCCCGCAGGGCCATGCCGCGCACCGCCATCCCTACATCTACGATCCGGACCTGAACTGGCGAGGCGGCGAGGTCGCCCGGCGACAGGTGGGCGGCTACGACATGGCGCGCCGGCGCGAGGACATCCGCAAGGAAGGGCTCGACAAGCAGCTCATCTTCCCGACGCAGATCACCATCGCCACCGGCAACATCGGGCCCCTCGGCGCCGAGCTCTCGCGCCTCTACAACGATTGGGTCGCGCGGCTGGTGAAAGGCTACGAGGACGTGTTCCTGCCGTGCGCCATGGCGCCGGCGGGCTGTCCGGATGCAATGGCCGACGAGCTGCGTCGCTGCGTGGAGGTGCACGGCTTCCGCGCCTCGCACCTCGCGCCGTACTGCGGCTCGCGCAACATGGACGATCCGGCCTTCTACCCGTACTACGAGGCGGCCGAGGAGCTGTGCATCCCGCTCATGTGCCATCCGAACAGCAACGGCGAGCTCATCGACCGCTTCGACAATTTCTACAAGACGCACGTCCTCGGGCGGCCGACCAATTGCAGCGCCGCGCTGGTGGCGCTCGTGCTGGGCGGCATCTTCGAGAAATTCCCGAAGCTGAAGGTCGTGTTCTTCGAATGCAGCGCCGAGTGGATCCTCTACTGGATGCACCGCATGGAGGACGACTGGGAGTGGGCCAAGGATTTCCCGCAGATCTCCGGCACGATGTCGATGTCGCCCACGGAATACATCCGCCGCAACTGCTGGGTCACGATGGAGGCCGACGAGGCCGATCTCGCGCGCCCGCTCGCCGAGCTCGGGGAGGATCGCATCCTCATGGCGACGGACTACCCACACTTCGATTCCGAATATCCGCATACGGTGTCGACGATCCGCGAGCGCAAGGACCTCACCGCAGCACAGAAGGAAAAGATCCTTGGCGGGAATGCCGCGGCGCTGCTGCGGCTCTAGCGTTCCGGGTCCATGCAAGGATTTCCGACTCGAGGCATCAGCTCGGTGCTGCGTCGCGCGCTGTCGCTCGCCGCATGCCTCTTCGTCACCGCGTCGCTCGCGGTCGAGCCCTCTCCCGCCGTGGTCTCGGTCGCGGGCTATCGCGGTGCCGAGCGCATGCAGCGCCTGGTGGAAGGGGCGAAGAAGGAAGGCGAGCTCATGCTGTACTCCTCGCTCACGCAGGAGGATCAGCTGCGGCTCGCTGCGGACTTCAGGAAGCGCTACGGGGTCAAGCTCAATTTCTGGCGCGGCAGCCAGGCGAACATCCTGCAGCGCGTGGTCACCGAGGCGCGCGGCGGCCGCTTCGACTTCGACGTGATCGAGACCAACGCCCCGCAGGTCGAGGCGATCGCGCGCGAGCAGCTGCTGCAGCGGCTGTCCTCTCCCCTGATGCAGGAAGTGCTGCTGCCCGAGATCCTGCCCGCGAGCGGCGAATGGGCGCCCGACCGCCTCAACCTGCTGGTCTACGCCTTCAATACGAATGCGCTCAAGCCGGAGGAACTGCCGCGCTACTGGCCCGAGCTTGCGACGCCGAAATGGAATGGCCGCGTCGGCATGGAATCGACGAACGTGGAGTGGTTCTCGGCGGTCGTTGAAT
>DATMJE010000042.1:0-13883 GCA_035553995.1 Usitatibacter sp. | reverse complement strand
CGTTCGACTTCGGCCGCAGCTGGTCGACCAACGAGGAAGTCTCGCGCATCCTGCTCACGCGCGTGGGGCCCACGCTCACCATCATGATCCCGGTGCTCATCATCGAGACCACGCTCTCGGTGATGTTCGCGATCATGGTCGCGTACGTGCGCGGCACGCTCACCGACCGCGCGATCATGATCGTCTGCACGGTGGCGATGTCGGTGAGTTTCCTCGTCTACATCATCGTGTTCCAGTGGCTCTTCGGCTTCATCCTCGGGTGGTTCCCGGTGCAGGGATGGAGCGAGAGCTTCTGGAAGAACCTTGCCACCTACGCCCCGCTGCCGATCATGCTGGCCGTGTTCGTGAGCCTCGCGCCGTCGCTGCGCCTGTACCGCTCGTTCTTCCTGGACGAGATCAACCAGGACTACGTGCGCACCGCGCGTGCGAAGGGCGTGCCGGAGAAGGTCGTGATGATGAAGCACGTGATGCGCAACGCCCTCATCCCCATCCTCACCAACGTCGGCATCGCCCTGCCGGGCGTGTTCGTGGGCTCGTTCCTCCTCGAGGTGTTCTTCTCGATCCCGGGGCTGGGCCGCGAGATCATCACCGCGGTGAATCGCAGCGACTTCCCGGTGATCAAGGCGGTCACCGTCTACCTCGCCATCCTCACGATGGTGGTCAACCTGGTGGTCGATGTCATGTACAAGTTCGTCGACCCGAGAGTGAGCTTCAAATGAGCGCGGGCAAAGAGCAATCCTCGTCCGCGGTCATCGCCGCCCCGGGGCAGGTTCCGGGAATCCAGCCTCCGCCTCCCGCGCAGGAATCGCCGGGCCTGTGGACGCTCGCCTGGCGGCGCCTGCGGCAGGACACCGTCGGCATGGTGTCGCTGGTGATCGTGGCGTTCTTCCTGCTCATGATCGCGGCCTCGTACTTCGGGCTCATCGCGAAGGACTGGAACCGCGAGAAGGGCGTGTCGTACGCGAATCCCTCGTTCCTCGCCGGCGCGGAGAACCTCGAGGCGAAGGCGATGGCCGAGAAGGCCGCCGCCAAGTCGCCGCCCGTGGACCTTTCCGACGTCGATCCGCTCGCCCCGCGCTACAAGGAGTGGGAGGAGCGCGCCGCGAAGATCGCGGTGACGGAAACGAAGCGTGCCGAGACGCTGCCCTTCGGCGGCGACAAGTGGGGGCGCGATGTGCTGCAGAAAGCGGTGAAGGGCGCCGAGGTCTCGATCTTCGTCGGGCTGCTGGCCGCACTCCTCGCCGTCAGCATCGGAACGATACTCGGTGCCGCCGCCGGATATTTCGGGCGATGGGTGAACGACCTGCTGGAGTGGTTCTACAACATCTTCACGTCCATCCCCTACATCCTGCTGATCCTCTCGTTCGCGGCGGTGGCGGCCGCGACGGGCAAGTTCGGCAAGGGCATCGTGCCGATCGTGCTCATCCTCTCGCTCACCGGCTGGACCGGCATCTATCGGCTCATCCGCGCGGAGTACATCAAGCACGGCAGCCGCGAGTACGTGAAGGCCGCGCAGGCGATCGGCGCCTCCAACTTCTCGCGCATGTTCCACCACATCCTGCCGAACGTGAGCCACGTGGCGCTGGTGCAACTGTCGCAGCACACGGTGTCGTTCATCAAGGCGGAGGTGATCCTCTCCTTCCTCGGCTTCGGCGTCCCGGTCGACATGGTGTCGTGGGGCACGATGCTCGCCGAGGCGCAGAACGAGCTCGTGATCGGCAAGTGGTGGCAGCTCGCCGCCGCCGGCGCCTCGATGGCGGTCCTCGTGACCGCGTTCTCGCTGTTCACGGATTCGCTGCGGGATGCGCTGGATCCGAAGTTGAAATGACCGGAGGCCAAGAGTGAAACGATATGCATCTCCGGTCATCCCGGCGCAGGCCGGGATCCAATTCAGCCCTCGGGAGCTTGGATCCCGGACCATCGCCGCAGCTGCGGCGTCCGGGATGACGAGGCTCGCCGCAGCTGCGGCGTCCGGGATGACAAAAAAATGAACCTCCTCGAAATCCACGACCTCGACATCCGCTTCCACGTCGGCCGCAAGGCCGAGCCGTTCCGCGCGGTGAAGGGCATCTCGTTCGACATTCCCGCCAACAGCACCGTGGCGCTGGTGGGGGAGTCGGGCAGCGGCAAGAGCGTCTCGGCGATGTCGATCCTGGGCCTGCTGCCGGAGAACGCGATCGTCGCGCCCGAAAGCCGCATCCTCTACGGCGGCAAGGATCTCCTCAAGGCGTCGCTCGCGCAGATGCAGGACATCCGCGGCAAGGACATCGCGGTCATCTTCCAGGAGCCGATGACCTCGCTCAATCCGGTCTTCACCGTGGGCGAGCAGATCGCCGAGGTGCTGCGCCTGCACATGGGCATGGGAATGCGCCAGGCGAGCGCGCGCGTGGTGGAGCTGCTGGACGAGGTGGGCATCCCGAATCCGCAACTGCGCGTCAATTCATACCCGCACGAGATGTCCGGCGGACAGCAGCAGCGCGTGATGATCGCGATGGCGATCGCCTGCGAGCCCAAGCTCCTCATCGCGGACGAGCCCACCACCGCGCTCGACGTGACCATCCAGAAGCAGATCCTCGAGCTGATCGCGAAGCTGCAGCGCCAGCACCAGATGTCGGTGCTCTTCATCACGCACGACCTGGGCGTGGTGGGCGAGATCGCCGACTACGTGGTGGTGATGCAGAACGGCGAGATCCAGGAGCAGGGACCGGTGCGCGCGATCTTCGATGCGCCGCAGCACCCGTACACGAAGGCGCTCCTCGCGTGCCGCCCGCGCCTCGACCGGCGCCCGCGGCGCCTGCCCGTCATCGACGATTTCCTCCGCGGCACCGGCGCCGTGCACCTCGAGGAGCGCACCCGCGGCAGCTCCCCGGACGACGCCATCATCCTGGAGGTGAAGAACCTCAACAAGACGTTCTTCCTCAAGGAAGGCTTCTTCGGCAAGCGCGCGGTGCCCGCGGTGAAGCAGGTGAGCTTCCGCCTGCCGAAGGGCAAGACGCTGGGGCTCGTGGGTGAATCCGGTTCCGGCAAGACCACGGTCGGGCTCACGCTCATGCGCCTGCACGAGGCCACCAGCGGGGAAGTGCTCTTCGAGGGCCGCGACCTCCTCGCGCTCACGGAGCGCGAGATGATGGCGTATCGCCGCCGCATCCAGATCATCTTCCAGAATCCGTACGCGTCGCTCAACCCGCGCTTCACCGTGGGGCAGATCCTCGTCGAGCCGATGCGCATCCACAAGATCGGCGCCGACGAGCGGGAGCGCGTGCAGATGGCGTTCCAGCTCCTCGCGCGCGTCGGGCTGCCGGAGCAATCCTTCTACAAGTATCCGCACGAGTTCTCGGGCGGCCAGCGCCAGCGCATCGCCATCGCGCGCTGCCTCACCATGAAGCCCGACGTGCTCATCTGCGACGAATCGGTCTCGGCGCTCGACGTTTCCGTGCAGGCGCAGGTGCTCAACCTGCTGCAGGACCTGCAGGACGAGTACGGGCTCTCGTACATCTTCATCTCGCACGATCTCGCGGTGGTGAAGTACATCTCCGACCAGGTGATGGTCATGAACAACGGCGAGATCGTCGAGATGGCCGATTCCGACGAGATCTACCGCCATCCCAAGCAGGAATACACACGGCGGCTCCTGTCCTCGATCCCGAAGGGCCTCGAGCACGCCGCCGGCGCCGCCTGAGCGGCAAGCCCACCTTTTCGAAATTCCCGGAGCAACAGCAATGCGTCTTGCAGTCCTAGCCCTTGCCGCGGCCGCGGCACTCCCCGTGCTCGCCGCCGAGCCGCAGCGCCCCGTCATGCCGCTCTACGACGCGGCGGGCATCACCCGCGCATGCGACGGCGGCATCGACCGCGCGCGCAAGGCCATCGCGCAGATGGACGCCCGCCAGGGCGCGGGCGACATCTTCAACGAATGGAACCGGCTGCAGATGGCGATCGAGGACGTGATCAACCCGATCTACCTGTTGAGCAACGTCGCGCCCGACAAGGCGGTGCGCGACGCGGCCGAGCCGTGCCTGCAGAAATTCACCTCGCTGCAGACCGAGATCTTCCAGGACGAGAAGCTCTTCAAGCGCGTGCAGGCGGCGCAACCGGCGAATCCGCACCAGCAGAAGCTGCGCAAGGACCTGATCGAGGGCTTCGAGGATAGCGGCGTTGCGTTGCCGCCGGAGAAGCGCGCGCGTGCGAAGGAGATCTTCGACAAGCTGGAGGAGCTGCGCCAGGCCTACGACCGCAACGTCCGCGACGACCCCACGCGCGTCAAGTTCACGCCCGCGGAGATGGAGGGCATGCCCGAGGCCTACCTCAAGGCGCACGAGAAGACGCGGGATGCCGAGGGCAACTACGTCCTCACGCTCAAGTACCCGTCCTACGTGCCGTTCCTCACCAACGCGAAGAGCGGCGAGGCGCGCCATCGCTACTACGTCGCCAAGCTGAACGAGGGCGGGCAGGCCAACCTCGACCTCCTCTACGAGATCTTCAAGCTGCGCCAGGAGCTCGCGGGCCTCTACGGCCTGCCGTCGTTCGCCGACTACTCGCTGCGGCGCAAGATGGTCGGCAATCCCGGCACCGTCAACAAGTTCCTCGACAGCGTGAAGTCCGCGGTGACGGAGCTCGAGAAGAAGGACATCGAGGAGCTGCGCGCCGAGAAGGCGAAGGAGCTGGGCCAGCCGCTGGAGAAAACCCGCCTCGAGCGCTGGGACGTGAGCTACTACCAGGAAATGGTCCGCAAGAGCCGCTTCAACATCGACCAGGAGAAGCTGCGCAAGTACTTCCCGACCGACAAGTCGATGGAGTACACGATGCTGGTCGCGCAGACCCTCTACGGCGTGAAGTTCCAGGAGCGCAAGGTGCCCGTCTGGCACCCGGACGTGCGCTACTTCGACGTGCTGGATGCGAAGACCGGCAAGTACATGTCCGGCTTCTACCTGGACCTCTTCCCGCGCGAGGGCAAGTACAACCACGCGGCCGCCTTCCCGATCCGCGGCGTGAGCACGCTCGCGCACCGCACGCCGCTTTCGGCGCTCGTCACCAACTTCAACCGCGAAGGTCTCGACCACAACGAGCTCGAGACGATGATGCACGAGTTCGGCCACGTGATGCACGGCGTCCTCTCGCAAGCCGAGTACAACCCGCACGCCGGCACCAGCGTGAAGGTGGACTTCGTCGAGGCGCCGTCGCAGATGTTCGAGGAATGGGCGCGCCGCGAGGATTCGCTCAAGCTCTTCGCGCAGGTCTGCCCCGAGTGCCCGCACCTCACCTCCGACGACATCGCGCGCCTTGAGTCCGCCCGCAAGTACGGCCAGGGCATCCGCTACGCGCGCCAGTGGCTGTACGCGAAGTTCGACATGGAGCTGTCGACCAACCCGCGCCCGCCGCTCGCGGTGTGGAAGAGCCTCGAATCGGCCACACCGCTGGGCTACGTCGAAGGCACCATGTTCCCGGCCTCGTTCAGCCACATCGCGTCGAACTACGCGGCGGGATACTACGGCTACATGTGGTCGGAAGTGCTCGCCCTCGACATGCTCTCGCCCTTCAAGGGCCACATGCTCGATCCGCAGGTGGGCACGCGCTACCGCGACACCATCCTCTCGCAGGGTGGCCAGCAGGAGGAAGCCGACATGGTCCGCAAGTTCCTCGGGCGCGAGCCGTCGAGCGACGCGTTCTTCGCCGAAATCACCGGGCGGCGCTGAGCCGTGCGCGCGAGCCATCGCGCCGCGTTTGCCGGCGCGCTTTTCGCGGCGTCCGTCGCGGCCGCCGCCGAGCGGCCGCTCATCCCGCTCCTCACTGCCGAAGAGATTCCGGTGCGCTGCGCGGAAGGCATCAAGACGGCGCGCTCGATGATCGCGGCGATGGAGGCGAAGGCGGGCGGCGAGGGCTTCTTCGACGAATGGAACCGCCTGCAGGTCGCCATCCAGGACACGGGCAACCCGGTGAGCTTCCTCGGCAACGTGCACCCGGACAAGGCCGTGCGCGATGCGACGGAGCCCTGCACGCAGAAGTACTCGCAGCTCCGCGTCGAGATCTTCCAGGACGGCAAGCTGCTCGCGCGCGTGCGTGCGGCCGAGCCCGCGAATCCCGTGCAGGCGAAGCTGAGGAAGGACCTCCTCGACCTGTTCGAGGATAGCGGCGTGGCGCTGGCGCCGGAGAAGCGCGCCCGCGCGAAGGCGATCTTCGACCGCCTCACCGCGTTGCGGCAGGAATTCGCGCGCAACCTGCGCGACAACCAGCCCAAGGTCACCTTCACGCCGGCCGAGATGGACGGCCTGCCCGAGTCGTACCTCAAGGCGCAGAAGCGCGACGCCGAGGGCAACTACGTGCTCGGCGTGGACTACGCGGCGTACTTCCCGTTCATGTCGGGCGCGAAGGACGAGGCCGCGCGCAAGCGCTACTTCATGGCATTCAGCACGCGCGGCGGCGAGCGCAACCTCGCGATCCTCGAGGAGATGTACGGCCTGCGCCGCGAGCTCGCATCCCTCTACGGGCTGCCCACGTTCGCCGACTACGGGCTGCGGCGCAAGATGGCGGGCAAGCCCGGAACCGTGCAGTCGTTCCTCGACCAGGTGCAGCAGGCGGTCGCGGTGGAGGAGCGCAGCGAGCTGGAAGAGCTGCGCGCGGAGAAGGCGCGCCTTGCCGGCACGCCGCTCGCAGAGACGCACCTTTACCAGTGGGACGTCGCGTACTACCAGGAGGACTTGCGCCGGCAGCGCTTCTCGATCGACCAGGAAGCGCTGCGCAAGTACTTCCCGACGCGCGCCGCGGTGGATTACGCACTGCTCGTGTCGCAGACGCTCTACGGCGTGAAGTTCGAGGAAGTGAAGGTTCCGGTGTGGCACCCCGACGTGCGCTACTTCGACGTGCGCGACGGCGCGACCGGCGAGGTCATCTCCGGCTTCTACCTCGACCTCTTCCCGCGCGAAGGCAAGTTCGGGCACGCGGCGGCCTTCGCCGTGCGCGGTGCCAGCCGGCTCGCGGGACGCACGCCGGTGTCCGCGCTGGTGACGAACTTCAACCGCGACGGGCTCGACCAGACCGAGCTGCGCACGCTGCTGCACGAGTTCGGCCACGTGCTGCACGGCGTGCTCTCGCGCACCGATTACGTCTCGCAAGCGGGGACCAGCGTGAAGGGCGATTTCGTCGAGGCGCCGTCGCAGATGTTCGAGGAGTGGACGCGCAACGCGCAGTCGCTGGCGCTCTTCCGCAAGGTCTGCCCGGATTGCCCGCAGCTCACCACGGACGACATCGCACGCCTGGAGGCGGCGCGCCGCTTCGGACTCGGCCACCGCTACGCGCAGCAGGTGAGCTATGCGCGCCTGGACATGGCACTGTCGCTGCAGCCGCAGCCGCCGCTCGCGGCCTGGAAGCGCATCGAGGCCGAAGGGCCGCTCGGCACGGTCGACGGTGCGATGTTCCCCGCGGCGTTCGAGCACCTCGCCGGCAACTATGCCGCGGGCTACTACGGCTATCTCTGGTCGGAGGCGATCGCGTTCGACATGCTCTCGGCCTTCCGCAGGGACCTGCTCGATCCCGCCGTCGGCAAGCGTTATCGCGACGCCATCCTCTCGCAGGGCGGGCAGCAGGACGAGACCGCGATGGTGACGCGATTCCTCGGCCGCGCGCCGACGAACGATGCGTTCTTCGCGGAAATCACGGGCCTGCGCGGGAAGCCGAAGGCTGCGTCAACGGCGCAGGCGCCGCAGTAATGCACCCGGCGCCGGGGCCGCTCCCGCTCAGGGCAGGCGCAGCCTGGATCCGGGGCGCAGGACGGATGTGGCCGTGAGGTGGTTCAGCGAGCGCAGGTGATCCACGCTCGTGTCGTAGCGCTGCGCGATGCTGAAGAGCGTCTCGCCGGCATGGACCACGTGAGTGCGCACGACCACGTGGCCGGCGTGCGGTGCCGCCATCGCGGAGGCCATCGGGACCGAGACGGAAGCGAGGCGCGTGGGCGCCGGGCGCATCGCCGGACCCTTCGCGGTGTGCACCGGCACGAGCACGGTGCCCGCGACCTTGAGGCGCCCCTTGCGGTCGAGGTTGAACGGATCGTTGACGGCCTTCAACTGCACCACGCTCACGCCGTGGCGGCGCGCGATGCCGTCGAGCGACTCGCCGCGCTTGGCGGTATACGTGGTCCAGCTCACCAGCGGCTTGTCGTAGGCCTCGAGGTTCTCGCGGAAGGTCTCGGCCTTGTCGAGCGGGACCACGAGCGTGCCGGTGGAAGCGACGGCCACGGGCTTGTTGTGCGACGGGTTGAGCGCGATGAACTCCTCCTCGCTCATGCCCGCCAGGCGCGCGGCGAGCTTCACGTCGATCTTCGCGGGCGCGCGCACCGTCGTGAAGTACGGCTGGTCCGGCACCGACTGCAGGTCCACGCCGTAGGTGGCGGGCGAGAGCACGATGTTCTTCACCGCCATCAGCTTCGGGACGTAGTTGCGCGTCTCCGGCGGCAGGTTGAGGCTTTCGTAGTCGGTCGCGAGGCCGCGGTGCTGGTTCGAGGCGATGGCGCGGGCGACGCAGCCTTCGCCGCAGTTGTATGCAGCGAGTGCCAGCTCCCAGCTCCCGAACTGGTCATACAGCTTCTGCAGGTAGTTGAGCGCCGCATCGGTGGCCGCGACGATGTCGTTGCGGTTGTCGTGCCACCAGTCCTGCGTGAGGCCGAAGTTCTTGCCCGTGGAGGGAATGAACTGCCAGATTCCCGAGGCCTTCGAGCGCGACATCGCGCGCGGCGTGAAGGCGCTTTCGATCACCGGCAGCAGCGCGATCTCGGTGGGCATGCCGCGCTTCTCGACCTGCTCCACGATGTAGTGCAGGTAGCGGCTGCCGCGATCCACGAAACGCTTGATGTAGTCGGGACGGCTCGCGTACCACGCCTCGTGCTCCTGCACGAGCGGCGAATCCATCGGCTCGAGCGCGAAGCCGATGCGGATGCGCTGCCACAGGTCCGGATCCGGCAGCGGGACCTCGTCGAGATTGTCGAACGCGGGCGGCAGCGGTGCCTTCACGGCGCCCAGCGCTTCGAGCGGAAGCGAAACGCAGATCGCGCACGCGGCAAGCGCGGCCACGATCGCTGTCGTCTTAAACTTCCTTCTCAAGTTGTTCAAATTAGTAATTGTTTCGTTTGGGCTTTTTGGATGCTACCGATGTAATCGATTGGCGTCAACCCCGTCAAAGCGTGAGCGAAATCCCCCGCAGCAGGGCTCCGGGCGTGCGAAAGGATAGCGTTGATCGCTCGCCGTAGGTATCGGCTTCGGGCACCACGTCGCGCTCGCGCGTGAGGGCCTCGAGGTTCGCGCCCAGCAGGCGATACGCGGTATCGTCGAAGCGCATCACGTCGAGCGGCGCCCGGATACGTCCGCCCTCGACCCAGAAAGATGCGAAGCGCGTCATGCCCGTCATGCGGCAGGCCGACCGGTCGGAAAAGTTCAGGTACCAGAGGTTGCCGACGTAGATGCCGGTGTCGAGCGCCGCAAGCGCCTCGTCGCGGGCGAGCGCGCCCGGGGCGAGGTCGAGCGACTCGGGCGTCTCGCCCGCGTTGGCGCCGTTCGTCGCGACGTTGTACTCGCGTGCCGAGCGCGGGCTCACCAGCGCGGAGGCGAGCCGGCCTTCCTCGATCAGCGGCACCCGCGCCGGACGCACGAAGCCTTCGGCCTGGAAGCCGCTCGCGATGCCGGCGGCGGTGTTCTCGTGCAGCGTCACCAGGGGCGAGAGGCGCGCGTCCTGCTCCGCCATGCGGATGAGCGCGCTCTGCTTGGTATTGCGGCTCTTGAGGCCGAAGCCCGCCCACGAGAGCATCGACAGCAGCTCCGTCATCGCCGCGGGCGCCACGAAGGCGCGGTACTCGCCCGGCTCGAGGCGCCTGGGTGGCTCGCCCAGGAGTGCCAGTTGCTCGCGCGCGAACGCCATCTTCGCGATGAACGCACCCGGCTCCCACGCTTCGCCCGCATAGGTCGTCTTCACCGCCTTGTCGCGGCCGTGGTAGAGGCACCAGTTGAAGCCGAAGCTCTCGACCGCATGCCAGTGGCGCGTGCCGAGCGTGCTCGCGAAGCCCTTGAAGATGGGGCCCGAGGCGTGGAAGCCCACGAGGTCGAGCCCCTTCGCGGCCTCGAGCACTTCGTCGATGACCTGCCCGGGTTGCGGCAGCGCGCCGCGGCGCTCGACCGTCGATTGCAGCGCGCGCGTCTCGTAGAGCAGGAACGGATCGTCGGGCACGTCGTCGATCGCATCGCGCAGGCTTTTCACGAGGCGCGCGAGCGATTCTCCATCCGTCGCGGCAGCACCGGAGACCGACGTGCTCGCATCGATGCGCTTCAGGCCGCGGATGAGCGAGACGCTCCACGTGGCCTGCGAGACTGCCGTCGCCTGCCGTACCGCGCTGCGGTTGAAGCGGATGAAGTCGCTCTTCTCCGCGGCGAAGCGCGAGATGATGACCTCGCCCGCGGCGGCGAGCGTGTCCAGGTGGTTCGCGAGCTCCTCGAAGTAGGCGCGCATCAGCCTTCTCCCCCGAAGACATCCACGCCGGTGAAGCGGCAGGCGGGGGAGGCGTGGCCCACGCGGATCGCCTGCGCGGGCTCGCCCTTGCCGCAGAAGGGCGTGCCGGTCACGACGAACGTCGAGGCGTCGCCGACGCCCGCGAGCGAGCGCCAGAAGGTGGCCGAGATGCCGCGGTAGTTCGGGTTCTTCACCACCTCCGCGAGCCTGCCGTTGCGGATCATGCGGCCCCACTCGCAGCCGAACTGGAACTTGTTGCGCGAGTCGTCGATGGACCACGAGCTGTTGGTGCACATCATCACGCCGTGCCCGATCGCGCCGACCAGCTCGTCGAGGCTGGAAGCGCCCGGCTCGATATTGAGGTTGGCCATGCGGTCGATGGGCGGCCGGTTCCACGAGCAGGCGCGCGTGTTGGCCACACCGGGCAGCCCCGCACGGGCCTGCGAGATCGTGCCGCCGAGCGGGCGCTCGAGGATGCCGCCGCGGATCAGGAACTGCTTCTCCGCGGGCAGCCCGTCGTCGTCCCAGCCGTAGGTGGCGAACTCCCCCGCGACGGTCGGATCGTGCGTCACGTTCAGCAAGCCGGAGCCGTACCGGTAGGTGCCGAACATGTCGAGCGTCACGAAGCTCGTGCCCGCGAAATTGCGCTCGTCGCCGAGGATGCGGTCGAGCTCGAGCGGATGGCCGATCGACTCGTGGATCTGCAGCATCATCTGGTCGGGCATGAGCAGCACGTCCATCGTGCCGCTCGGGCAGTTGGGCGCGGCGAGGAGCTCGAGGGCGCTTTCGGCGCATTCGCGTCCCGCGCCCTTCAACCCGAACGCATCCAGCACCTCCAGCCCGCCCTGGCGGCAGAAGCCGTTGTAGCGCCCGCCGTGCGTGCGCGTCTGCGTCTGGCCATCGTGGTAGGCGGTCGCCGAGAGGTACGGCACCACGAAAGTGAATTCCTGCACGACATCGCCGCCGTCGGCCGTGAGGTAGCGTTGGTGCCTGCGCGTGGTCCACAGGTTCGCGTCCCAGTCGACGATGCGCGGATCGATGCGGCACTCCCGCGCCTCCGCGGCAAGGAGCTCGTAGCGTTCCCGGCGGCTGGTGGCCGCGGGATCGCGCTGCACCGGCGACCGGTACTCGCCGCGCGGACGCGGCAGCTCGATGGCGCTGTAGTCCACGACCGAGCGGCCGGCGGTGAGCCGCGCGAGGTCGTGCGCGCGCCGCGCGGCTTGCGCGATGCCCGCGGGTGAAAGGTCGCTCGTCGCGGCATAGCCCAGGCCGCCCTTGTCGATCACGGTGACCATGGCGCCGCGGCTCGTGGAAAGCTGCGGCGGCTCGGCGACGTCCTGGCGCACCTGCAGGAACTCGCCCGTCTCCTCGACGAAACGCAAGGCGCAGAAATCCACGGCGGGCGCTGCCGCCCGGAAGGAAGATTCGATGTCCATGGCGGTCATTTTATGGCGAGCGCCGCGAATTCCCCATCGGTCATGCGAACCAGCACCCACTCGGGCATGAGGCTCGCGCCGAGCGACCGGTAGAAGTCGATCGAGGGCTGGTTCCAGTCGAGCACGCGCCATTCGAGCCGCCCGCAGCCGCGTTCGACCGCGAGCTGTGCCAGGCGCACCAGCAGCGCCTTGCCGATGCCCGCGCCGCGATGCGCAGGCTCCACGAACACGTCCTCGAGATAGAGCCCCGGCTTGCACAGGAATGTCGAGAACGTCGTGAAGAAGAGGGCGAAGCCCACCGCGGCTCCCGCGCGCTCCGCGATGAGGGCCTCGGCAGCGGGGCGCGGGCCGAAGAGCGATGCTTCCAGGAGCGGCTCCGTGCCGACCGCCATGTGCGCGAGCTTCTCGTACTCCGCGAGCCCGCGGATGAGCCGCAGCAGATCCGGCACATCGCCACGCTCCGCCGTCCGGATCGTGAAGGCGGCGCTCAGAAGCGGTTCTTCCACTCGCGGATCGTCGCGAACACCTCGACCGGATCGCTCAGCGCATGGCCCGCCTGGCGCCGCGCGGCTTCCACCACCTCGGGCGCATCCCAGCGCAGGAACGGATTGGTCTCGCGTTCGATGCCGATGGTGGACGGCACCGTGGGCTGGCCGTGCTCGCGCTTCGCGGCCTCGCGGGCCTGCCGCTCGGCGAGCGCTCGATTGCCGGGCTCCACCGCCCGGGCAAAACGCAGGTTCGCGAGCGTGTATTCGTGCGCGCAATAGACGCGCGTCTGCGGCGGCAGCGCCGCGAGCTTCGAGAGCGATCGCAGCATCTGCGCGGCCGTGCCCTCGAAGAGCCGCCCGCAGCCGCCGGCGAAGAGGGTATCGCCGCAGAAGACGAACGGATCGTCCGGATCGCGATGCACGTACGCGATGTGCCCCGCGGTATGGCCCGGCACATCGAGAACCGAGAGGCGCACGTCCACGCCCGGCACGACGATCTCGTCGCCCTCGCGCAGCGCCTGCGTGATGCCGGCGATGCGCTCGCCGGCGGGACCGAAGACGGGACAGTGCCAGTGGCCGGCGAGGGCGGCCAGCCCGCCCACGTGGTCGCCATGGTGATGGGTCGCGAGGATCGCGCGCAGCGCGAGCCCGTTGGCCGCCAGGAAGCGCTCGATGGGCTCGGCATCGCCGGGGTCGACCACGGCGGCATCCGGGCCGCGGGCGATGACCCAGAGGTAGTTGTCCTGGAAGGCGGGGACGGCGTGGATCGCCAGCATGGCGGGGAGTCTATTAGAATTGGGCCACAAATGCCGACCAACACGCTCCAGGACTGGTTCCAGACGCCCCTCGGGCAGTACCTGCTCGAGAAGGAGCGGGCATACCTCGACGAGGTGACGCCGGATATCTTCGGCTTCCACGCCCTGCAGATCGGCATGGCGGAGGTGGACTTCCTGCGCGAGAACCGCATCAGCCACAAGCTGCGCGTGGCGCAGTCGGGCACCGCGGATCTCCTCGCCAAGTGCCACGAGCTGCCGATCGCCACCCATTCGGTGGACCTGGTGCTGCTGCCGCACGTGCTCGAGTTCGACGAGGAGCCCCACGCCATCCTGCGCGAGGTCGATCGCGTCCTCATGCCCGAGGGCCGCCTGGTGATCGTGGGTTTCAATCCGTGGAGCCTGTGGGGTTTGCGCAGCGCCATGGGCTTCTCGCGCAACCGTTTCCCCTGGAACGGCCACTTCGTCTCGCTGCTGCGGGTGAAGGATTGGCTGGCGCTGCTCGGCCACGATGTGAGCGCAGGCCGCCTCATCGCCTACGCGCCCCCTTTCGACACCGAGCGCTGGCGCCGCCGCTTCGCCTTCATGGAGCCCGCCGGGGACCGCTGGTGGGCCGTGGGCGGGGCCGTCTACATGCTGCAGGCCGTGAAGCGCGTGCGCGGCATGCGCATCATCACGCCGACCTGGACCGAGAGGGCCCAGCG
>DATMJE010000041.1:0-2064 GCA_035553995.1 Usitatibacter sp. | reverse complement strand
CGCACATCACGCTCGCCGCGTTCACGCGCGCGGCCGGCATCAAGGTGATCGAGGTGCCCTTCGGCGCGGCGCAGGTGGTTCCCAGTCTCATGGGCGGCCACGTCGATGCGGTGTTGCAACTCCCGGCGGCCCTCGCGGGGTTTGTGAAGCAATCAACGGTGCGGCTGCTTGCGGCGTTCATTCCCGAGCGTGATCCCGCATTGCCGGACGTGCCCACCGCGAGGGAACAGGGCGTGGATGTTTCGCTCGAGGCCTGGCGCGGGATTGTTGTTCCTCGCGGCACGCCTCGGCCGGTGATCGCTACGCTCGAGGGCGCGATCCGCAAGACGGTCGAATCGCCGGAGTTTGCCAAGGCGGCTGATGCCATGGGTGTGCGGCCGGCTTTCTTGCCCGCCGCGGAGTTTGGGGAGCTTATTGCGAGAGAGGACGCGGAGATCGCGAAGCTGATGGGGGCGATCGGGCTCGCGAAATAAGATCGGGCTATGCGGCGACCATCAACCCCGAGGCTCGATCCTTACCTCCGACCGCACCGAGTTCGCGATGAAGCACGCCTCGTGCGACTTGTGATGCAGCGCCTCGACCTCTTCCGCCGTAGGCAAGCGCTCCCCTGAAAACGCGATCGCAGGCCGCAGCGTCACCACCGTCATCGCAGTCCGCCCCTCCGCATCCTGGGCCATGATGCCCTCCGCCTGATCCTCGTAGCGGTCGATGCGGAAGCCCGCGCGGCGTGCGAAGTCGATGAAGAAAAGCATGTGGCAGCTCGAGAGCGCGGCGACGAACGCCTCTTCGGGATCGACCGCGGCTTCGTCGGAAAGCGGCGGCCGCACGACCTGCGGCGATGACGAGGCCGGCACGTCCACGCCGCCGTCAAACCGCCAGCGGTGCGCCCGGCTGTACTTGCCATCGGTGAAGGGCTGCTCGCCGCGCGACCAGCTCACGGTCGCCGTGTAGGTGTGCATGGCTACTCCTTGCTCAGGTGCGCGAGGGAGGCCGCGTTCGCTTCCCACTCGCGGCCATGGAAGGGCTCGACGACGATGTCCGTGGGCACGGGATCGAGGCAGTTCACGTTCACGTCGATGCCGTCGGGATTCGAGCGCGGCACGTAGAAGGGCTTGATTCCGCACGTGCTGCAGAAGGTGTGCTGCGCGACGCCGGTATTGAATCGGTAGGTAGTGAGCGCCGACTCGCCTTGCAGGAGCCGGAAGCGCGACCTGGGCACGATGAGATGGAGGAATCCCGATTTCGTGCAGATCGAGCAGTCGCAGCGCTGGCACACGGGACGTTCGGCGGCCTCGACCTCGAACCTCACCGCGCCGCAATGGCAGGAACCGCGGAACAGCATCGCCGACTCCGAGATGGGGACAACTGAAGGGTAACGCAAGCGTTCCGGACGACTTATCCCCAATATCTTGTAGGACGGCTTTTGCCCTCGTTGGCAGACTAAAATATCGGGTTCCCCCTCTTTCGCGCCCGCCTCGCCGCGGCCGCTACGGTCACGATCTCCATGAACGACCTTTCCGCCGGCCGCCCGGTCGACGCCGCACCGTTGCACGACGAAGCACCCCCAGAAACCATCCGCATCCGCGGTGCGCGGCAGAACAACCTGAAGAACCTCGACGTGGACATTCCCACGGGCGAGCTGGTGGTGGTGACGGGGCCGTCGGGCTCGGGCAAGTCGTCGCTCGTCTTCGATACGCTCTACGCCGAGGGCCAGCGCCGCTACGTCGAGACCTTCTCGCCGTATGCGCGCCAGTTCCTCGATCGCATGGACAAGCCGCAGGTCGACGCCGTCGAGGGCATCCCGCCGGCGATCGCCATCGACCAGACCAACCCCGTGCGCACGTCGCGCTCGACGGTCGGCACGATGACGGAGATCAACGACCACCTGAAGCTCCTGTTCGCGCGCACGGGCCACCTCTTCTGCCGCCGCTGCGCGCAGCCGGTGCGACGCGACACTCCCGAGACCATCTTCTGCGAGCTGGCCGCGCGCGCCGCTGCCGCGGGCGATCCGCGACTCGTGATCGCATTCCCGGTCGACGTGCCGGCGAATTTCAGCGAGGACGA
>DATMJE010000040.1:0-10839 GCA_035553995.1 Usitatibacter sp. | reverse complement strand
AGATCGACCCGTACCTGGTGCGCAATCCGACCGCGGCCTACCGTGGGGTCGCGGACGCGCCTTCGGACGTCGACTTCTTCGTCGGCAACCAGCGCATCTATCACCAGCACGTGGCGCCGGGACCCTTCGAGATCGGCAACGTGAGCTACATCACGGGGCAGCGCGACGTGCGCGTGGTGGTGCGCGATGCGTCCGGCCACGAGCGCACCGTCACCTTTCCCTTCTACTTCGCCGACCGGGGCCTCGCCGAGGGGGTGAGCGACTTCAGCTACCAGGTGGGTGCGATTCGCGAGAATGCGGCGACGTCGAGCGCCGACTATGGCGAGGCCGCATTCTCCGCTTCGCATTCGTACGGATTCACCAACCATGTGACCGCGGGCTTCCACGCCGAAGGAACGCGCGACAGCGGCAACGCGGGCCCCACGCTCGTGTTGCGCAGCGATGCCCTCGGCGTGGGCTCGCTGGCGCTCCTCGCCAGCCACGACCGCGAGACCGGCAACGGGCACGCCTATGCCGCGGGATACAGCTATCAACGCGGGCCGCTCTTCGCCTCGGCGCTGCTGCGCCGCGCGACCCGCAATTTCGCCTTCCTGCGCCCGAGGGATGCCCAGCCGGCCGCTCCGCGCGACGACGCGTATTCCGTCGGCTATTCGCCGGCGGGATTCGGCACCGTGTCGCTCAGCTATCACTACCTGCAGGCCTTCGCGGACCCGCTGCAGCGCTCGACCACGGCCACGTACAGCCTGCCGATCGGGCGCGACTGGTCGATCGAGGCGAGCTACCGCCGCACGGTCGGGAACCTGGCGGGCTACGAGGCGCTGTTGACGGTCCAGTACCGGCCTCGAGCGGACATCACGACATTCACGTCGCTGCGCCAGGACGAAACGCATACGCGCACGGCGTCCTTCCAGGTCGGCAACCTGCTGCCCGAGGGCGAGGGCCTCGGCTGGAGCGTGGGCGGAAGCCATTCGAACTCTCCGTCCGGCCACAGCGACACCCTCACGCCCGGCATCGTCTATCGCATGCGCGAGGCGGTGATCGAGGCGAGCGTGTCGAGCACGACAGGCAGCGGCGCGCATTCGCAGATCGCGACCGTTTCCGCCTCGGGGTCGGTGGTGTACACCGGCGGGCACCTGGGCCTCAGCCGCCCGATCGAGGACAGCTTTTCGGTGGTGCAGATCGAGCCGCCGCTGGCCGGCGTGCGCGTGTACCTGAACCGCCAGGAAGTCGGCAAGACCGACGCCTCGGGCAGGGTCTTCCTGCCCCGCCTGGTGTCATACGTGGAGAACTACCTGTCCATCGAGGACAAGGACGTGCCGATCGAGTATTCGATCCAGGATCCGGCCCGCACCGTGGTGCCGTATTTCCGCAGCGCCAACCTGACCGTGTTCCGTGTCGAGAAGGTGCGTGCCATCACGGGCACGCTCAAGTACACGCGGACGGGCCGCGAGATATCCGCGGCCGGTGTGCTGTTCACTCTCGACGTCGGCGGCAAGCCGGTCGAGGTGCCCACCGCCGGCAACGGCGAGTTCTATTTTGAGAACGTCCCGCCGGGCGACTATGCTGGATCGGTCGACATCGAGGGCACCTTGTGCCGTTTCTCGCTCACCATTCCTCCCGGCGAAGAGCCGGTCGTGTCCATCCATGACGTCCACGCCTGCTCTCTTCCTTAGCCTCGCCCTCGCGCTCGCCGTGCCTCCGGCCCACGCCGCCATCAGCTGCGTAGGCTCCGGCACCGCATTGAACCTCGGGACCTATCTCGGGGATACGTCGACGCCGCTCGACTCGATCGGCTCCTTCACGCTGCGCTGCTCGCGCAAGGGAGGGGTCGCGACCATCCCGGTCACGATGGGCATCGGCGCGAGCGCTTCGAGCGGCACCATATCGCCGCGTGCGCTGCGCTGGCTGGGCGGGCCCGACCTGCTGCACTACAACATCTATCGCGATGCCTCGCGCGTCTCGGTATGGGGCCAGACCACCGGGCTGGATACCGTCACCCAGAACATCACCGTGCCGGACGGGGGATCGGCCAACCTCACCTTCACGATGTTCGGGCGCATCGACCCGCTGCAGAACGTGCACGTCGGCTTCTACGCCGATGCGCTGGTGATCCTGGTCAGCTTCTGATATGGCCCTTCATGTCAACAGGGGCGTGCATCTTCCTCGCGCAGCTTCGGCACGAACCCGTTTTGGACGCATTCCGATAGGGAACGCGGCGGCCGGCGACTGGGCGACGATGGATCAGTCTGATATCCGCGGGTTGGCTACCGCATGTCATCTGTTCGTCGTGGGGCTGCCTCGATCTAGCACCGGGGATCATCTGGAAGATGCCCACTTAGAAGCTTCGAGGATTCCCCTCGTTGCTGCCGTCCGCCGCGTTGCCTATCGGGTAAGGCAGTTCTCAGTGCACGGCGCTATGTCGCGCAACGTCCCACACGAAGGCGGACAGCTCGCGGGCAATCGCGACGCAAATCTTGTTCTTGTGCATGCCACGTCCGGTGAGCTTGCGGTAGCGGGAGCACAGGCGCAGCTGCGCGCGCCAGGCGATCTCGCGGACGACGGCGGACTGACCCTCGGCTCGGACCTCCAAGGCACGACTCAGCCGGGGCGGAAATCGGTAGTTCCAAGCCGATTCGATGAGCACGCGGCGGGCATGTCCGTTGCCAGTCTTGGTGATGGCACCTTGCGTGCGCGACTCTCCCGAGGTGTATTCGCTCGGCACCAGGCCCAGGTAGCTCATCAGGTCCTTGGGATGGGCGAAGCGCCCGAGATCGCCGAGCTCAGCGACCAACGTGACGGCGGTGATGAAGTCGATTCCACGCAGCGTGCTGAGCGCTGCGACCACAGGCGCGAACCGCCAGCTGGCGGCTTGGTCGCGAAGTGCCGTGGTGATGCGCTCCACCCGGTCGTTGGCCTCGCGGACTGCCATGCGATATTCGCTAAATGCGATGTCCTGCGCGGCATGCGAGAACGAAATCGTGGACAGATGGCGCTCGTGGGCAGCTGTCCACGAGGTCTTTCCGTCATAGCGCTTGCCCAAGCGCAGCAACATCGCCTTGAGCTGCTGCCTGGCCTTCAGCCGAGCGCGCACTGCGTCCTCGCGCGTACGCGACAGATCTCGAATGGCCTCGTCACGCGAGTCCGGAATCGTCACTGGGGTGAGCTCGCCCGCACGAAGGTAACGGGCCAAGGCGAGCGAATCGCGGCGATCCGTCTTCACCCGATCGCCTGGCCTGCGCGGCGTCTTCGCCACCGCGATCACGTCGCAGTGGTACCCCTCGCTCCTCAATTGCCGCGCCAAGCCGAAGCCGCATGGCCCGGCTTCATACGCCACCATCACTCCGGCGGCTGCCCCCAGCGGGCGCAGCGCCTTCAGGATCTGCCGCAGCTCCGAGCCAACTGTTCCTACGAAGCGCGGCGCACCCCGCCCCGAATCGGCAACCGAAATCGCAGTCGACTCCTTGTGAACATCCAAGCCTACGTACGCGGTGATATGTTCATCCATGGTCTGCCTCCTGACTCCATCGCAGTAATCGCCGTCAGGCGTTCTGCCTGTGGCTCTACGCACCTAGGTGCGCAATCCACGATACGTCTCGAGGCAGACCACTTCCTACTCACGAGCTGCCTCCGCCACAACGGCGGGGGCCATGTTGTCTAGGTGCTCACTCGGGCCGCGGCTCGCGCGCGAGGAGCTGGCGCACCGCATCGCGCGGCGGCCGGGCATCGAAGAGCACCGCGCACACCGCTTCCGCGATCGGCATGTCGACACCCGCGCCGCGCGCATGCTCGCTCACGCGGCGGGCGGATTCCACGCCTTCGGCCACATGCCCGAGGCTCGCGAGCGCTTCGGCGAGCGAGCGGCCGCGGCCCAGCTCCAGCCCCACCTTGCGATTGCGCGAGAGGGCACCCGTGCAGGTGAGCACGAGGTCGCCCAGCCCCGCGAGTCCCATGAAGGTCTCGGCACGTCCACCCAGCGCTTCGCCCAGGCGCACGATCTCGGCGAGGCCCCGCGTGATGAGCGCGGCACGCGCGTTGGTCCCGAGGTCGAGGCCGTCGGCAATGCCGGCGGCGATCGCGATCACGTTCTTCACCGCACCACCCAGCTCCACGCCGACCACGTCGGTGCTCGAGTAGATGCGCAGGCGCGGGCTGTTGAGCGCGGCGGCCGTTCTCGCCGCGAAGGCAGCGTCGCGCGATGCGAGGACCAGGGCCGCGGGCAGGCCGCGCGCCACCTCGAGCGCGAAGCTGGGACCGGAGAGGGCGCCGGCCGCCACGTCGTGCGGCAGGGTCTGCGCCACGACCTCGTGCGCGAAGAGCCCGCTCGCAGCCTCGAAGCCCTTGCACGCCCAGAGGAGCGGCGCGCGCGATCCGGCGGCGACGAGCCGTCCGCACGTCTCCCGCAATCCGGCCGTGGATGTCGCCGCGATGACGAGCTCGGCCGCGCCGGTGGCCTGCTCGACGGCGCCGGCGATCGCGACCGATGGGGGAAGCTCGACTTCCGGCAGATAGCGGCTGCGGCGCGCGGCCTGCAGCGCCTCGCGGTCCGCGCCGGTGCGCGTCCAGAGGCGCACCTCGTGCGCGTTCGAAAGGGAAATGGCGAGCGCCGTTCCCCAAGCTCCCGCGCCGAGGATGGCGATCCTCACGGCGCAGCGGCGGTCAGGCGCCCCAGACGTGCGCCACGCGGATGAAGCCCTGCTGGCCGTCGCGATGGCGCACTTTCACCCAGCCATCGGCGGCCGGGGCCAGGACCTCGAGCAGGACCTGCTTGTAGGCTTCGAAGACCAGCGGCGACTGCGGGTTGGCTTCCGCGTGCACGTCCGCGACCGGCACGGTCACGACCACCGTCGGCCGCTCCGTGAGCGACTTGTTCTCGACCCACGCGACCTCGCCGTTGGCATCGCGCACCTTGGTCCACTGGTCGAGCTTCACCAGGACCTCGAACGGATAGCTCGCGGTGGCGATGAAGAGGCGATCGGCGCGCGTGGAGGGCGCGTCGTACAGGATGGCGGGGCGCTCGCCGATGGAACGGTACTCGGCCGCGGCTGCCGGCAATGCGGCCAGCAGCGCGGCGAGAAGCGCCCGGCGATGCATCAGTGCGACGAAGGGGCCGCGCCCGGCGTGACGATGTGCACCGTGGGCGATGCGCCCGGCTGCTGCTGCTGCAGCTGCGCCTGGGCCTGCGCCTGGTAGATCGCCTCGAAATTGACCGGGGCGAGGATCACCGGCGGGAAGCCCGCGCGCACGACGATATCCGAGATCACCTCGCGCACGTACGGGTAGAGGATGTTCGGGCACGCGATGCCGAGGACGGGCTGCATCTCCTGCTGGGGAATGTTCTTCACCACGAAGATGCCCGCGCTCGCGGCCTCGACGAGGAACATGGTCTTCTCGCCGACCTTCGCCGTGACGGTCACGGTGAGGACGGTCTGGAAGACGCCTTCCTCGATGCCGGAGGAGTTGTGGTGCAGCTGGATGTCGATCTGGGGCGACTCGCGCTCGAGGAAGATCTGCGGCGCGTTCGGGATCTCGAGCGAGAGATCCTTCACGTACACCTTCTCGATGGAGAAGACCGGCTGGTTGTTCTGTTCTTGCGGTTGGGGCTGGCTGCTCATGAAACTTCCTTCGCGGTGAGTCGTTGAGGGACCGGCGGTCGGCCGGCGTCAGGGCGCCTTCAGGAGCGGATCGAGGCCCCCCGCGCGGTCGAGCGCGGCGAGGTCGTCGTAGCCACCCACGTGCTGGTCGCCCACGTAGATCTGAGGCACCGTACGGCGTCCGGTGCGCTCCATCATTTCCTTGCGTCGCTCGGGCTCGAGGTCGACGCGGATCTTCTCGATGTCGGCTACACCCTTCGCGCGCAGCAGCCGCTCGGCCATCACGCAGAAGGGGCAGACGCCGGTCGCATACATCACGATCTTGGCCATTTGCGGCTATTTCTCCAGCGGCAGGCTCGCCTGCTGCCACGCCGCGATGCCGCCCTTGAGCTGGTACACATTGGCGAAGCCCGCCCGGCGCAGCGCCCGGGCCGCGGCCGCGGCGCGCGGACCCGAACGGCAGGTGAGGATCACCGGCTTGTCCTTGAACTTGCCGAGCTCCGCGGCCTTCTTGTCCAGCTCTTTGAGCGGGACGTGGCGTGCGCGGGGCAGGTGGCCGGCGGCGTATTCCTTCTCGTCGCGCACGTCGATCACCAGCGTGCCGCTCTGGTTGAGCAGGCGCGTGGCCTCGAGGGTGCCGATCTCGTTGCCCCCCACGCCGATCAGCTTCGAGATCTCGGGCCACAAAAGCATCGCCCCGCTCGCGAAGAACAGGGCTATCAGCAGGAGGTTGTGCGCGATGAAGTCGGCCACGGCGGAATCAGTCGTCGCCGGCGGCTCGGGCGCCGGCGCAAAGGGTTAATTTTAGCAGACCGGCACCGCCATTCCCGGGGCGTTATGTCGCACCGAGGGCCCATTGGAGCAGCCACAGGGCGGCCATGCCGCTCGCCATGGCGGCGATCACGCTGCGCGTGCGCACCGTGACCACGATGGAGACGGCCCCGGCGATCCAGCGTGGATTGTGCAGCGACAGGTCCAGGGCGCCGTCCACGAGGAGCAGGCCCGGCGCCACGATGGCCGCGAGGACCGAGGGCGGGACGTAGAGCAGCGCCTGGCGGAAGCGGTGCGGGAAGCGATGCGGGTCGGCGAAAAGCACGAACGACGCGCGCAGCAGGTACGTCGCCGCGGCCACCCCGAGGATCGCGAGCCAGGTCTTCATCGCCGCTGGTGGCGCGCCTCGATACCGAGGCCCACGGCGATACCGGCGATCGAAGCCACGACGAGCGCGAGGCGGTACGGCAACCCCGCCGCAAACAGGGCGACCGCGGAAGCCACGACGGCGGCACCGAGGTCCGCACGGGTGCGCACCACGGGTACCAGCAGCGCGATGAACGTGAGGACGACGGCGAAATCGAGCGACCACGTCGTGGGCACCTGCGCGCCGGCGACGATTCCCGCCAGCACCGCCGCCTGCCACGAGACGAACAGCGTGACCGCCGAGCCGAGGAAGTGCCAGTGCCGATGCCGCGCGTCGCCGGGCGCCGCGTAGTGCTGCACGGCCAGCGCGAAGCTCTGGTCCGTCATCACATAGGCGAGCAGCGCGCGCCAGCGGCGGTCGAGGTGCGCGAGGTGGGGCGCCAGCGCCGCGCTGTACATCACGAAGCGCAGGCTCACCACCGATGCGGCCGCCACCGTGACCGCGACGGGCGAATCCACGGCGATGAGCTGGCTCGCGATGAGCTGCGCGATGCCCGAGAACGACAGCACCGACAGCGCCATGCCCTGCAGCGGCGTGAGTCCCGCACCGATGGCTGCCACGCCCGCCACGAAGCCGAACGGCAGCATGCCGAGGAGCGCGGGAGCGACCGCGCGGCTGCCGGCGACGAGCTCGTCGCGAGGCGAAGGGAGTTCCAACGGGGTGCGATGGGAACGCGAAGGCGTGTTTGTACCACAAGGGCACGCCTGCAACCCCTGCTAAAATTTCGTTGCAAACCTCCCGCGCGCCGCCCCTCCGACACGATTGCCCATGAAAAAACTCGTCCTCCTGCGCCACGGCGAAAGCACCTGGAACCAGGAAAACCGCTTCACCGGCTGGACCGACGTGGACCTCACGCCGAAGGGCATCGAGGAGGCGCGCGCCGCGGGCCGGCTGCTGAAGAGCGAAGGCTACGATTTCGACCTCGCCTTCACCTCGGTGCTGAAGCGCGCCATCCGCACGCTCAACTTCGCGCTGGAGGAGATGGATCGCCTCTGGCTGCCGGTCGAGAAGGACTGGCGCCTCAACGAGCGCCACTACGGCGCGCTGCAGGGATTGAACAAGTCCGAGATGGCGGCGAAGTTCGGCGAGCCGCAGGTGCTCGTCTGGCGCCGCAGCTACGACACGCCGCCGCCCGCGCTCGAAGCCGGGGACGAGCGCGATGCGGGACGCGATCGCCGCTATGCGAACGTGGCGCGCGAGCAGGTGCCGCGTACCGAATGCCTCAAGGACACGGTCGCACGCGTGGTGCCGTGCTGGGAAGAGCGCATCAGGCCGCGCGTCGTCGCGGGCGAGCGGGTGCTGGTCGCCGCGCACGGCAACAGCCTGCGCGCGATGATCAAGTATTTCGACGGCATGTCCGACGAGGCGATCGTGAGCGAGAACGTGCCCACCGCGATCCCGCTCGTCTACGAGCTCGACGACCGCGCGCAGCCGCTGCGCCGCTACTACCTCGGCGACCAGGAGGCGATCGCGAAAGCGATGCACTCGGTGGCCAGCCAGGGCAAGGCGAAGTAGATCCCCATGACGGCACTGCGCGTTGGGCGCCTCGTGCGCTCGACCGCCGTGGCGCTGTGCCTGCTCGCGGCCTGCATCGTGCCCGCGGCGAACAGGGCCCAGCCCTCGGAAGAGGACCTGCGGGCGCTGCGCGAGCGCATCGAGCAGTTGCAGAAGGGACTCGCGGCCGCGGAGGAATCGCGCGGCGAGGCGGCGGAGCAGCTCAAGGCGAGCAGCCAGGCGGTGAGCGAGGCGCGCCGCGTCCTCTTCGATCTCGCCCGGCAGCGCCAGGACATCGAGGCGGGCCTTGCGGACATCGCCGCGCGCGAGCGCGCCGCCCGCGAAAGCATCGCCCGGCAGAAGGAGCTCGCCGGCCGGCTGCTGCGCCTGCAGTACGAGCAGGGATCGCCCGATCGCCTGCGCCTGTTCCTCGAGGGGCGGGATGCCGCGAGCGTGGCACGGCATCTCGCCTACTACGACTACATCCAGCGCGCCCGCGGGACGGTCATCGAAGCGCTCGCCCGGGAAGCGGCACAGCTCGGGACGCTTGAAGCGGAAGCGCAGGCGCACCGGGCGGAGCTCGCCGCCAACGAGGCGCAGCAGGCCGGCGAGACTGGCCGGCTCGAAAAGGAGCGCGCCGCCCGTGCCGCCGTCGTGGCAAAGCTCGCCGGGGACATCGCCCAGGGGCGCCGGGAGATCGGCCGGTTGAAGCGCGACGAGGCACGGCTGTCGAAGCTGGTCGCGGAGATCGCCCGCGCGCTCGCCGCAGCCCCCGCGCGACGAAACACCGCACCGCCCAGGCATATCGAAGAGCCCGCGGATGCGTCATCCTCTACTCGTGCGTTCGAAACCCTCAAGGGGCGGCTCCAGCTGCCGGTCCGTGGGGAGATCGCCGGGCGTTACGGGGCACCGCGGGAAGACTCGGGGACGACGTGGAAGGGGCTTTTTATTCGTTCGGTTACGGGTGAAACGGTGCACGCGGTAGGGGATGGGCGCGTTGTCTATGCTGATTGGCTGCGCGGCTTCGGAAACCTCCTCATCCTTGACCACGGACAGGGCTATATGAGCCTGTACGCGTACAACGAGGGATTGCTGCGGAAAGTGGGCGAAACGGTGCGGGGCGGCGAGGCGGTAGCCGAGGTCGGCGCGACGGGTGCAAGCGCGGAAAGCGGGCTATACTTCGAGCTCAGGCGTGACGGAAAACCATTCGATCCGATGCGTTGGGTCGCCCAATAAGTGCGCCAGGGAAAAGAGACCAACTCCTTGTGACCAGGGTGACAAAGCATGCGTAAGAAGTTTCAGCAGATCGGCCTTCTCGCCATTGGCGCCGCGCTCGGCGTCGCCGGCAGCCTGCATTTTTCCGCGGTCGCTGACCGCCAGGCCTCCACTCTCCAGCTCCCCGTCGACGATCTTCGCCTTTTCAGCGAGGTCTTCGGCCGCATCAAGAGCGATTACGTCGAGCCGGTCGAGGATCGCAAGCTCCTGAAGGAGGCGATCAACGGCATGCTCACGGGGCTGGATCCGCACTCCGCATTCCTCGACCAGGAAGCCTATCGCGACCTCCAGGTCGGCACCCAGGGCGAATTCGGCGGCCTCGGCATCGAGGTCGGCACCGAAGATGGTTTCGTCAAGGTCGTGGCCCCCATCGAGGACACCCCCGCGTACCACGCCGGCGTCAAGGCGGGCGATCTCATCATCAAGCTGGACGAGATGTCCCTCAAGGGCATCTCCCTCAGCGACGCGGTCAAGAAAATGCGCGGCAAGCCGCACACGGAAGTGAAGCTCACCGTGCTGCGCAAGGGCGAAACGGAGCCGCTCGAGTTCGTCGTCAAGCGGGACGTGATCCGCGTGAAGAGCGTCAAGGCCCGCATGCTGGAGCCCGGGTATGGCCTCATCCGCATCACCCAGTTCCAGGAGCACACCGGCGAGAACCTCGTCCAGGCGCTCAACGACCTCTACAAGGAAAACGGCGGGGATCTCAAGGGCCTCGTGCTCGACCTGCGCGGCAACCCGGGCGGCCTGCTGAATTCCGCGGTAGCCGTTTCCGCCGCCTTCCTGCCCCGCAACGCCCTCGTCGTCTACACCGACGGCCGCACCGAGGACGCCAAGATGCGCCTCACCGCGACCAAGGAAAACTACGTCCGCGGCGCCTTCAAGGACGATTACATCGCCAAGGAGCCCCCGGGCGCCAAGACCGTGCCGCTGGTCGTGCTGGTGAACGGTGCCTCGGCCTCGGCTTCGGAAATCGTGGCCGGTGCGTTGCAGGATCACCACCGCGGCGTGCTCCTCGGCACGCAAACCTTCGGCAAGGGCTCGGTGCAGACCATCCTGCCGCTGCCGAACAACCAGGCGGTCAAGCTCACCACGGCGCGCTACTACACGCCGAGCGGCCGTTCGATCCAGGCCAAGGGCATCGCGGCCGATATCGTGGTCGAGGATGAAACCACCAAGGTTCTCCTGCGAGAGGCGGATCTCCAGCACCACCTGTCGATCGAGGAAGACAAGGACGCCGTCCCGGCGGATGCAACCAGGAAGCCGACGGACAAGATCATCGCC
>DATMJE010000039.1:0-22117 GCA_035553995.1 Usitatibacter sp. | reverse complement strand
CTCGTGGTACTGGCACTTCGTGGACGTGGTCTGGTTGCTGCTGTTCGTGTTCGTGTATTGGGTGTAAAGAGGCGCAAGGCGCAGGGCGCAAGGGGTAAAGGGCACAAGGCACAAGGCGCAAGGCGCAAGAAAAGTCGAAAGCCGCACCTCGGTGCGGCTTTTGGGTTTCAAGGACGGGAAAATCTTCGTGGGTGCTGCTTTTGTCTTGCGCCCTGAGCCTTACGCCCTTGCGCCCCTTACAACCTCCCGTGATCCATCCACCCAAAGAAGTACGACGCAATGAGCAGCACGAACACGAGCAGCGAAAGGACGATCCGGATCGTGAGCGAGATCACCGCCCGGTTCGTGTTTCCCTTGTCCTTGTAGACGAAGTAGAGGCCGGAGAACAGGCTCGCGACCACCGCCAGCAGGAGCACCAGGATGATTATGCGCATGGGTCCATTGTCCTTCGACCCGAGGCCCGTGCCAACCATTGCCGCATTGCTGGTGGTGGCGCTCACGGTGTCGCTCGGGCGCTGGCAGATGCATCGCGCCGAGCAGAAGGAGGCGATCCAGGCGCTCCTCGAGGCGCGCATGCAGGAAGCGCCGGTGGACCTCACGGGTCCCGTGCCGTCGGCGGAGCCGCTGTTGTTCCGCCATGTGCACGCGCGCGGCGAGTGGGTGGCTTCGGCGCAGCTCTTCATCGACAACCAGATCCATCAGGGACGCGCGGGTTTCGCCGTGATCACGCCGCTGCGCCTGCAGGGCTCGCAGGCCGTGGCGCTGGTGAACCGCGGATGGATCGCACGGGGAGCCGAATATCCGCGTGCGCCGCGCGTCGAAGTGCCGCCGGGCACGGTCGACGTGCGCGGCCTGGCGACGGTGCCCCCGGCGCGGTTCCTCGAGCTGTCCGCCGAAACCGTCACCGGCGACGTCTGGCAGAACCTCTCCATCGCGCGCATCCGTGACCGCTTGCGCCTGGATGCGCTTCCCGTCGTGATCCTCGCGGATCCGCCGGCGCCGGGGCTGGCCGCCTTCACGGAGCGTCCCGACGCGGGCATCGCCAAGCACCGCGAGTACGAGCTCACCTGGTTCGCCATGGCCGCGACCGTGGTCGTGCTGTGGCTGGCGCTCAACACGCGCCGCGTGCGATGACGCTCTCCCCGCGCGCGAAGCTGCTGCTCATCGGCGCGCTCTTCTTCCTGCCGATCGCCGCTTCGGTGATCGCGTACAACTTCGTGCACGTGAAACCCACCGCGAACTATGGCGAGCTGCTGCAGCCGCCGCCCGCGGTGGACCCGCAGCCGTTCGTGCGCGCGCCCGATGGGGCGTTCCGGTTCGCCGAGCTTTCCGGCCGCTGGGTGCTCGTCGCCGCGGATGACGCGGGTTGCACCGCGAGCTGCCTCGAGAAGCTGCACACGGTGCGCCAGGTGTGGCTCGCCCTCGGCCGCGAGGCCTCGCGCGTGCAGCGCGTCTTCGTGGCGAGCGGCACGGGGCCGGTGCATTTGCCCGACGATCTCGCGGGCGTGATCGCGGTCGCGCCGGCGCCCGGCACCTCCCCCTCGGCGGCCCTGCGCGACCCTGCGCATCTCTACCTCGTGGACCCGAACGGCAACGTGATGATGCGCTGGCCCGCCCGGCCGGACATGCGCCGCATGCTGAACGACCTGCAGCGCCTCCTCAAGGCGTCCCAGATCGGCTGAACCGCTATAATCGAAGGCTGTCTGCCGTTGCAAGCGCCCATGCTCGAAGCCACCGTCATCCAGCCGCCGTCACTCCTCGCGCAGTTCTGGCACCTCACCAAGCCGCGCGTGGTCTCGCTCATCGTCTTTACCGCGGTGATCGGCATGCTGCTCGCCTCGCCAACCCTGCCGCCGCTGGGGCTGCTCCTGTGGGCCACGGCAGGAATCGCGCTCGTGGCGGGCGCCGCCGCGGCGATCAACTGCCTGGTCGAGCGCACCATCGATGCGGCCATGGCGCGTACCCGCGCGCGGCCCACGGTCATGGGCACCATCTCGTCCGCGCAGATCGTGCTGATGGCGGGCGTGGTCGGCGGCCTCGGGCTCGCGATCCTCTACCACGCCGTGAACCCGCTCACCATGTGGCTCACGCTCGGCACGTTCGTGGGCTACGCGATCATCTACACGCTGATCCTCAAGCCCGCCACGCCGCAGAACATCGTGATCGGCGGCGCGTCCGGCGCGATGCCGCCGGTGCTGGGGTGGGCCGCGGTCACGGGCGACGTCACGTTCCAGCCCCTGCTGCTCTTCCTCATCATCTTCGCGTGGACGCCGCCGCATTTCTGGGCGCTGGCGCTCTACCGGCGCAAGGAGTACGCGCGCGCAGGCGTGCCGATGCTGCCGGTCACGCACGGCGAGGAATTCACCAAGCTGCAACTGCTCTTCTACACGCTGCTGCTCACCGCCGTGACGCTGCTGCCCTTCGCCACGCAGATGGCGGGCCGGTTCTATGTCGGCGCGGCGCTGGTCCTGGATGGCGTGTTCCTCGCCTATGCGGTCGCCCTGCTGCGGCGCTACAGCGATGCGCTCTCGAAGCGCGCCTTCGCCTACTCGATCTTCTACCTTGCGGTCCTGTTCGCGGCATTGATGGTCGACCACTACCTGCCGCTTGCCGGCGCGTGAGCGCGCGGGGCTTCATCGCCGCGTGCCTGGTCGCGGCTGCAGCGGCGGGCCCCGGCGGTTGCGAGCGGTTCGGAGCCTCGAAAAGTCCCTTCCAGGGCGTCGACGTCACCGGCAGCGACATCGGCCGCGAGCTGCACCTGCGCGATGCGAGCGGCCGCGAGCGCTCGCTCGCCGATTTCCGCGGCAAGGTGGTCGTCGTGAGCTTCGGCTACACCCATTGCCCGGACGTCTGCCCGATGACGCTCTCGAACCTCGCCTCCGCCGTGAAGCAGCTGGGCCCGGACGGCTCGCGCGTCCAGGTGCTCTTCGTGACCGTGGACCCCGAACGCGATACGCCGCAGGTGCTGGCCGAATACGTCCCCGCATTCAATCCGGGCTTCATCGGGCTCACCGGCACGCCGGAAGAGCTGGCCAGGGTGACGCGCGACTTCCACGTCTACGCCAGCACGCGCAAGGAGGGCGGCACCTACCTGGTCGACCACTCGGCGCAGATCTTCGCGCTCGACCCGGCCGGACGCATGCGGCTCGTCTTCGCGCCGGACACGACGCCCCAGGTCCTCGCCTCGGACCTTCGCCTGCTGCTGAACGGCTGAGAAAGGAAAACGGGGCCGAAGCCCCGTTTTTTCACCGTGAGTGCCTGGGCAGCGCTTAACGCAGGTCCGCGAGCTGCGCCTTCATCTTCTGCATCGCCTTCACCTCGATCTGGCGGATGCGCTCGGCGGAGACGCCGAACTCGTCCGCGAGCTCGTGCAGCGTCATCGGCTCCGACTCGGCGAGCCAGCGCGCGCGGATGATGCGGCGGCTGCGATCGTCGAGGCTCTCGAGCGCACGGCTGAGGCCCTGCTGCTCGAGCGTCTCCGACTGCTCGCGTTCGAACAACTCGGACGGCCCTTCGGACGTATCGGCGAGATAGGCGATGGGCGTCACGATCTCGTCGCTGTCGTCGGGCGACGGCTCGAGGGAAACGTCGGAGCCCTGGAGACGCTGCTCCATCTCGATCACGTCGCTTTCCTTCACGTTCAGCGTCTTCGCGACCTGCGCGATCTCCGTGGGCGTGAGGGCCGTGCTGCTCTTCTTCATGCTGCGCAGGTTGAAGAAGAGCTTGCGCTGCGCCTTGGTGGTGGCGACGCGCACCAGCCGCCAGTTGCGCAGGATGAATTCGTGGATTTCGGCCTTGATCCAGTGGATGGCGAAGGACGCGAGGCGCACGCCGCGTTCGGGGTCGAAGCGCTTCACGGCCTTCATGAGGCCGAGGTTGCCTTCCTGGACGAGGTCCGCCTGCGGAAGCCCGTACCCCATGTAGTTGCGGGCGACCGACACGACGAGCCGCAGGTGCGAGACCACGAGGTCCGCAGCGGCGCCGAGATCGTTTTCGCCCCTCAGGCGGCGCGCGAGCTCCGTCTCACGCTCCTGGGTGAGCATGGGAATGGCGTTCACGGCCTGGACGTAGGCTTCGAGGCTCGAGACCGGCGGAAGGGCCGGCAGGGTCATGGCAGTCATGTTTCGGTAGTCCTCCTTGCGGACCATTTTAGCACTCACCGGATTGGAGTGCTAAGCCGGTAAGAAGTTCCTACATGCGAACCAGCGCGAACCGACGCAGCTCCCGATCGACTGCCAGCCACGCGCCGAGGAGGCCCAGCAGGGCGGCGCCCGCCGCGACCGCCACCCACATCCTGAGATCGGGCAAAACGACCTTTAGTTCAAGCGCATAGGCCGGAGTGAGCGCTCGCAGCTCCGCATCGAACCACAGGGCGACCCCCACCGTGATGGCCAAGCCCAGGAGCCCCGCCAGCAGCCCCTGCAGCAGTCCGTGGTAGGCGAACGGCCGGCGCACGTCGGCCGCCGTGGCGCCCACGAGCTGGCTCACCTCGATCTCGGCGCGGCGCGTCACGACCTGCAACCGGATGAGGTGCCCGACGATGAAGGCCACGGCCGCGGCGAGCACCGTGAAGAGGACCATCACGATCCGGTCGCCGAACCGGACCCAGCGGCCGAGGCGCTCGGCCCACTCGAGGTCGGCCGAAACCGAATCCACCTTCGGCAGCCGCGCCCATTGCGCGCGCAGCCCCGCCACGCTGTCCGCACTGGCCCCGCCCGCAAGGCGCACCGTGAAGGCGTGGGGCAGCGGGTTGTCGTCGAGCGCGGCCAGCATGTCGGCCAGGTGGGTGGTGGCCTTGAGCTCCTCCAGCGCCTGCGTGCGGGAAACGAAGCGCACCGCGGCCACTCCGGGTTGCGCCCGCAGCGCGTGCTCGACCCGCTTCACGTCGGCATCGCTCGCGTCCAGCGCCATGAAGACGTTCACGTGGGGCTGCGTGTCGAGCGAGGCGGTCGCGGCGCCGGCCGTGCGCAGGGCGACCGCGGCCAGCAGCGGCAGGGCCAGCGCCATGCCGAGCACGACGATCGAGAACAGGTCCGTCACCGGATGGGCGAGGAGCCGCCGCACGGCCTCGGCCATCGCAAGGCCATGGAGCCGCAGCGCCTTCATGCCGCGAGCGACCCATGGGCGAGGGACACGCGGCGGCAGGCGAGCCGGTCGAGCGCCGCCTGGTCGTGCGTGGACAGGAGCACCGTCACGCCGACCTGGTTGAAGGCGACGAAGAGATCGAGGATCGCGCGCGCGTAATCGGCATCGAGGTTGCCCGTCGGCTCGTCGGCCACCAGCAGCCCGGGGCGGTTCACGATGGCGCGCGCGATGCACAGGCGCTGCTGCTCGCCGCCGGAGAGCGCCACCGGCATCGCCTTCTCGCGGCCGAGGAGGCCCACCTTGTCCAGCGCGGCACGCACGCGGCGGCCGGTTTCCTCGCGCGTGAAGGCGGAGATGCGCAGCGGCAGCGCCACGTTGTCGTAGACCGTGCGGTCGTAGAGAAGCTTGTGGTCCTGGAAGACGAAGCCCACGTTGCGGCGCAGGATCGCGAGCGCGGTTTCCCGCAGCGCTCCCAGGTTCTGGCCGTTCACCAGCACCGTCCCCGCGGAGGCGCGCTCGATGCCCGCGGCGAGCTTGAGGAGCGTCGACTTGCCCGCGCCCGAGTGCCCGGTGATGGCGACCATCTCGCCCGGCGCGATCTCCAGGCTCACGCCGCGCAGCGCCTCGTGCCCTCCCGGGTAGCGCTTCACGACGGACGAAAACTGGATCACTCGAAAAGCGCCTCCACGAACTCGCGCGCGACGAAGGGTTGCAGGTCCTCGGCCTTCTCGCCCACGCCGATGAAGCGGATCGGCACGGGATGCTCCCGCGCGATCGCGGCGATGGCGCCGCCTTTTGCCGTGCCGTCGAGCTTGGTGACGACGAGCCCGGTGAGCCCGAGCGCCTCGTCGAACGCGGTCACCTGGCGGACGGCGTTCTGCCCCGTGTTGGCGTCGATCACGAGCAGCGTCTCGTGGGGCGCGGTGGGATCGGCCTTGGCGACCACGCGCTTCACCTTGCGGATCTCCTCCATGAGGTGAAGCTGCGTGGGCAGGCGCCCGGCGGTGTCGGCGAGGACGATGTCGATGCCGCGGGCGCGCGCGGAGTTGATGGCGTCGAAGATCACCGCCGCCGAATCCCCCTTGTCCTGCGAGATGACGGTCACGCCGTGGCGCGAGCCCCATTCGGCGAGCTGCTCGCGCGCGGCCGCCCGAAACGTGTCGCCCGCGGCCAGCAGCACGGTCTTGCCCTGGGCCTGGAAACGGCGCGTGAGCTTGGCGATGGTGGTGGTCTTGCCCGCGCCGTTCACGCCGGCCAGCAGGATCACGAAGGGCTTGCGGTCGAGCGCCGGCATCGGCTTCTCGAGCGGCTCGAGGAGGGCGATCAGCGCCGCCTTGAGCTCGTCCTCGAGCTGCGCGCCATCCTCGAGGCGCTTGTCGCGCTGCGCCTTGCGCAGGGCCTGGATGAGCTGCTCGGTCGCGGCGACACCCACGTCGGACGCGATGAGCTGCGTCTCCAGCTCCTCGTACAGCGCCTCGTCGATCTGCGGATGCGCCCGCAGGATGTCGACCGCCTTCGACCAGCGGGCGCGCGTCTGCTCGAGGTCCTTCTTGAGGAACGCCTTGATGCTCGCGCCAAAACCGGGCCTGGCGGGCGCGTCCGGCTTGGGCGCGTCCTTCTTGCCGAAGAGGGCCATGCTGGGGGATGCCTCGGGGAAACGAAATATTTTACGGTATGATCGATTGGACGATGACCGCCGTGCGACGCCCCGCGAACCGTGTGCGCATCATCGGGGGCACGTGGCGCAGCCGGCTGGTGAAGTTTCCGCCGGCCCTCGAGCTGCGTCCCACGCCCGATCGCGTGCGCGAGACGCTCTTCAACTGGCTGGGACAACGGCTCGATGGCTGCGCCTGCCTCGACCTCTTCGCGGGTAGCGGCGCACTCGGCTTCGAGGCCCTGTCACGCGGTGCCGGGCGCGTGGTGATGGTCGAGCGCGACCGCGAGGTGGCCCAGGCCCTGCGGGCTTCCGCGCGCGAGCTCGGCGCCACCGGCGCGCATATCGTGCACGGCGATGGCCTCGCATGGCTGCGCACCAATACGGAGAAATTCGACGTCGTGTTCCTCGACCCGCCGTTCGCGAGCGACCTCGCCCAGCGCGTGCTGGACGTGCTTCCGCCCCACCTGGCGGCCGGCGGGCGCGTGTACGTCGAAAGCGCCGAGCCCGTTGCCGCCACCGGCGCATGGCGAGCGCTGCGCGAAGATCGCGCCGGGACGGTACGCTATGCGCTTTTCGAGCTCGCCACGCCATGACCATCCGCGCGGTCTACCCCGGAACGTTCGACCCCATCACCAACGGCCACGAGGACCTCATCCAGCGCGCCTCGCGGCTGTTCGATGAGATCGTCGTCGGCGTGGCCCAGAGCCAGGCGAAGCGCCCCTTCTTCTCGCTCGAGGAGCGCGTCACCTGCGCGCGCGATGTGCTGGCACCGTATCCGAACGTGAAGGTGCGCGGCTTCAGCGGCCTGCTGTCGCAGTTCCTCAAGGAGCAGGGGGCCAGCGTGATCCTGCGCGGGCTGCGCGCGGTCTCCGACTTCGAGTACGAGTTCCAGCTCGCCGGCATGAACCGCCGGCTCGCTCCCGGCGTGGAAACCCTGTTCCTCACGCCCTCGGACAAATATCTCTTCCTGTCCGCCACCATCGTGCGCGAGATCGCCGTGCTGGGCGGCGATGTCTCCGCGTTCGTGCACCCGATCACCGTCGAGCGCATGCGCGAGAAGATCGGCCCGCCCGGCCGCGACCACGACCACGCCGGCTGAAGCATGGCCCTCAAGATCACCGAGCTCTGCATCAACTGCGACGTCTGCGAGCCCGAATGCCCCAACCAGGCGATCTCGATGGGGCCCGAGTTCTACGTGATCGACTTCAGGCGCTGCACCGAGTGCGTCGGCCACTTCGACCAGCCGCAATGCCGCGAGGTGTGCCCGGTCGACTGCATTCCGCTCGATCCCGAGCATGTCGAGTCGCAGGACGAGCTGCTCGCGAAATACGAGGCGTTGCAGAAGCAGAAATAACCGCCGCTAGGCGAGCGAAGGCTCGCGCTCCACGGCCAGCAGCGCCATGAGCCGCCGATGGTGTTGCTCCCAGCCCTCGCGCTGGGAGCGGAGCTGGGCCATCAGCATCGTGAGCTCCTCCATGCGCGTGACGAGCCCGGTCTCGGCGTCCTGCATGCGCCCCATGCCTTCGATGCGGCTGTTCGCCTGCTCCTGGAACGCCACCAGCTGCGCATCGAGCGGCCGGATGAATCCGTTCATCCACGTGCGCACCTCGCGGTCCGCGATCTCGAAGACGTGCAGCACCTTGAGCGCGAGGGTATCGAAGAAGAGCGCGCCCAGCGTGGCACGCCCGCGCAGCACCAGGCTCGACGCGCCCTTGAGCTCCTGCGCGCAGCGGCCCTCCAGCCGGTCGAGCTCGATCAGGAAGCGATCCGTGGAGAAATCGGGCACTTCCACCTCGCCGATCTGGTAGTCCCCGGAGAACTTGCGCCCGACCGAGGACATCATCGCGCGCGCTTCGCCGATGACCGCGATCGCACGCTCGATGCGCGCGCGTGATTCACCGAAGTAGGCGTCCAGCGCCTCGCCGATTCCCTTCGAGAAGGCGCTCTGGAGCACGTCCGCGCGAGCGCGGATGGCGGCCTCGCGCGCCAGGTTCGGGTCGAGGAGCTCCGCCAGCTGCTCGGCCTGGCGGTTGTGGACCACGCGCAATCCCATCATCACCGCGCGCGCCTGCTCCAGCCGCGCGCGCTCCGCGTTGGCCCGCTTCGCCAGCGTTTCCACCAGCCGCTGGCTGCGGCCCTGGAGCGCGCTGAGCTCGGCGAGCTGCTGCTGCGCGAACGAGAAGCGGCTGTCGATGAGCGCCCGCGCCTCGGCAAAAGCGGCACGCGTCTCCGCACCCAGCGAGGCGACGTGGTCGAGGCGCCGTTGGTGGACCACGCCGTTCGCGAGCGCCTGCTCGAGTCGATAGAGGCGGCTTCGCAGCAGCGCGTCGCGATCGTCCTGCATCTTCGCCATGAGGCCCTGCCGCGCCGAGAGGGCGAACACGCGCTGCGGATCCAGGTGCAGCGACTCCGCGGTGGAGCGCACCTGGCGGTCGATCTCCTCCAGCACCTGCGTCTCGGACTTCAAGCCGTCGCGCAGCCCGTCGATCTTGTTCAGCACGACGTAGCAGTTGTGTCCCGTTCCCCGGACCGGCTCGATGTGATCGCTCCAGAGCTCGAGATCCGTGCGCGTGACGCCGGTATCGGCGCCCAGCATGAACACGATCGCGGCGGCGTCGGGCAGGCGATGCATCACCAGCTCGGGCTCGAGCCCCAGCGTGTTGTGCCCCGGCGTATCGAGGATCGCGAGCCCGCTCTGCAGCAGCGGATGCGGCAGGTTCAGCACCGCGTAACGCCAGCGTGGCACGTCGATGGCGCCGGCGCCGGGGCTCTCGAAGCCGAGGCCCGCGGCCTCTGCCGCCTCGACGCGCCGCGTCTCCGCGATCGAGCGGCAGGCGCGGACCACCGACGCGGAATCCTTCGCATCGATCGCGATCTCCACCCAGCCCTGGTCATGCGCGAGGTATTCGCGCAGCGCCTTCGTCTGCGCGCGGGTCTCGATCGGCAGCAGCCGCAGCGATGGCGCGCGCGCCTCGTCCCAGAGGATCTCGACCGGGCACAGCGTCGTCTGGCCGAGCCCGGCGGGCACGAGGCGCTCGCCCGCGTCGGCGAAGAAGAGCGCATTCACCAGCTCGCTCTTGCCGCGCGAGACCTCGCCCACGAAGGCGATGGTCAGCCGCTCGGCTTCGAGGCGGCGCTCGAGATGTGCCAGGCGCGCGCCCGTCTGCTCGTCGACCAGCCGCCCCACGAGCGCCCAACGGCGGAATGCGGCCAGCGCCTCGATCGTCGTGCGGCGCCAGGAGCGCAGCTCCGCCAGCCGCGCTTCGAAATGCCGCGCACGCGGCAGCGAGGCCGCGCTCATTTCTGGCAACGCGGGCAGAAGAACGTGGAGCGCTGGCCCTGCCGGATCGCGCGGATCGGCGTGCCGCATCGCGTGCACGGCTTGCCCTCGCGGCCGTACACGGCGCATTGGAGCTGGAAGTGGCCGAGCTGGCCGTCGGCGCCGGCAAAGTCGCGCAGCGTGGTGCCACCCGCCTCGATGGCGCGTTCCAGCGTGGCCTTCACGGCTGCGGCGAGGCGATCCCAGCGCTCGCCCGAGATGCGCGCGACGCTGCGCGCCGGATGGATGCCCGCGGCGAAGAGCGCCTCGTTCGCGTAGATGTTGCCCACGCCGGTTACGACACGTCCGTTCATGAGGAATTGCTTGACGGCGATGCGCCGCCCGCGTGCCGCTTCCTGGAGCGCCTTGCCATTGAAAGCGCTCTCCAGGGGCTCCAGCCCGAGGCCGTTCAACAGCACATGGTCTTCGGCGGGGTCGGGCAACCAGAGCACGGCACCGAAACGGCGCGGATCGGTGAGGCGCAGCGCGCGATGGTCGCCCAGCGCCAGGTCGAAATGGTCATGCCGCTGCACGGGCGCGTCGTCGCGAACGAGGGAAAGCCGTCCCGACATCCCGAGGTGGACCAGCAGGTGCCCCTTCGGGAAGTCGAAAAGGAGGTACTTGCCCCGCCGCCGCACGGCCAGCACTTTTTCGCCCCTGAGGCGCTGTCGCAGGTCCCCGGGGACGGGCCAGCGCAGGTTCGGGTTGCGCACCACGACGTCGCTGATCGTGCGGCCCACGACATGCGGCAGTAAACCGCGCCGCGTGGTCTCGACCTCCGGCAGTTCCGGCATGGGTTCCCGACGGCAAAAGTGCCTGTTTTTCCGGCAATTATACGGCGTGCGGGGGTTGCCGGACACGTCCTACAGGCCCATGGCGGCGGCGATTACAAGGCCCCGATTCGTTTTATGATAGGGACGTGCAATTTCGGCGGTGCCGCGGGAGGCAGCATGAAGGGCAGCAGGATCTGGTGGGCCGTTTTCGCGGCCAGTTTCGCTTTCGCCCTTGCGCCGGTGCGCGCCGGGCAGACCGCCCAGCTCGTCGAGGCGGGGGACGAGGTCGACGACGGGGCGACCACCTCGACGGCGGTGTTCGAATACCTGACCGCGGAGATCGCGGCCCAGCGCGGCGACAACGAGGGTGCCCTCGAGATCTACAATCGCCTCGCCCGCGAGCTGCACGATCCGCAGATTGCCCGCCGTGCCGTCGAGCTGGCCATCCGTGCACGCATGTTCCCGCAGGCGCTCGAGAGCGCCTCCCTGCTGCTGCAGCTCGATAGCGATGCCACGCTCGCCCGCGAGATCATGGCGGCACTCCTCGCCAACGAAGGCGACGTGCACAAGGCGGCCAGCACGCTCGCCGACGTGCTCGAGAAGAGCGACAGCCGCGGCACCATCCTGATGCACCTGTCGCATCTCTTCAGCAAGTTCAACGACAAGAAGGCCGTCCTCGAGGCCACCCGCCAGGTGGCCGACCGCTACAACGACATGCCGGAAGCGCACTACGCCATTGGCGTCGCGGCGCTCGTGGCGGGCAAGAACGACCTCGCGCGCGACGAGGCGGATGACGCGCTGCGGCTCAAGCCCGGCTGGGAAGCGGGCGCCGTCCTCAAGGCGGAAGTGCTGCGCAAGACCGCGCCCGATACGGTCGTCGCCTTCTACCAGTCGTTCGTGGAAGAGCATCCGAACGCGTACGACGTGCGCATGCATCTCGGCCGCGAGCTCGCGTCGGACCGCAAGCTCACGGAAGCGCGCGACGAGTTCGGCCGCGCCGAGCGCCTGGAGCCCAAGGATCCGCAAGCCGCCTACGCGATCGGCCTCCTCTCGCTGCAGCTCGAGGACTTCACCGAGGCGCAGGGTGCGTTCACGCGCGCGCTCAAGCTCGGTTATCGCGAGTCGGCCGCCATCTACCTCGGCATGGGCCAGGCCTCCGAGGGCCTCAAGCGCTACGACGAGGCCATCAGCTGGTACCAGAAGGTCGATTCCGGCGACTGGGTGCGCGCCCAGCTCAAGATCGCGACGCTGATCTCGCACCAGCAGGGCCTGGATGCGGGCCGTGCCTACCTGCAGAAGATCGAGCCCAAGAACGACGAGGATCGCGTGCAGGTGATCCAGGTCGAGGCCCAGCTCCTGCGCGATGCGAAGGCGTGGAAGGAAACCTACGAGCTGCTCTCGAAGGCTGTCGCCCAGTATCCGGATTCGTTCGAGCTGCTGTACGACCGCGCGATGGCCGCGGAGCGCGTGGACAAGATCGACGTGCTCGAGAAGGACCTGCGCAAGGTCATCGTGATGAAGCCCGACTACGCCCACGCGTACAACGCGCTCGGCTATACGCTGGCGGAGAAGACCAACCGCTTCGCCGAAGCGCGCGATCTCATCGAGAAGGCCTTCAAGCTCTCGCCGGAGGATCCGTTCATCATGGACAGCCTCGGCTGGGTCTACTACCGCATGGGCGACACGGGGCAGGCGCTGAAGAACCTGCAGCAGGCGTACGCCGTGCGGCCCGATCCCGAGATCGCCGCGCACCTGGGTGAAGTGCTGTGGAAGAGCGGCCAGCACGACGAGGCGCAGAAGATCTGGCGCGCCGCGCTCACGGAGAACCCGAACCACGAGTCGCTCCTCGCGGTGATGCAGAAGTTCCGGCCCTGAGACTTCTTCTCGCGGCAGTCACGGTCGTCCTCGCAGCGGGCGGCTGCGCCATGATGGCGCCGCCGCCCGCGGCGCTTCCGGCGCTCGCTTCCGTGCCAGCAGCTTTCGAGATGAGCGGGCGCATCTCGGTGCGGCAGGCCGATCGCAGCGATATCGCCAGGCTTCACTGGACGCACCGTCGTGACAAGGATGTCTGGTCGATCGCGAGCCCGCTCGGCAACGAGGTGGCGCGCATCGAGTCGAACGCCGATGGCGCAGTGCTCTCCACCGGGGGCAGCGCGCAGGCAGCCGACAGCTTCGACGACCTCACCGAGAAGATCCTGGGCGTGCCGCTCAATCCCCGCATGCTTGCCGCGTGGCTCCACGGGGACCTGCGGGAGACGCCCGCACAATGGCACGTGACCATCGACGAGACGCAGAAGGCGGGCGAGGTGGAGCTTGCACGCCGGCTTTCGGCCGTGCGCGGCGAGACCGCCGTGCGCCTCGTCGTGGACGATTACCAGCCGCTGCAGGAGTAGCCGTTGCCGCTCCCCGGCCCCGACTATCCCGCCCCCGCGAAGCTGAATCTCTTCCTTCACGTCGTGGGCCGCCGGCCCGACGGCTACCACCTGCTGCAGAGCGTCTTCACGCTGATCGATCGCGCGGACCGCCTGCGCTTCCGGGTGCGCCCCGATGGCCACGTGGCCCGCGTGAACGATGTTGCCGGGGTGCCCGCGGAGGAGGACCTCACCGTGCGGGCGGCGCTGCTCCTGAAGGAAGCGAGCGGCACGCCGCTGGGCGCGGACATCGAGATCGAGAAGCGCATCCCGATGGGCGCGGGACTCGGCGGCGGCAGCAGCGATGCCGCCACCACGCTCATCGTGCTCGACCGGCTGTGGGGAACGGGCTTCGGCCCCGAGGCGCTGGCCGAGCTCGCCCCGGGGCTCGGCGCCGATGTTCCCTTCTTTCTCCATGGGGGTGCCGCCTGGGCGGAGGGCACGGGCGACGAGCTTCGCGCCATCGAATTGCCGCCGCGCTGGTATGTCGTATTGACGCCGCCGGTGCAGGTTCCCACCCGCGAGGTCTTCGCCGCCCCAGAATTGACCCGCGACACGGAACCCCTTAAAATGGAAGACTTTTCAGCAGTCGGCGGCGGCAAGCGCTGGCGCAACGACCTGGAAAGCGTGGTGACGAAGCGCTGGCCCGTGGTCCGCAGCCATCTCGAGTGGCTCGCCGCTCGCGGGCAGGCGCGGATGACCGGCTCCGGCGCCTGCGTGTTCGCGCCGTACGAGAGCCGGGAAGCGGCGCAGCGCGTGCTCGATGAGCTGCCCGCGGGCATGACCGGATTCATCGCGCAGGGTCTCGAGCGTCACCCGTTGCGCGTGCAGTAGGCAGTGCCCGTCCGGCGTTTGGCCGGATGGTCCGTAGGGGAGTCGCCAAGTTGGTTAAGGCACCGGATTTTGATTCCGGCATACGAGGGTTCGAGTCCTTCCTCCCCTGCCCTCTTTTTCGAGCGAGACGATGGCCTTCGACAACCTGATGCTGTTCACGGGCAACGCCAACCCGAAGCTCGCGCAGCAGGTGGCGAAGCAGCTCAACATCCAGCTCGGCCGCGGTACCGTCTCGCAGTTCAGCGATGGCGAGGTGATGGTGGAGCTGCTCGAGAACGTCCGCGGCAAGGACGTCTTCGTGCTGCAGTCCACGTGCGCCCCGACCAACGACCACCTGATGGAGCTGATGATCCTGGTCGATGCCCTGCGCCGCTCGAGCGCCGCGCGCATCACCGCCGTGCTGCCGTACTTCGGCTACGGCCGGCAGGATCGCCGCCCGCGCAGCGCGCGCGTGGCCATCTCCGCGAAGGTCGTCGCCAACATGCTCACGGTGGCGGGCGTGAATCGCCTCCTCACGATGGATCTCCACGCCGACCAGATCCAGGGCTTCTTCGACATCCCCGTCGACAACGTCTACGCGACGCCCATCCTCCTGGGCGACCTCTTCAAGATGGGGTACAAGAACCAGGTCGTCGTGTCGCCGGATGTGGGCGGCGTGGTGCGTGCCCGCGCCATCGCCAAGCGCCTCGAGACCGACCTCGCCATCATCGACAAGCGGCGTCCGCGGCCCAACGTGGCGACGGTGATGAACATCATCGGCGACGTGAACGGCCGCACCTGCGTGATCATGGACGACATGGTCGATACCGCGAACACGCTCTGCGAAGCCGCGCGTGCGCTGAAGGAGCAGGGTGCGGTGCGCGTGGTCGCGTATTGCACGCACCCGGTGCTCTCCGGTGCGGCGGTCGAGCGCATCTCGAGCTCGGTGATCGACGAGCTGGTCGTGACCGATACGATCCCGCTCAAGCCCGAGGCCGAGGCGTGCCCGAAGATCCGTGTCATCTCGGTGGCCGCGCTTATGGCGGAGACCGTGAGGAGGATTTGCGAGGAGAGCTCGGTGAGCTCCCTCTTTGTCGAGTAGTGGCAATTGGATCCCCGCCTGCGCGGGGATGACCGTCGTTCCCGCGAAGGCGGGAACCTAATCCCCGGTGGATCTGGTCGCGGACCACCGGACAACCTGGAGTGACCATGAAGATCGAAATCAAAGCCGAACCGCGCAAGCTGCAGGGAACGGGTGCGAGCCGCCGCCTGCGCCGCGAGGAAAAGGTGCCCGGCATCATCTACGGAGGCGGCAAGGATGCCACCCCCATCGAGCTCGACCACAAGGACCTCTTCTTCAAGCTGAAGCTCGAGGCCTTCCACGCGTCCATCCTGGACATGGAAGTGGCGGGCGAGAAGTCGCAGGTGCTCCTGCGCGACTACCAGATGCATCCGTTCCGCCAGCGCGTGCTGCATGCGGACTTCCAGCGCGTCGCCGCGGACAAGAAGATCCACATGCGCGTGCCGCTGCACTTCATCAATGCCGATATCGCGCCCGGCGTGAAGGTCGCGGGCGGCCTCGTGCAGCACGTGATGAACGACATCGAGATCTCCTGCCTGCCGAAGGACCTGCCCGAGTTCATCGAGGTGGACCTGAAGGACCTGCAGGCCGGCCACTCGCTGCACATGTCGGCGCTGCCGATGCCCGCGGGCGTCGAGGCGATCGTGCCGAAGGGCGAGGATCCCACCGTCGCCACGGTCGTGATCCCGCGCGTGGTCACCGCGGACGAGGAAGCGGCGGAAGCCGCGGCCGGCGCGGCGGCGCCTTCGGCGGCCGAAGTGCCCACCACGGCCCAGAAGGCGAAGGACGAGGCTGCGCCCGCCCCTGCCAAGGGCGGCGGCAAGGACGAGAAGAAAAAATAAGCAACAACCACAAGCGGGAACGTGCGCCCGCCGGCGAAACCCGGCGGGCTTTTTATTTCCGGGCCGTGCATTGCGCGCGGCCCCGTCGAAGCGAAGGCGAACTTGTCCGAAGACATCCGGCTCATCGTGGGCCTCGGCAACCCGGGGCGCGAATACGAGCGCACGCGCCACAACGCGGGGTACTGGTGGGTCGATGCCATCGCCGAGCGCTGCCACGGCGCATGGAAGAAGGAGCCCAAGTTCTTCGGCTGGACCGCGAAGGTCGCGGAGGGTGGGCGTGAGTTCGCATTGCTGAAGCCCGCGACGTACATGAACGAGAGCGGCCGCAGCGTCGGCACCTTCATGCGCTTCTTCCGCATCGAGCCCGCGCAGCTCCTCGTGGTGCACGACGAGCTCGATCTGCCGCCCGGCACCGTGAAGCTCAAGAAGGGCGGCGGCACCGGCGGCCACAACGGCCTCTCGGACATCGTGGCCGTGCTCGGCACGAAGGATTTCTGGCGCCTGCGCATCGGCATCGGCCACCCCGGCCACAAGGACCTCGTGGCCGATTACGTGCTCCACGATGCGCGTCGCGAGGAGCAGGCGCTCATCGATCCCGCGTTCGACCGCAGCCTCGACCTGCTGCCGAAGATCGCGAGCGGGCGCCTCGTGGATGCGATGACCTGGCTGCACACGACGCCGAAGGATCCGGAGGCCGTCGCGCCAACGAAGCCTGTCGCCCCGGCGAAGCCCATCACCCCGGCGAAGGCCGGGGCCCAATCGACGCCGGACGCAGACGGCGTCGCCCCGGCGAAGGCCGGGGTCCAATCACAAAAGGCTAACAAACCATGAGCCTCCAATGCGGCATCGTCGGCCTGCCCAACGTCGGCAAGTCCACGCTCTTCAACGCCCTCACCAAGGCCGGCATCGCGGCCGAGAACTATCCGTTCTGCACCATCGAGCCGAACGTGGGCGTCGTGGAGGTGCCCGACAAGCGCCTCGCCGCGCTGGCGAAGATCGTGAAGCCGCAGAAGATCCTTCCCGCGATCGTGGAGTTCGTCGACATCGCGGGGCTGGTCGCGGGCGCCTCGAAGGGCGAGGGCCTGGGCAACCAGTTCCTCGCGAACATCCGCGAGACGAACGCGATCGCGAACGTGGTGCGCTGCTTCGAGGACGGCAACGTGATCCACGTGAACAACAAGGTGGACCCCGTCGCCGACATCGAGGTGATCCACACCGAGCTGGCCCTTGCCGACATGCAGTCGATCGAGAAGGCAAAGCACCGTTTCGGCAAGACGCTGCGCTCGGGCGACAAGGAAGCGCTGAAGATGATGCCGCTCCTCGAGCGGGTCGAGAAGGCGCTCGATGGCTTCCACCCGGTGCGCGCGATGGGCCTTACGGCCGACGAGATGGCCATGCTCCAGCCGCTGCAACTGCTCACCGCGAAGCCCGCGCTCTACATCGCGAACGTGGGCGAGCACGGCTTCGAGGGCAACCCGCTCCTCGAGCGCGTGAAGGAATACGCGAAGAAGGAGGGCGCGCCGGTGGTGGCCATCAGCGCCAAGCTGGAAAGCGAGATCGCCGGCCTCGATGACGAGGAGAAGCAGATGTTCCTCGCCGACATGGGCATGACCGAGCCCGGCCTCGACCGCCTCATCCACGCGACCTACGACCTGCTCGGGCTCCAGACCTACTTCACCGCAGGCGAGAAGGAAGTGCGCGCGTGGACCGTGCGCAAGGGCTCGACCGCGCCGCAGGCGGCCGGGGTGATCCACACCGATTTCGAGAAGGGCTTCATCCGCGCCGAGGTGATCGCGTACGACGAGTACGTGCGCCTGGGCGGCGAGGCGAAGTCGAAGGAGGCGGGCAAGATGCGCCTCGAGGGCAAGGAGTACATCGTGCAGGACGGGGACGTCATGCACTTCCGCTTCAACGTCTAGCCGCCGCAGAAAACGTAACAAGCGGCAAGCCGTCGCCGCATACACTCGCAGCATGCGTAGACGCGCATTCCTGTTCCTGATGCCCGCGTTCGCGGCGAGCGTGGTCGCCGCGCAGTCGCCGCCCGATGCGAAGAAGGCGCGCGTGCTCTTCATCGGCAACGCCATCACGAGCGCGATGGAATTGCCGGAGCGCGTCGCGAAAGCGGCCGCCGCAACCGGCCGCACGGTCACCGTCGATAGCGTCGCGATCGAGGGCTACAGCCTCGAGGACCATTGGCGGCAGGGCGATGCGCTGGCCGCCATCAAGCGCGGCTGGGACATCGTCGTGCTGCAGCAGGATGGCATCGCGGGCGCCGAGGCCCGCGCCTCGCTCACGCGCGACGCGAAGCGGTTCGCCGACGCCATTCGCGAGGCCGGCGCCCGTCCTGCGCTCTTCATGCCGTGGCCGCGCCCCGACCACCTGCAGGATTTCCGCGACGTGATCGCGGCCCACCGTGCGGCCGCCGAATCTTCGAATGCGCTGCTCATACCCGCGGGCGAGGCATGGCTGCGCGCATTGGGCGCCGACCGGCGCGCGAAGCTCTACGGTGACGGTCCGCGTCCTGCACCGCTGGGCATCGAGCTTGCCGTCCTGACCACGTACCTCTCGCTCTTCCCGGCCGGCCCGCAGGAGTTCGACGAGGCATTCGTGCAGCGGATCGCTGCCGCGCTCGATATCCCGGCCTCCCGCCGCGACCAGGTCTTCGATGCGGCCACGCGCTCGATCGACGAGCCCCTCGCGATCAAGGGATCTTCGTCGCCTTGACCCGGATGGCCCAAACCCGGAAAATATCGGGTTCTTCGGCGAGTTAGCTCAGTGGTTAGAGCAGCGGAATCATAATCCGTTGGTCCGGGGTTCAAATCCCTGACTCGCCACCCATTCGAAAGGGTATGGCCCGGTCACACAGTTGGCCGACCGTACCGAGACCGGCCCCCCGCGCGTGCGGGCCGTTTCACGCGGTAGTCAGCGAGCGTGTCTCAGGAACAACAGGAGCGCTCGGCTTGCACCGGCGGACATTTCACGGTTCCGAAGGAGCAGAACACGCAGCAGTCGCCGGCGTTCGGGCGCAGGAGCGTCCTGCACATCGTGCACTCGTAGAAGTACTGGCACGCATCGACGGGCATGAGCTCTTCCTTGCGGAAGCCGCAATGCGGGCATGTGAGGATGCTGTGCAACACGGTCGCGCTCATTTGCGCGGGCTCGCAGGGAAGCCCGCTTCGCTCACCGCTGCTGCGAGCTTGTCGGGCGTGACCTTCGCCGCATCGAATCTCACCTCCGCGATCTGCTTTTCCAGGTCGACCTTCGCCTCCTCGACACCGGGCTGCTTCCTGAGCACCGCCTTCACGGTGATCGGGCAAGCCGCGCAGTCCATCCCCTTCACATCGAGCACCACCTGCTGCGTGGGCGCTGCCAGCGCCGGCAGCACGGCAAGGCTGATCCACACGAGTCCTGCAGCACGCATCGTTTTCCCTCAATAGAAATAGCTGGCGAACAGCGGAAACGCGCCCATGAGCGCGATGATCGCCGCCACGATCCACCACGCGATGCGCTGCCGGCGAAGCACATGCGGAAGCGCGCAGGCCTGCCCTGCCACGCATTTCCGCGGCAGCACGTAGAGCTGGTAGAAGCCGACGGCCATGAAGCCGAGTGTCATGGCGAAGAATATCGGCTGCAAGGGCTCGAGGCTTTTCATCCTCGCGGCCCAGGCACCGCCGAAGCCGAGCATGACCAGCAGAAGCGGCGCGAAGCAGCAGGCCGTGGCCCCGATCGCGGAGAGAGCTCCTGCGGCCAGCATCGCGGGTGTCTTCATCGACGTGTCGGGGACTGCATCATGCATACAAAACTAACACTCCAGTCGCCTGCAGAGTCAAGAGAAGTCGATGCGATTTGTGCTCGAAATCCCAAATCAATTCTCACAAACCTTTCGGCATTCTTGCCGACGGGTCGTGCCAACATCGCGCGCGTATTCCAACGGTAATCTTCGTGCGCAGTTAAGCCCTGCCAAAGGGCATTGCGCAATCCGGCGCACTCCCTGATGGAGCGCACTGCGACAATATGCCGCCTTGCGCGAATTTGTTTCAGATCATGCTGGGCCCTCGCAATCAAGGGAGGGATAACCCATGAGCGACATGCGCACGAATTCCCATGCCGGGAACAAGGCTGTCGTCGGTATCACCATGCTGGTCACGATATTGTTGTTCGCAATGGCACGTAGCGCCCACGCCCAGGACATCGTGGACTTCCCTGGCGCCCCGCCGAAGCCGCTGGCTTCGCTCAAGACCGCCAAGGTGCCCGAGCCCGCGAATCTGAGCGACTACATCGCCGACCGCACCGCGGCCATCGCACTGGGCAAGGCCCTCTTCTGGGACATGCAAGCGGGGAGCGACGGGGTGCAGGCGTGCGCGTCGTGTCACTTCCACGCCGGCGCCGACGATCGCGCGCAGAACACGGTGAACCCGGGTGCGGACGGCGCCTTCTCGCTCCGCCGCCCGAACGGCACGCTCAACGCCAACGACTTCCCGTTGCACCTGCTTGCGGACCCGAACAACCGCAACTCGACCGTGCTGGCGGACACCAACGACATCGTCGGTTCCGCGGGCGTATTCGATTCGATCTTCATCGATGTCACGCCGGGCGTGGCGCTCGATCGCGTCGCCTACCAGCCGGACCCGACCTTCAACGTGAACGGCATCGACACGCGCCGCGTCACGGGCCGCAACACGCCGAGCAACATCAATGCGGCGTTCAACTTCCGCAACTTCTGGGACGGCCGCGCGCAGAACGACTTCAACGGCGTGAGCCCCTTCGGCGCGCGTGATACCGCCGCGTACGTCATGAAGGCCAACGCGAACAACGATGTCGTGAAGGTGCAGATCCTCATTCCGGACAGCTCGCTCGCCTCCCAGGCCGTGGGCCCCGCGCTCAGCCAGGTCGAGATGTCCGGAAACGGCCGCACCTTCCAGAAGATGAGCCGCAAGATGGGCAAGAAGATGAAGGACATGACCATCCTTGCAAGCCAGCTCGTGGCCCCGGACGACAGCGTGCTCGGCAAGATGAGCAACTATCCCAAGCAGGGGCTCCAGTCCACGTACGGCAAGATGATCCAGGCCGCATTCCAGCCGCAGTGGTGGAAGGCCAACGTCATGATCACGGTCGACGCGAACGGCGAGCCGGTGGTTTCCAACACGCCGCCCGCGAAGCTCGCGACCAACCAGTACTCCCTGATGGAATTCAACTTCTCGCTCTTCTGGGGGTTGGCCATCCAGATGTACGAGTCGACGCTCATCTCGGATAACTCGCGCTTCGACCAGTTCATGGACGGCAACTCGTCCGCGATGAACGCGCAGGAAGTGTTCGGCATGCAGCTCTTCCAGACCAAGGGCCGTTGCGCGAACTGCCACGGGGGCCCCGAATTCACGAACGCCGCGACCTCGAACGTGAAAGGCCAGCGCCTCGAGCCGATGACGATGGCGAACTTCGGCTTCGCCGTCTACGACAACGGCTTCTACAACATCGGCGTGCGCCCGACCACCGAGGACCGCGGCAACGGTGGCACGGATCCCTTCGGCAATTCGCTCTCGGAATCGCGCATGTCGCAGGCCGGCAAGTTCATCGATCCCAACATCGGTTTCCCGTTGAGCCCGAGGCAGAAAGTCGTGGCGGACGGTGCCTTCAAGGTCCCCGGCCTCAGGAACGTCGAGCTGACGGGCCCGTACTACCACAACGGCGGGATGTCCACGCTGCGGCAGGTGATCGAGTTCTACAACCGCGGCGGCGACTTCCACGAATACAACGCCAACGACCTCGCACCGGACATCGAGACGATCGGCCTCACCGAGGACGAGAAGGATGCGCTGGTGGCGTTCCTCAAGGCGCTGACCGACGAGCGCGTGCGCTACAACGCCGCCCCGTTCGACCATCCGCAGCTCTTCGTGCCCAACGGCCACGTCGGGGACGAGCTTTCCGTGGTCGACAACGGCCTGGGGCTGAATATCGCCGCGGACAACCTGCGCGAGATCCCGATGTCCGGGGCGCAGGGCTATGGCTCCGCCTCGCCCATCAGGAACTTCCTCGAGCCGCCGAACTGAACGACGCGCACGCCTGGATCCGCCGACCCGACAAGGCGCGACCAGTCCCTGCAGCATGGAACGCCCGGCCTGTCCGGGCGTTTTTGTAT
>DATMJE010000038.1:0-13339 GCA_035553995.1 Usitatibacter sp. | reverse complement strand
TGCGCCCAATTTGAGGGCACGGCGTTTTGGCTGCTGTTAATGTCGTCACACATTTCGAAACAGCGTCATTACGAGCGCAACGAGGCAGCCGGGAACGCGCGATCGCCCTTGAACGTCGCGGAAGCCGCCGTGCATTTGCCGATTACTCGGTTTCATGCAGCCGGTTACAGATGCAAACTTCGCCCCTCAAGCCGACAAGGGGGGCACCTCGATGGCAGAGCTCCTTTCACCGGTCGTTGCGCGGCTCGACGTGCGCTCGCTCGACGAGATTCCGCTGGGCGTCCTGCGCATCTCCACGACCGAGCACATCAGCTACATGAACCGGGCTGCGGGCGCCCTCATCGGTGAGCACCTGCGCGTGGGCTCGAGCCTCGCCGAGGTCGCGATGGACGAGGCGAGCCGCGAGCGCCTGCACGAGGAGCTGGGCCTGCGTTACGAGCGCGAGCAGGGATCGTGCTACGAGCTGCGGCTCGTCAATCCCGCCACCAACGTGCGCAGGCTGGTCGAAATCTCGGCCGTGCCGGAGTACGACGATGCGGGCAAGCTCATGGGCTCCATCGGCTTCCTGCGCGACCGCAGCGAGGAAGCGGCCAATCTCGGCGTGCACCGCGCCATCCAGGAGGCCACCTCGTGGAACGTGCTGCTGGAGCGCATCGCACAGACGCTGCACGAGCTGATCTCGTTCGACACCTTCACGGTGACGATGGTGAGCGAGAAGCAGCAGCACCTGCGGCAGCTCTGCGAATTCCCCCGGGATGCGGAGGCCGCATCCGGCATCAAGTGGTGGCCGATGCCGCCGCACATTCGCGAGATCACGCTCGCATTGCGCACCGGCGCCATCGACGTGGCGGACCTCTTCTCGAAGCCACCGTACACCGAGCTCGCGCAAGCCGACGAGGCCACGGCGAAATGGCTGCGCCGCGGGTTCCGGCACCTGCTGCGCCGGCCGGTCTACCGGGACAACCGCCTCGTCGCCGTCGCGATGCTGCAACGCAGGGACGACGTGCCGTTCACACGCGGCGAGTGCGAGATCTTCGCGGCGCTGCCCATCGCCGAGTCGGTGAACATGGCGCTCACGCTGGAGAGGAACTGCGAGATGCGCTTCTGGCTCGACCTCATCCAGGGCATGGGCGAACGCGCGGACGATCCCGCCGGCCTCCGGCGCCATCTCGTCATGGGCCTCGAACGCCATTACGCGTGGGAGCACGTGGCCCTCTTCCGGCTCGACGAGGACAACCAGCTCTTTCGCCTCGCCTGCCAGAGCCGGCCGCATCTCCCGGACGACTACCAGCAGCCCTTCGACCGCGGCTGGCTTGCCGATGTGCGCCGCACGGGGCAGGCCGTCGTGGTGGGAGATCTCGCCGGGCATCCCGACAAATGCGTGGCCTGCCTGCCGGGCGCGCGCTCGGTCATGTGCGTGCCGATCCCGGGCCAGCGCCTGCGCTGGATACTCGGTGTCCAATCGCGCGTGAAGGATGCATTCGCGGACGAGGAGTTGCGTTCCGTCGAGTTCCTGCTGCAAGTCGTGAGCTTCATGCTCGACCACGCGGCGGTGGTCGAGCTCAAGGCCTCCATCCTCGCCTCCGTGGCCGATGCCGTGATCCTCACCAGTCCCGAGGGCACGATCGAGGAGGCGAATCCCGCCGCGTTGCGCATGCTCGAGGCGTCGGCGGATGAATTGCGCGGCACGCGCCTGTCCCAGCTCCTGAGGCCGCCCGGCAACGCCCCCGATCACGGCTTCGGGCACGAGCTGGTCACCGCGGCCAAGCTGCCCTCGACGGCGGCGCAGCTCTGCACGCTGAAGGGCCGCAGGGTGCCCATCCTCCTTTCGGGCGCGACGCTCGCGACCGACGCCGGGGGAAAGGTCTATGTGGCCACGGACATCACGCACGTGCAGCGCGCCGAGCAGATGGAGTCGCTCAAGCAGGTCTTCGCGCAGGTCGCGGCGGAGATGCGCATCCCGCTCTCGCTCGCGTGCTCGTACCTGCGCGAAGTGGCGCGCGACGCGGGAGATCCGCACGATCTTTGCGACCGGGCCCTCGCACAATTGCGCAAGGCGGACCTGCCGCTGGAACGCATCCTGCGTCTCGCGGGCCGCGAGGGCGAGGCGCCGCTGCCCCTGGCGGCCGTGGACGTCGGCGAGATCGTCGCAACGATCACCGCGGACCTGCCGCGAAGCCAGGCGCGGAACGTGATCGTGAGCGAGCCGCGGGCGCGCGTGCTCGTCACCGCCGCGTACTCCGAGCTCGCCTTCTGCCTGCACAGCATCATCGCCTTCCTGCTGAGGCAAAAGGCGCAGGCCGACGAGGTGCGCGTCGAGTTCCAGGCCGGCTCGGGCACGCTCGCGATCGTCCTGAGGCTCGCGCGGGCGTGCTCCGAGGACAACGCCACCGAAGTCGCCTTCGGGCGCGGCAACATGCGCTCGTTCGTGTTCCCGGAGCCGGTGATCGAGGGCCTCATGGCGCGCATGGGCGGCGCGTATCGCGGCCCCCAATCCGACCGGCTGCATTTCGAGCTGTCGCTCAGGCTTGCGGAGGACCGCCATGAACTCCTGGCAACTGCTGGTGCATAGCGACGACGACGTCGTCGAATACGTGGACGGCGCGCTGCAGCGCCTGCCTCAGCCATGCCCCGGGTTCGTGGCCCTCACCGCGTCGAACCTGAAGGACGCGGAGCGCCTGCTGGCGCGCATGGACGACGCCGACGCCGATTGCCGGCTGGTGGTGCTGGGCGCGCGCACGCCGGTCGATCGCTTCACGAGTGTCGGCGGCACCTCGCGCGAGCCCACGAAGGAGTTCATCCGCAAGCTCAAGCGTGCGAATCCGCAGCTCCCGTTGCTCGTGCTGACGACCAACCCCGACGATCCGCTGACCGAGTTCCTCGGCGCATTCGAGGAAACGGACTGGGTCCCGTTCGAGACCGTCACCGGGCTCGAGGAGCTGGTGGCGCGCGCCGACCGCATGCGCCGCAAGGAGGCGATGGGGCGATACGGCGTGCTCGAGCTGGACATCGTGCTCGACGAGGGGCGATGCACCTCGTGGCGGCTCGAGCGCCGCGGCCGCCAGCCCTTCGAGGACGCGGGCGACCTCTACATCGACAAGGAGCTGCTGCGGCAGGTCATCCGCAAGTCGCGCAACCTGCGCGGCGACGATCCCGACTGGGGCGAGCAGCTGAGCGAGCTCTCCCACGACCTCGAGCGCCTGCTCTTCCAGGAAGCGCGGCCGAACCAGAATTTCTGGCGCGTCTTCACGCGGCACGTGGACCAGACCGGCCCGCAGCGCACGCGCATCCGCTTCACGCTCAACGAGGAAACTTATCCGCTCCTGGTCGAAGCGCTGGCGGAACAAAGCGTGGAGCCGCGCTACTGGATGCTGCACGCGCCGGTGTTCCGCCGCTGCGACGAGCGTGCCGCGACGCGCTATCCGCTCTTCAGGGACGCGGAGAGCGGCGAGCGGCAGGTGGATTGCCTGGTCATCGAGGCCGATCCTGCGCCTGCCGTGATCGAGGGCAAGACCTTCGCGATGCTCGGGCGCGTGCACGACGAAGGCCGCGACGTGTGCGAGACGCTTTGCCGCGACAAGGCGCGCGATGGCATCGGCGTCGTGGAGCGGCTGCAGCTCGACGCCATCCCCGGCGATGCCGCGGCGTTGCGCGAGGCGGTGTTCGGCAAGCTGCGCGAGCGGCGCTGGCGGCTGGTGCACTTCGCCGGGCACGCGACGGTTGCGGGAACGACGCCGGGCCTGGTGCTGAGCGCCGATCGCGCGAGCATCCTGCCCATCGAGCACCTCGTCGAGCGGCTGCCGGAGCTGCAGTTCCTCTACCTCAGCAGTTGCCGCAGCGCGGACGGCTACTTCGTGCTGCGCGCGGCCGAGCGCTGCGTGCCCGCGGTGCTGGGCTATCGCTGGACCGTGCCCGACGGCGCCGCGGCGCAGTTCGCGCACGCGTTCTACCACGAGCTTTTCGACCGCGGCGGCAGCAGCTACAAGTACCTCGAGTACGCGTTCCGGGACGCACGCAAGGCGACCTACGAAAAGAACCCGGCGGACTCCACGTGGGCCTCGCCGATCCTCGTCATGCAGCTCAAGCAGGCCGAACACGCCTGATCGGGAGAAGAAGATGGCAACGATGGTGATGAGCCCCAGCGACTACGTGCAGCAGGCGCAACTGCCCGTCGAAGTCATGCGCAGCGTGCGCCGCGACGGCTTCGATACGGTGCAGGCGGCCCTCGCCACCGCGCAACAGCAGGCGGTGGTCGTGGGCTCGGGCATCCTGAATTTCGTCGATGGTGTCACGCCCGAACGCCGCCAGGCCATCGTGAATTCCGCGCTGCTGGCGCAGCTCGTCGCGCGCCGCAAGGTGCCGGACACGACGCAGGTCGACGCCTGGTACGACGCCTATTTCGACGTCCTTGCGCACCTCGGCTGGGTGATCCAGGACCAGGGCTTCGCCGAATACCGGGAGGCGACCGACGATTTCACCGCGCACAAGGCGATCCTGCAGGTCGCCACGGCGCTGCTCGGCGCCGCCCCGACCGCGCTGGCACTCGTCACCACGACGCTCAATGCATTGCTCTCCATGGGCCAGGACGACCCTTGGATCCGCATCTTCAGCCGCGAGTCGCAGAGTGCCAGCGTGGCGCGCTTCCAGATCGGGCTGGTGGAAAAGGGCGCCGGCGATGCCTTCCGCGTGAGCCTGATGGCCTTCGCGCTCGAAGCCTCATCCGAGATCACGCAGGTGCTGTTCTTCAAGGCGCGCTCGGCCAGCGTGTCGTTCCGGCACCGCTCGGGCGAGGTGACCATCGATGCCGACGCGCTCGACAGCGCGCGCGACGCGATGCGGCTCAAGCTCGCGGGCATCACCAGCTCGTATGTCGCGGCGCTGGAAATCTAGCCGATCGAAGGGAGGGGCCGCGCTCCGGAAACGAAAAGGGCCCGCGAGGGCCCTTTTTCATCGACGCCTGCGGCGTCCCTATGCGAAGGGTGGCTGCTGCCGCGGCCGGGGCGTCACGAACGCACAGCAAAGCCGGTGGGTGCCCCACGCCATCATGCCGAAGGCGGCGGCAAGCCACGGCAAGCCCACGATGAAGACGATGAGCCCGACGAGCATCAGCAGGATCGACATGTAGATTCCCCGGTGGACGAAACAATTCCGGATTCCAGCGTGCGCGCACCGCCTCGGCGCGGCCAGCAGAGGGCGGCGCGACAGCGCATCGGACGAGTCCGACACACTGTCGCCGAGCTGCCTACAACCGCGTGGATACGGCTACTTGCGGCCGCGCAGGTGCTCGCGCACCTTGTCCGCATTCGTACCCGCGGCCTGCACGGCGCGCTCGAGCTCTTCCTTCGTCACGCCGAGGGACTTGGTCCAGTTGCGGACCTCGTCGGGATCGTGGATGTCGATGCGGTCGCGGTCCGGGGAGCCGCGGTTCGCCTTGTTGTCGCTCATTGCAATCTCCGTTGGTGAAAAGGCGCGAGCCCGCGGTCCGGAGACGGCGGGCCCTTGCCATGAAGCGAAGGTCAGACCACCGGACGGCGGCGGCGGACCAGGTGATACACGAACAGGACGATCATCGCGCCGATCACCGAGGCGATGAATCCTGCCGACTGTCCAGCGGAATACAGGCCCATTGCCTGGCCGAGGAACGTCGCCAGCAGCGCGCCCACGATACCCAGCGCGGTGGTCACGATGAACCCGCCGGGGTCGCGACCCGGCATCAGGAACTTCGCGACCAGGCCCACGATGAAGCCGATGATGATTGCCCAGATGATGCTCATGGCGTCTCCTCGCATAAGGAATACATTGAGGACTTCACTTTCCCCGGAAAGCCCGGGCGGGTCTGCGAGCACGCGTCCGATTCAACCGTAGGACAAGAACGAGGGAGGGGGCGGGCGTGGTTCCTTTGGCACGGGAAATGTGAAATGCCGTGGCTCAGGGATAATGCGCGGGGCACTCCGGGGAAGGTTTGCATGGCAACGACCGCTTCAGCCCGATTCGCCTCGGCCTTCGCGTGCATGCTCGCCTGCACGCCGGCGGCGGCGCAGGACGCCCGTGCATGGCTCGAGTCGCAGGGACTCGAGGCGGTCGAGCTTCGCGCCTTCGAGAACCTGGAGATCGCGATTGCGTCCCTGAAAGGCGCCAGGGTGCGCGAGGAAAAGCTGGTCGTGCTGCGCCAGGGCAAGCCCATCTGGCAGACGACCACGAAGGAAGCGCCGCCCGGCTCGCGCTGGACGCTGCACCTGGTGGGCCGCGACCTGGATGGTGACGGACGTCCCGACATGCACGTCTCGAGCTTCAGCGGCGGCGCCCATTGCTGCACGACGCATTACGTGGTGCAGCTCAAGCCGCAGCCACGCCTCATCGCGAGCTATTACGCCGGCAACGTAGGCGGCGGCGAGTTCGTCGATATCGACGGGCGCAAGGCGCCGGTGCTCGTGTCCGCCGACGATGCGGGCGCCGGCGTGTTCGCGCCGTATGCCACTTCCTATTTCCCGGTGGTGATCCTGGAGGTGTCGCCCCACGGGGGCATGCAGTTCGCGCGCGAACTCATGCGATCGCGCCTGCCGGGACAGCCGCCACCCGTGTGCGCCACGCCCGCCCCGTCGCTCAACCCGTGGCTGCAGGAACGCTGCGCGGAGTTCACCGCCATGCGCAGCCGCGAGCGCACGGCCTACATCAAGTCGAAGCTCGACGCGGTGAAGGCGGGCCGCTCCGCCGAGAAGCTCAAGTGGCAGGACTACTACGATGCGGGCGTGCTCGGTGCGACGGCCGCCGAGCTCAATCGCTATGCGTACACCGGCCACGGCAACGCCGGCGTGAGCTGGCTGGAAACCGTGTGGCCGGGGAACGATCCCGTGAAGCTGCAGCTTCTGTCGGCGCTGCGGCAGACGCATGTGAAGAGCGTCTTCGCTGCCGACCTTCGGGCGCTGGCGCTTGCGCGCTGATTCAAAAGCTCAACACGGAGACCACGGACTCAAAAGCTCAACACGGAGACCACGGAGAAGGCACGGAGAGCCACGGAGAAAACCAACCGATTCAAATTGGTTTCGTGCCTGGGCCGGCGTTCGTGACAACGGGTATTTTATTTGTCTCCGTGTGCTCCGTGTCTTCTCCGTGCTCTCCGTGTTGAGCTTTGAGTCCGTGGTCTCCGTGTTGCGCTTTTAAACGCATCAGCGAACAGCGAGCTGGAGAGGCTTGTCCTCGAGGAAGCGCATCACGGCATCGGCATCCATCGGGCGCCCGAGCAGGAAGCCCTGCGCGCGGCCGCATCCGAGGCGCTTCAGCTCCGCGAGCTGCTCCTCGGTTTCCACGCCTTCGGCCACGACATCGACGCCCAGGCTGCGGCCCATCGCGACGATGGCGGTGACGATGGCCGCATCGTCGGCATCGATGGTGAGGTCGCGCACGAACGACTGGTCGATCTTCACCATGTCGATGGGCAGGCGCTTGAGGTACGCGAGGCCGGAATAGCCGGTGCCGAAGTCGTCGATGGCGAGCGTCACGCCGAGGGCGGCGATCTGGTCGAGCGCCTCGCGCGCTTCTCCAGCGCCCTCGATGATCACGGTCTCGGTCACCTCGAGCTCGACCAGCTCGGGCGCGATGCCGGTCTCGATGATCAGCCGGCGCAGGCGCTCGACGAACGAGCGGCCGGCGAGCTGGCTCGCGCACACGTTGACGGCCACGGTGAGCGGGCGCGCGGGCGTTTGCCACAGGCACGCCTGCCGCAGCGCCTCGCGCAGGACCCAGTCGCCGATCGGGATGATGAGCCCGGACTCTTCCGCCACCGAAACGAAATCGGACGGGCCGATCACGACGCCGCCGGGCTGGTGCCAGCGGATCAGCGCCTCGAAGCCCGTCACCGAGCGGTCGCGAAGGTCGAAGATGGGCTGGTAGAAGAGCTCGAACTCGCGGTTCTCGAGCGCGCGCCGCAGCGCGTTCTCGAGGTTGAGGCGCTGCTGCGCCGCGACGTTCATGTGCTGCGTGAAGAACTTGAAGTTGCCGCGGCCCGAATCCTTCGCGGCGTACATCGCCGTGTCGGCATTGCGCATGAGGGTCTCGGCATCGAGGCCGTCGGTCGGATAGAGGCTGATGCCGATGGAAGCGCCCGCGTGGAGGTCGTTGCCGTGCAGGTGGAAGGGATTGCCCAGCACCTCGAGGATCTTGGAGGCCACCGTCGAGGCATCCGCCGTGTTCTCCACGCCCGGGATCACGATCACGAACTCGTCGCCCCCCACGCGCGCCACCGTGTCGCCCTCGCGCACGCACACCAGGATGCGGCTCGCCACCGATTGCAGCAGCCGGTCGCCCAGCTCGTGGCCGAGCGAGTCGTTGATCATCTTGAAGCGGTCGAGGTCGATGAAGAGCACCGCGATGCGCGCGCCGCTGCGGTGGGCCTGTGCGATGGCCTGCTGGATGCGGTCGCGCAGCAGCACGCGATTGGGCAGCCCGGTGAGGGCATCGTGGTGCGCCATGTGGGCCACGCGCTGCTCGGCCATCTTGCGGTCGGTGATGTCCATCACCACGCCCACCATGCGCTGCGCCCAGCCGCTGTCGTCGCGATAGACCTGCGCGCGATTCGACAGCCAGTGGATGGTGCCGTCGGGCCACACCACGCGGTAGTCGGCCTGGAAGTCGCTCGCCTGCTTGATGGCATGGCGCATGGTCGCCTCGAAGAGCTCGCGGTCCTCGGGGTGCAGCACGTCGAGCAGCGCGGCGTACGAGACCTTCGGCGCATCCGGCGGCCGGCCGAAGAGCGCGTTCACGCCGCTCGAGTATTCGAACTCGTCGGTGGAGGTTTCCCAGTACCACATGCCCATCTGGGCCGCGTCCATGGCGAGGCGCAGCCGCGCTTCGCTTTCGCGCAGCAGCGATTCGGCCTGCTTGCGCCGGGAGATGTCCGCCGTGGTGACCATGGTCCCCGTCACCTTTCCCTCGGCGCCGTAGACGGGGGTGATCGAGACGGACACGTCGATCAGGCGGCCGTCGCGGTGCTGGCGTTGCGTCTCCTCGATCCAGATGGTCTCGCCGGCTTCGGCGCGCTCGCGTAGCTGGCGCGTGACCTGCTTGAGGTGGCCGGGCACGACAGAGGTGCGCGTGTTAAGCACTTCCTCCTCGCGCCAGCCGAACATGCGCTCGGCAGCCGGGTTCCACATGCGGATCACGCTGTCCAGGTCGCGGGCGACGATGGCCATGGGCGCAGCTCCGATCACTGCGCGCAGCCGCTCGTTGCTCACCCGGGTGTTCGCCTCGAGCTGCTTCCTCTGCGTGATGTCGACGATGACGCCCACGAGGCCCGCCACATCGCCGCCGGCATCGTAGAACGTGGCCTTGCTGAAGATGAAGTCGCGGTGCACGCCGTCCTTGCCGTTGGCGACGCGCGCCTCGTACATCTGCTCGCCCGGCTGCTGCAGCAGTGCCGCATCGAGCATCTGCGAGCGGTCCGCGGCATCCGAGGGGGCGAGATCGAAAACCGTCCTGCCGATGACCTGGTCGCGCGGCAGGCCCACGTACTTCTCGAACGCCTGGTTGCAGCCAAGGTAGACGCCGCGCCGGTCCTTGTAGAACACCGGATTGGGAATCGCCTCGATCAACTGGTTGGTGAAGGAGAGCTGCTCGCGCAGCTCGCGCGTGGCCTTGTCGGCGAGCGCGATCGCATCCGTGCGGCCGCGACCGATCGTGTGCAGCAGCGCGAAGAGCAGCAGCGAAAGGCCCAATCCGCCGAAGGCCACGATGAGCGGCACCGCGTGCAGCCAGGGCGTGGGGTCGTCCTCGCCCTCGAATTGCAGGCGCCACTGGCGCCCGGCGATGTCGAGCTCCCGGTCGGCCTCGGGGCGCCAGGTGAGGAACCCCGTCGGGCGCGGGGAAGCGGGCGTGCCGGGCGTAAGGAAGATCAGCGTCTCGGGGCTGTTGCGCTGCGGGGGTTGCCCCACGACGCCCGCGTCGTAGATGCGCATGCCCATGGCCGGCGCGCCCAGGTCGCTGAGGACGCCGCCCAGGGAATCCGCCACGCGCAGCACGATGCTCACGAAGCCGATGAAGAAGTGGCGGCGCTCCTCCGACGTAGCGGGCCGCTTGGCGCCGTACACGGGCAGGTAGATCACCATGCCGGCGGGCGATGCCGTACCCTGCATGAGGGGGTAGCGGCCGGTCATCGCAGCCTCGCCGAGATCCCGCGCGCGCTCCGCCGCCACCACCGACGAACGCGTGCGCGTATCCAGCCCGTGCACCGTTTCGTTCGTTTCGTACGGCTCCAGGTAGTCGATGACCCAGTATTCGTCGCGCGGTCCGGGCGGCTTCACCGCAAAGTCGGGATAGCCTTCGGGGCGCACCGAGCGATCGGCACGCACCGTGCTCTCGAAGGCTTCGCGCTCCGCCTCCGGCACGCGGCGGATGTACTCCACCGCCTGCACCCCCGGCAGGCGCTGGGCGAGCTGCAGATCCAGCACGAAATTATGGAACTCGTTGCGCCGCAGCGGCAGCGTGAAGTCGTGCGCCGTCAGGGCCTGCATGCCGTAGAGCGCGTCCACATAGCGCTGGATGCGCCTTTCGACGAGGTTGGAACCGGCGATCGCCTGGTCGGCGAACTCGGCCTGCGCCTCGTTGCGCACCTGCTGGCCGGCAATCCACCAGCCAAAGACGGTCGCCGCCAGCCCGAAAGCGAGGGCGGCGAGGGCCGCGGTGGAGGGCCGTTGCGAGGTCATTCGTCGTGGATGGCGCGGGGGATGCATCCACTATAGACACGAAGCTCGCCCAGCGGAACCTCTAACCGATGGGTGCGGCGCGATGCCGCACCCCTCCGGGAGGCCCTGTGGCCCGCCGCAGGATAAAATGGCGGTTTTTGCCCTTTCCATCCCCGTGTCCCTGATCGTCCAGAAGTACGGCGGCACCTCCATGGGCAGCCCCGAGCGCATCCGCGAGGTCGCGCGGCGGGTGCAGCGCTTCGTGCAGGAAGGCCACCAGCTCGTCGTCGTGGTTTCCGCCATGTCCGGGGAGACCAACCGCCTGCTGGGCCTCGCGAAGGAGCTCAACCCGGACGCGGATGCGCGCGAGCTCGACGTGATCGCCTCCACCGGCGAGCAGGTGACCATCGGCCTGCTTTCCATCGCGCTGCACAAGCTCGGCCTCAAGGCGAAGAGCTATACCGGCTTCCAGGTGCCCATCCGCACCGACAACGCGTACGCCAAGGCGCGCATCCTCGCGATCGAGGAAGCCAACATGCGCCGCGACCTCGAATCCGGCCACGTCGTGGTGGTGGCCGGGTTCCAGGGCATCGACGCGGGCGGCAACATCACGACGCTCGGGCGCGGCGGATCCGATACCACCGGCGTCGCGCTCGCGGCGGCCCTCAAGGCCGACGAGTGCCAGATCTACACGGACGTGGACGGCGTCTACTCGACGGATCCGCGCATCGTCCCGGAGGCGCGGCGGCTGCGGACGGTCACCTTCGAGGAGATGCTCGAGCTCGCTTCCCTCGGCTCCAAGGTGCTGCAGATCCGCTCGGTCGAGTTCGCCGGCAAGTACAAAGTGAAGCTGCGCGTGCTCTCGTCGTTCACCGACGTGAGCTCCACCGACATGGGCACGCTGATCACCTTCGAGGAAGAAGAGAACATGGAACAGGCCATCATCTCCGGCATCGCCTTCAACCGCGACGAGGCGAAGATCACCGTGCTGGGCGTCCCGGACCGTCCCGGCATCGCGGTCGGCATCCTGGGCCCCGTGGCCGAGGCGAACATCGACGTGGACATGATCATCCAGAACGCGTCCACCGAAGGGCTCACGGACTTCTCCTTCACCGTGCACCGCAACGAGTACAAGCGCGCCATGCAGATCCTCGAGTCGCAGGTGAAGGGCGCCATCGGCGCGCGCGGTATCGTGGGCGACGACCGCATCGCCAAGGTCTCGCTCGTGGGCATCGGCATGCGCACGCACGCGGGCATCGCCTCGAAGATGTTCGGCGCGCTCGCCCGCGAAGGCATCAACATCCAGATGATCTCCACTTCCGAGATCAAGACCTCGGTGGTCGTGGACGAGAAGTACATGGAGCTCGCCGTGCGCGTGCTCCATCGGGAGTTCGAGCTCGACAAGGAGCCGGCCGAAGAGAAGATGAAGCCGTAAGGACAGGGCGCAAGAAAAAGGCGCAGGGCACAGGAATGATTCGCTTTTGGTTGATCGTAATGACTCTCTTTTCCACTGCAGCCCTCGCCCAGGAAGATCCCTACCTCTGGCTGGAGGACGTCACCGGCGAGAAGGCGGTGGAGTGGGTGAAGGAGCAGAACAAGACGAGCCAGGGCGAGCTCGAGGCGCGGCCGGAGTTCAAGGCGCTGCATGAACGCCTGCTCGCGATCTACAACTCGCGCGAGCGCATCCCGTTCGCCGCCAAGCGCGGCGCGTGGCTCTACAACTTCTGGCAGGACGCGGACAATCCCCGCGGCATCTGGCGGCGCACGACGATGGACGAGTACCGGAAGCCCGAGCCCAGGTGGGAAACGGTGATCGACATCGGCAAGCTCTCCGCGGACGAGAACGAGAAGTGGGTCTTCAAGGGCGCCTCGTGCCTCTATCCCGATTACGAGCGCTGCCTGGTGTCGCTCTCCCGCGCCGGGGCCGATGCGGTCGAGGTGCGCGAGTTCGACGCGCGCGCGAAGCAATGGGTGAAGGACGGCTTCCGCGCGCCCGAATCGAAGGGCGAGCTCATCTGGCGCGACCGCGACACCGTGTATGCGGCACGCGATTTCGGCGCGGGATCGCTCACCACCTCCGGCTATCCGCGTACCGTGCGCGAGTGGAAGCGCGGCACGCCGCTCGCGGATGCGCACACCATCTTCGAGGGCCGCGAGACGGATGTCTCCGCCGGTGCGGAGGTCGTGAACGAGCCGGGGCGCCGCTACGAGATGCTCACGCGCGCCATCGACTTCTGGAATTCCGAGCACTCGATCCTGCGCGGCGGCAAATGGGTGCGGCTGGAGACGCCGCTCGATTCACAGGTCTACGTCTTCAACGAGATGCTGGTCGTGAAGCTGCGCACCGACTGGAAGCCCGGCGTGCGCAACTTCAGGGCCGGCAGCCTCATCGCCACATCGCTCGACGGGTTCCTTTCCGGCAAGCGCGAGTTCGAGGGCATCTTCGAGCCGAGGGAGCGCGTCTCGCTGCAGGCACTCGCGGTCACGAAGAACTTCATCCTGCTGGACGTGCTGGACAACGTGAAGGGCCGCGTGGTCGAGGCGCGGTTGGCCGGCGGCACCTGGAAGTTCCGGGACGTGGCGGTGCCTGCGGCCGCTTCCATCGGGGTCTCCGCCGTCGATCGCGACGAGAGCGACGACTACTGGATGACCGTCACCAGCTT
>DATMJE010000037.1:0-2648 GCA_035553995.1 Usitatibacter sp. | reverse complement strand
CGCATGGCGTCACCAATGGTCACGATGCCAAGGGGCTCCCCCTCGATACCGACGAGGCGAATTTCCGGTGAATTGATCTCGCCGTTGATGCGTACTGCCTTGTCCTGAGCTATGGAAAATTCCTTTTAAAATTGGGTACCTAGCGGCGGAACTTGAAGTAACTTCAAGGATCCCGCGGCATTCTTGGCGCGATCACTTCCGGGCCGCCACCTCATCCTGCAGGCGCGAAACAAAAGCCTCCAGCGGAACGGGCGGCAGGTTTTCACCGGCACGCGTTCTCGCGGAGACCGTCTTCGCGGCAACTTCCTTATCCCCGAGGATCAACTGGTAAGGAAGCTTCTGGATGCTATGTTCCCGAATTTTATACGTTATTTTCTCGTTCCGCAAATCCGTGGCGACGCGCAGGCCGGCGGCGCGCAGCGCCTCGGCCACCTCGTGAACATAGCCTTCCTGCCGATCGGTGACGTTCATCACGACTACCTGAACAGGTGAAAGCCACAAAGGCATCGCACCCGCGTGATTTTCTATCAGGATTCCGATGAACCGTTCCATCGAGCCCACGATGGCGCGGTGCAGCATGACCGGCACGTGGCGGGCATTGTCCTCCGCCACGTACTCGGAGCCCAGCCGCGCCGGCATCATGAAGTCCACCTGCATCGTGCCGACCTGCCACGAGCGGCCGAGCGAATCCTTGAGGTGGTACTCGATCTTCGGCCCGTAGAAGGCGCCCTCGCCCGGCAGTTCCGTCCATTCCGTGCCGCAGGCGCGCAACGCCGAGCGCAGGGCTTCCTCGGCCTTCGTCCACTGCTCGTCCGTGCCGATGCGCTTGTCGGGACGCAGCGCGATCTTCACCTGGATGTCCTTGAAGCCGAAGTCGTCGTAGACCTTGAAGGACAGCCGGTGGAAGGCCACGCACTCGGGCTCGATCTGCTCCTCGCCGCAGAAGATGTGGCCGTCGTCCTGCGTGAAGGCGCGCACCCGCATGAGGCCGTGCAGCGCGCCGGAGGGCTCGTTGCGATGGCAGGCGCCGAATTCTCCGTAGCGCAACGGCAGGTCCCGGTAGCTGCGCAGGTCCGAGTTGAAGACCTGCACGTGCCCGGGGCAGTTCATCGGCTTGATGGCGAAGTCGCGCTTCTCCGACTCCGTCGTGAACATGTTGTCCTTGTAGTTCTCCCAGTGCCCCGACTTCTCCCACAGCGAGCGGTCGAGGATCATGGGACAGCGGATCTCCTGGTAGCCGTTCTCCCGGTAGACGCGGCGCATGTACTGCTCCACCTGCTGCCAGAGCTGCCAGCCCTTGGGATGCCAGAACACCATGCCCGGCGCCTCGTCCTGCATGTGGAAGAGGTCGAGCTGCTTGCCGATGCGGCGGTGGTCGCGCTTCTCCGCCTCCTCGAGCATGTGGAGGTAGGCCTCCTGCTCCTCCTTCTTCGCCCAGGCCGTGCCGTAGATGCGCTGCAGCATCTCGTTCTTCGAGTCGCCGCGCCAATACGCGCCCGCGACCTTCATCAGCTTGAAGACCTTGAGCTTGCCCGTGGAGGGCACGTGCGGGCCGCGGCAAAGATCGATGAAGTCGCCCTCGCGATAGAGGCTGATGCCCTCCTGCGACGGGATGGCGCCGATGATCTCGGCCTTGTACTTCTCGCCGATCGACTCGAAGAACTTCACCGCGTCGTCGCGCTTCCATTCCTCGCGCGCGACGGGCAGGTCCTTCTTCGCGAGCTCGCCCATGCGCTTCTCGATCGCCTCGAGATCCTGCGGCGTGAAAGGCCGCTTGTACGAGAAGTCGTAGTAGAAGCCGTTCTCGATCACCGGGCCGATCGTCACCTGCGCGTCCGGGAAGAGCTCCTTCACCGCGTACGCGAGCAGGTGCGCCGTCGAGTGGCGGATGAGGTCGAGGCCTTCGGGATCGCGGTCGGTCACGATGGCGACGTTCGCATCGCGCTCGATGCGATGCGACGTGTCGACCAGCTTGCCGTCGACCTTGCCGCCAAGGGCCGCCTTGGCGAGGCCGGCGCCGATGGAGGCGGCGACCTCTCCGACCGTGACGGGATTTTCGTATTGCCGGACGGAGCCGTCCGGGAGCGTGATGTTGGGCATGATCTTCATCCCTGCCTGGGCAGGGGTCCGAATTGGGCCCCGGCCTGCGCCGGGGTGACGCAAAAACGCGCCGGGGTGACATCAAATAAAAAAGCGCGGACGAGCCGCGCTTTTCGATGATCCGTGGACGCGAACCCGCCTACCGAGTGTCTCCGGTGAACGGGTTAGTTGGCGGTCTCATAACCATTCCGGCCCTTTCGCGCGCCGTGCGTCCGATCGATTCATCATACCACCGCTCACGCCCGCCGCTTTTCGTAGGCGGCGAGGATGCCCGGCAGGGCCCCGGGATCCAGCGGCTTCACGAGGTGCGTATCGAAGCCGGCCTGCAGCGACTTGCGCCGGTCCTCCTCCGTGCCGTAGCCGGAGAGCGCCACCATGAAGACGCCGGTCATGCCGAGGTCCTTGCGGATGCGGTTCGCCGCCTCGTGGCCCGAGATGCCCGGCAGCCCGATGTCCATGAAGATGATGTCGGGCTGGTACTCGGCCGCGGCCTGGATCGCCGCATTGCCGTCGTGGGCCTTGTGCGTCTCGTGGCCCAGGATCTCCAG
>DATMJE010000036.1:0-5563 GCA_035553995.1 Usitatibacter sp. | reverse complement strand
CGCGGAACGTGAGGCGCTTGCTGAAGGCCCACTGCGCCGCGAGGTCGAGGTAGTCGCGGGCGGCGAGCTTCTGGTCCTGCGGCGGGATGTCGTCGACGTGCAGCGCGTCATCCGACTTCGTGCCCTCGTTCTTCACCTCGTTGATATGGCGCCACGTCGCCGCGAGGTCCACGCCGGCCCACGGGGTCGACCACGTGCCGCGCACGCGATGGCGCCACTTGGCCTGCGGGCTGCCGCAAACCGGGCCGAAGAGGCCCGCACAATCGAACTCGCCCAGGCCCGGCACGGGCTCCTGGCGGAACTCTTCCGTCCAGGTGCCGGTGAAGTTGAGGCCCAGCCGGCCCCAGTGGCCCATCGCGTAGTTGTAGTTCACCGCGACGTCCACGCCGTTCGTCTTCCACTTGGCCAGGTTGAGGTTGGTCGCGGTGATGAAGCCGCCGTTGGGCAGCCACAACGTGCCGAGCGAATCGCGGTGGACCAGGTCGCAGAACGCGCCGGTCTGCAGGCACTGCTGCAGCGCCGTCGCCGGCGGGATGTTGCTGATCACGTTGTCCAGCTTGATGTCGAAGTAGTCGATCGTGGCGCTCAGGTTGTTCGACGGCGTCCAGACGAAGCCCAGCGTGTAGCTCTTCGAGTCCTCCGGCTGCAGCGCGGGGTTGCCGCCCTGCAGGAAGTTGTACTGGCCGGCCGGGTTCTCGATCAGGTCCGAGCCGTAGTTCGCCGCGGTGATGCCGGTGCGCTGGCACTGCGCGAGCGTGGCGGTCCGGGCCGGGCCGCACGGGTCGTGGGCAAGGCCGAAGAGGTTCAGGCCCTGCGCCGTGAACAGCTCGATCACGTTCGCCGCGCGGGTCGCCTTCTGGTAGCTGCCGCGGAACTTGAACGACCGCACCGGGCCCCATTCGCCGCCGATGCCGTACGTGTGCGTCTGCACGTCGGTGCTGTAGTCCGAGAAACGGTAGCTCGCATTCACCGCGAGCGTGTCGAACATCGGACGGTCCTCGATGATCGGGATGCGCGTCTCGGCGTAGATTTCCTTCACCGTGTACTCGCCCTTGAGGCCGATCGTGGGACCGCCCTGTCCGGCGAGGTCGCCCGTCGTGAACTCCACGTCGGTCTCGAGCTGGAGCTTCTCGGTGCGACGCTCGACGCCGGCCGCGAACGCGATGCCGCTGCGGGCGCTGGGCACTTTAAGGCCGTAGTCGGTCAGGTCACCCGTGGAAATCGTCGCACCCTGCACCGTCTGCTGCGTGTTGCCCTTCTTGAAGCCCGGCGTCTCGAGGAAGGCCAACGCACCGGGCGTGACGCCGCCCGTCTGGAAGATGTTGTACGGAACGCAGCCCGCGACCGTGGATCGGCAGATCGGCAGTCCGGTGGCCGGATCCGTCGTCGCATCGAGCGCGGCCTGCAGGCGCACGGTCGAGAAGTCGTGGCGATAGATCTCCTGGTACAGCACCTTCGCCGTCTGCATCCAGATGTCGTATTCCCAGTCGCGGCCCAGGTCGCCCTTCACGCCGAGCACTTCGCGATAGGACGTGTGGCGGATGTCGTCGTCGCGGCCGCCGCCCTCGACGTTGCGGTGCTGCACGATGATGTCCGCCGTCGAGCCCGGCCCGGTCAGCCCGAGGATCCCGCGCAGCTGCGGGGAGATGAACGGGTTGTCGAAGCCGACGGTCACGGGTACGCCGAACGCGCCGCTGGGCGCGATCTGCGCGTCGGTGTGGTCGTCGTGGAACATGAACTCCGTGTACAGGCGCGCCTTCGGGGTGAGGTCATAGTGCGCGAAGGCGGCGAAGCCGTAGCGCTCCGAGGGACGCGTGTAGTAGTTGAACGGCGCGAAGTTGAAGAGGTCCGTCGCGTTGTTGAACAGCCGCACGTTGCCCGCGGCGTCGATCGGCGTGACCGGCCGGCCCACGGTAGGAGTGAGCGGCGTGATGCGGGTGTGGTCCGACGTGGACGAGCCCGCGCAGGTCCACGAGCCATCGGCGTGGGCGGCGAGCGCGCACTTGCTGTAGTCGTACGCGTCCTGGAGGACCGGGTGGTCCTTCTTGTAGCTGAAGAAGACGGTCGCGTTGCCCTTGTCGTTGGCGAAGTTGCTGCCCATCGTGAGGCTTACATCGGTGCTGTCGCCCTTGTGGCTGAAGTCGCCCGGGACGTCGATGTGCGCGTTGTGCAGCGCATCGTTGATGTTGCCGGTGGAATGCTGGTTGTGCTGGTACCAGCTGTAGTTGACGTCGCCCTGCACGCCCTGGAAGTTCTGCTTCATGATGAAGTTCACCACGCCGGCGACGGCATCCGAGCCGTACACCGCCGAGGCGCCACCCGTGAGAACTTCGACGCGCTCGATCAGCGTCGCGGGAATCTGGTTCAAGTCCGTTGCATAGAGCGACGGGCTGCCCGCCGGCAGGCGGCGGCCGTTCACGAGGACCAGGGTGCGGTTCGCGCCGAGGTTGCGCAGGTTCACGGTCGCGGTGCCGGTTGCGCCGTTCGACTGGTTGTTGCCGAAGTCGGGATTGACCATCGGCAGCGAGTTGAGCACGTCCTCGACGTTGCGCAGGCCCGTCATGTTGATGTCTTCGGTGCCGAGAACCACGACCGGGCTCGTGCTCTCGACGTTTTGCTGCATCGGAATGCGCGAACCGGTGACTTCGATGCGTTCCCCGGCTTTCGGCGCGGCGGTTTGAGCGACCTGCGTGGCTGGCGCCTGCTGCGCCAGGGTGACCTGCGATGCCATCATCGCCAGCGCGAACTGCGTGGCGACGACGCATGTTTTCTTCGTGAACGTCCGCTTGTTGTTTCGAGGATTCATTTGTCCCCCAGGTATTGGTTTCTGATACGCGACGCCCCAAGGCCGGTGGGCAGGTCCCCGGGTTTGCTTCTTGCTATCGCGAGGTGACGAGATAGTACGCGGTCGCATCATAACGACCACCCTGTGAACAATCCAACAGCATTTCGCACCCCTGTTGCGTTTTTGCAACAGAACGCGCGGTGCGTTAACCCTTGATTTCGGGGGTCAACGGTGCGCGCATAATGCTCGCGATCAAATTTCGAGGGAGTTGAAATGGCGTTTCGCCTGCTCTTCCGGACCGGCCTGCCGGTCCTCGTCGCGGCCGGCCTGCCGGCGGTTTCCGGTGCCCAGGACACCCTGGCCGGCTGCCGGGCGATGGTGGACTCGGCGGCGCGGCTCGCGTGCTACGACCGGCTGCCGCTTCCCGGCGCGTCGCCGGGCGCGCCCGGCGCCCCTGCCGTTTCGGCCGCTCCAGCGCCGATCGCGCGTCCCCCGGCCGCCACCGGCCAGGTATCCCCTGCGCCTGCCGCAGCGGCACCCACCGCGGAGGCCTCGCGTTTCGGCTTGCCCACCCCCCCTCCGCCCGTGGAATCGATCGAGAGCAACATCCCCGGCCACTTCGACGGCTGGTATGCGAACTCGCGCATCCGGCTCGGCAACGGACAGGTCTGGCAGGTTACGGATGGAACATCACGCTTCGCGGACCTGCAGGACCCGAGGGTCACGGTGCGGCGCGGGGCGCTGGGATCCTTCTTCCTCGATATCGACGGCGTGAAGCCCTCGCCGCGCGTGCGCCGCATCGAATGAACGCGCGCTGCACAAAAAGGAAAAGGGGGCCGCGAGGCCCCCTTTTTCGTGCTGCGGTGAAGCGGACTTACATCTTCCAGGTGAGGCCCACGCGGAACTGGCGGCCGCGCACGTCGAAGAGGCTGAAGTCGTACAGCGCCGTGCCGCTGAAGCCCGGGTCGTAGTAGGGCGTCTTGTCGGCGAGGTTCAGGATCGCACCGGACACCTGCAGGTTCTTCGTGAGCTGGTACTTCGCGAAGAGGTCGTAGGTGCTGTACGACGGGACACGATCCGGATACACCTGGTTCTGGAACCGCGGATCCTGCGGCGTGAAGAAGCTCGCCGGCAGGAGCTCCTGCAGGTAGTGGCGCACGTAGTTATGCGTGAACGTGGTCGAGAGCGCACGGTAATCCCAGTCGAGCGACAGCTGGCTCTTGAAGCGCGGGATGGTGTTGTTGCCGCCGTTGGTGCCCGCGACTTCCGTGCCGTTCTCCTTGAAGCTGTCGACGTACGTCGCGTTGCCACGCAGCGTCCAGCGGCCGACCGTGCTGCTCAGGCGATAGCGGCCCTCGAGGTCGAGGCCGTGGGTCTTCGTCTCGTTCACGTTGATGAAGCCGTTCAGCACCGTGACGATGTTGCCCGTCGCCGGATCGCGGATCACGAGCCGCGGATCACCCGTGTTCACGATGGACTGGAACGAGGGCGCCGCGACGATGTTCTTCCAGTCGATGTCGTAGTAGTTCACGCCGACGTTGAACGCGGAATTCGGCTCCCACACGAGGCCGGCGGTCCAGCTCTCCGACTTCTCCGCCTGCAGCGCGGGGTTGCCCGCGAAGACGCCCGAGACCTGGGTGATCTGGTTGGTGTTCGGGTCGATCACGCTCACGAAGAACGTCGCGATGGACGGCGAGATCTCCGGCAGCGTCGGGGCGCGGAAGCCCTTGCCCCAGTTCGCGCGCAGCAGCAGCGAGTTGGTCGGGCGCCACTTGACGCCGACCTTCGGCGTGTTGGAGCTGCCGTAGTCGCTGTAGTCGTCGTGGCGGCCCGCGAGCTGCGCTTCGATGGCGCGCGTGATCGGGATCGAAAGCTCGCCGTACGCGGCCCACTGGCGGCGGCTGCCGTCGGTGGCGGTGATGCCCTGGCCCAGGATCTCACCGTTGGCGGCGGCTTGGTCCGGGCGGTCCTTCAGGCTCTCGTGGCGCGCCTCGACGCCGAGCGCGAGGCCCAGCGGACCGGCGGCCATCTGCATGATCTCCGTCGACGCTTTCGTATCGGCGAACTCGAGCTCCGACGTGGACTTGCGGTTGACCGTCGTGCGCATGACGTCGCGGATGGCGTCGGTGTTCTGGCTCGGGTGGTCGAGGTTGTACACCGCGGAGGTCGACGTCGGCACCGGCGGCTGCGGCGTGGTGGGCACGCCGAAGACCGCGCTCGTGCCCGAGAGCGTGATCGCATTCAGGTTGTGCTGGTCCACCTCGTTGCGCGACCAGCCGATGGCGCTGTCGAGGTCCCAGGTCTTGACCGTGTAGTTCGCACCCGCGAGCACGCGCCACGTATCCGAACGCTGGTCCAGGTCGCGCGTGCCGAGATCCTGCAGCACGCCGGTATAGACGGCGTTGGTGCCGAACGGGTTGCCGGCGACACCCGGGGCGAAGCGGATGTTGTACGTGAAGGGCCTCAGGCCCGCGGCGGTCTGCGTGAGCGCCGTGGTGGCGGCGAAGAACGGGCTCTGGAAGGTCTGGAACGTGTCGACGCGGCTGAAGCCGGCTTCGAGGTAGCCCGTGAGGTTGGGGTTGAACTCCATCGTGCCGCGGCCCAGCGCATTCACGCGGTCGGTCTTCGGCAACGCGGTGAACTGCGTGTTGAAGTCCTTGAAGCAGAATGTGTTGCCCGGCTGGTTCAGGTTGGTGTTGTTCAGCGGGGCCGCGATGAGGCCGCGCGCCACCGCGGTCGCGGAATCGATGATCTCGCCGCCGAACTGCGGGCACTCCG
>DATMJE010000035.1:0-3453 GCA_035553995.1 Usitatibacter sp. | reverse complement strand
AGCACCGCGAGCGGCGTGTCGTCGCCCATGGAGCCGATCGCCTCCTCGCCGACGACGGCCATCGGCGTCATCAGCATCTTGAGGTCTTCCTGCGTGTAGCCGAAGGCCTGCTGGCGGTCGAGGAGCTTGTCGGTGTCGGGCGTGGGCACCTCGTGCGGCTTCTCGATGTCCTCCAGGCGCATCTGGGTGCGGTCGAGCCAGTCCTGGTAGGGACGGGCGGCGGCGAGGTCGCGCTTCAATTCATCGTCGGAGACGATGCGGCCGTGCTCGATGTCGACCAGCAGCATCTTGCCCGGCTGCAGGCGCCACTTGCGCACGATGTTCTTCTGCGGGATGTCGAGCACGCCCATCTCGGACGACATGACGATGAGGTCGTCGTCGGTGATGAAGTAGCGCGCGGGCCTGAGCCCATTGCGGTCGAGCGTCGCGCCGATGAACTTGCCGTCCGTGAACGCGACCGCGGCGGGCCCGTCCCACGGCTCCATCAGCGCGGCGTGGTATTCGTAGAAGGCGCGGCGCTTGCCATCCATCAGCGGGTTGCCGGCCCACGCTTCCGGGATCATCAGCATCATGGCGTGGGCGATCGGGTACCCCCCCATCACCAACAACTCGAGCGCGTTGTCGAACGAGGCCGAATCCGACTGGCCGTCGTAGATGAGCGGCCAGATCTTGTCGAGGTCGTCGCCCAGCAGCTTGGAGTGGATCGTGGCCTGGCGCGACTTGATCCAGTTGAGGTTGCCGCGCAGCGTGTTGATCTCGCCGTTGTGCGCGATGAAGCGGAACGGGTGCGCCAGGTCCCATGACGGGAACGTGTTGGTCGAGAAGCGCTGGTGGGCGAGGCACAGGGCCGAGCTGAAGCGCTTGTCGGAAAGATCCCGGTAGAACGGGCCGATCTGCTCGGCGAGCAGCATGCCCTTGTAGACGATGGTCCGGTGCGAGAACGACGGCACGTAGAACTCGCCCGCGTTGGTGAGCCCGAGCGCGCGGATGGCATGGCCCGAAGCCTTGCGCACGATGTAGAGCTTGCGCTCGAAGGCGTCGCGGTCGAGGCTGCCACGGCCGGCGCCGACGAATACCTGCCGGATGACGGGCATCGTGCGCCGCGCGGTCTCGCCGAGGGAGCTGTCGTCCACCGGCACTTCGCGCCAGCCGAGGAGCGTCTCGCCCTCGTTGGCGATCGCGCGCTCGATCTCGCGCACGCACGCATGGCGCGCCGCGGCGTTGCGCGGCAGGAACACCATGCCCACGCCGTAGGCGCCGGCCTTGGGCAGCTTCACGCCCTGCTTCGCCATCTCCTCGCGGAAGAAGGTGTCGGGAATCTGGACCAGCAGCCCCGCACCGTCACCGTGCAGGGGATCGGCCCCCGTGGCACCACGATGGCGCAGGTTGTTGAGGATCGTGAGCCCGTGCTCGACGATCGCATGGGACTTGCGTCCCTTGATGTCGGCGACGAACCCGACGCCACAGGCATCGTGCTCGTGGGCGGGATCGTAGAGCCCCTGTCGGGGCGGCCTGCCGGCGGTCTGGTCCATGGAAAGCACCCTCAAAACACAATGGTAGCCGCCTCCCGCCCATCGGGAGACGGGCCTGCGCAACGTCGCGGCCGCGAAGCGTCGGCAGGATCCAGCATTGGACATTCGGGCTTGTGGCGCCGGCCCCGGCGCGCTGCCTGGTGGCGGAAGCGGCTTTTGACCGCCGCCCGCCGCCGAGCCGCCGGGTGGCAGTGGCAGAAACGAGGCGAAACCGCATGATCGTATCGCATCCCTCGCTGCACTGCAATATAAATGCCATGCCGAACCATCGGATTACGTCACAGACCGCGAGGCGCCACGTTGAGTAGAATCAGCACACTTCCACGCCGCACGGCCCCGTGTGGCCAAACGAATTCCTGGGACGGTCCGTGATTCGATTCTCGTTCGGTCGGTTGGGTGCGGTCATCGCCGCGATGTGCGTTTTCCTTGGGCTCATGTCCGGGTGCGGCAGCGGGGCCGTGTCCGCGCCGCCGACTTCCTCGCCCATCACCATCACGCCGTCGAAGGCGACGCTCTTCTCCGACCTGCCGTCGACCTTCTTCGTCTCCGGCGGCAACGGCAACTACGTTGCGGTCTCGAACAACCAGTCCGCGCTGCGTGTGAGCGACACGTTCACCGGCAACCAGCTCACCGTCATTCCGAACCCGGTTGCGGCGGAAACCACGGGTGTGACGCTCACCATCGGCGATACGGCCGGGAACACGCCGGCCGTAGCCACGCTCACGATCGAGCCGCGCACGGTGAACAACGTGCTCACGATCACGCCCAGCTCGACGCAGGCGGCGAGTTGCGGCAAGGCGCTCTGCGCCGGTGGCGATGCCGAGGTCACCGCGGTGCTCACGCAGGGCGGACTGCCGCTGGCGCAGCGCCCGGTGCGCTTCGAGGTGGTCTCGGGCGACGTTCGCGTCATCACGTCGTCGCCAGGATTGCCCGAAACGCTCGACACGAGCACCACCACCTCGACGGACAACACGGGCACGGCTCGCATCCGCATCCGTGCATTGCAGGGGGCAGCGGCGCAGACGGCGCAGCTGCAAGTGACCGATGTCCAGTCGGGATTCATCCAGCGTGCGAGCGTCACGATCGCCGGCACCACCGGCGCTCCGCTCGCCGTCACGCCCGATACCATCACCTTCCAGGGCACCACGGCGGGCACCTGCGCGGACGGCATCAGCGCCGACGTCATCGTCTCGGGCGGCCTGCCTCCGTACCAGGTCTCGCAGCCGAGCGACTTCGTGGTCACGCCCGCGCTCGTCACGGCGAGTGGCGGGCGCTTCACGGTAACTGCCACGGGACGTTGCGCGGCGGGCACTCAGGTCGGCGTCGTGGATGCGGCGGGAGCGCGGGTCACGGTGAACGTGATCAACAAGATTTCCGACACGGCCGTCCCGCCCTTCAACGTTTCGCCGACGAAGGTCTCGCTCAATTCCTGCAACGAGCTCGCCAGCGTGTTGCTCGTGGGGGGTACCGGGACGTACTTCGTGGCGGCGCCTTCATATCTCACGGTCACGATCTCGCGCAACACGTTCGCCGGCGGCGCCAATGCGACGATCCAGCGCACGCCCGGCAGCGCGGCACCCAACAACTCCACCGTCTCCATCTCCTTCTCGGACGGCAAGACGCCGATCACCGTGGACGTGAATCTTTCGGGCACGGCCCAGAACGGGCCCTGCTGACCGGGCCGCCATCGCCTTGACCGGGCGCCTCCGCCGGCTTTCCCGGTCCGGCGAGGCACGCTGCGGTTGTGGGGTGGGGTGCCGCGCGCAGTGCCCGGAGGGGTGGCCCCTGCGCGGGGCAAGGAATTGGGCATGCCAGGGAATATCGGGAATACTCCCTTGCGCGCCTTTGAAAGTTGCGCTTTAATAATGCGCGATAACCCGCTAATTTTGAAGAAATCACGGCGGGTCGATGAACAGACAAG
>DATMJE010000034.1:0-2134 GCA_035553995.1 Usitatibacter sp. | reverse complement strand
ACGCGGCGTTCGTCATGGGACTGCACCGCTGGCTAATCGGCGTCTCTCCCGTCTGACGCGCTTGCGGGTTCTTCGGCGATCCGGACGAAAAGCCGTTCTGTCTGCGTAATGGTCACGTCCCCGTGGTCGGCCGACAGCGTGAAGCCCAGCCGCTCGAGGAGCCGGATCGATCGCATGTTCTCGACCTCCGCGGTGGCCGTGAGCCGTCGCACGCCGTATCTCGCGACGAGGTCGTCGATCATGAGGCGGCAGGCTCGCGTGGCATGTCCGCGTCCCCATTTGTTGCGCGCGAGCAAATACGCGATGGAAGCGGTGGTTTCCTCCACCGTTGCCTGCACGAAACCGATGGGTTCGCCGTTCGCCGGAACGACGATCCAGTTGAGCCAGTGCTGCGATCCGTCCGGGGACGCGCGGCGCTCCAGATACTCATAGCGCTTGCGCAGCGCGTCCAGCGAGGCGGGCGGCGGCTGATCCAGATAGCGATGGAGCTCGGCATCGCAGAGGATCGGGTACATCGCCTCCGCATGCCGGGCTTCCAGCGGTTCCAGGACCAGCTCGCCATCGGCTTGCAGGATAAGATCAGCGATTCTCACTGGATTGATCCATGGGATAGAACAGCGTCCCCTCCCGGGAAAGCCCGAGCGCGTCGGTGTAAAGAACCGACGCTGGCGCGAACGACACGTGGCCAAGCCCCGCAACACAATTTTGTCATGGTACCTCGTAGGACTAAGGACACTTTCGAGTTTTATGTTCAGGCGGTTCGCGGACGTTCAATGGCAGCGCCTCAGTCGCCTCATCAAAGCCCTGAGCCCTCGGCTGAATGCGCCAATGGCATGCACGCCCGCCGAGCAATATCGTGCAGTCTTTGTGTCTATGGGAACTGTACTCACCTCTGCGGCGGCGGCGGTCGGCACGGTCGCAAAGGCCAGTGTTTCAGGCAAGTTCGCCGTCTTAAACGTGCTCCGCGACGAAGCGGACGGAGCGCACGGCTACACCATTCTTTTGATCGAGGACGGCGATGGGATCTGCCGCATTGAATCGATGTAAGGCAGCGCATTTCGTCGCCGCACTGCTGCTTGGGAGCGCGTTCCCCGCGCGCGCGGAACGTGGCCTAGTAACCGACGCGGTGACGGGTTCCCCAGTCTCGGGGGTTTTCATTGTCACAAGTTGGCAGGGCAGTACCGTTCAGCCGGCTCATCCAGGGCCGACCGGTTGCTATCACGTTGAACTCACGCGCAGCAACGAACAAGGGCAATACGAAGTCGACGCCATTTCCGGAAATGTCGATCCGTTGGTGATCGATCGCCGCCGCGACGTTGTTCTTTACAAGCCAGGTTACGAATATCTATACCTCGATCCCTTCGTTGAGCGAGCGTCAATGCGGCCCTTTACGGGATCATTCGAACAGCGATTTCAGCAATACGAGAGCGTGTGGGCCCGCGGTTGCCCCGACGCTCGAAGAACGCTTCGCCCCTTGCTTGAGGCTATAAGCGCCGAAGCGAAGTCCCTCGCCCGCCTCCCCACACAACGCGAAAAAGCAGCCTATTTCGAACTTCAACTGGACATCGATTCCATCGGTCGCGATGCGGCATACAAGAAATACGACGATCTCATGCGTCGAATCAAGTCCGGGGGCCAGGAATGAAAAGGAGTAGGTTGTGTCCCGGGAAGTGGTGTAAGAGCTGAGGCGTAGGCGGGCCCCTTTCGGGCTCCCGAGGACCGACAGGCATGCGCTTGAGCTTCGTCCAGATAATTCGTTGAGGTGCACAGGCGTTCCACCTCAACTGCCCCGCACGCGCACCGGCAGCGGCACGTTGCACACGTCGACGTGTCCCGCGGGGACCTTGTACCAGTCGTCCTTGCGGAAGCGGCGCATCTGCACCAGCGCCTTGAATGTGCCGCTTTCGGTGCGCAGCGCTTCGAGCGGCGGCCGCTTTTCGGGCGGCAGCTCGGAGGCGAGCTTCACTTCGAGGATGCGCGTCCGGTCTTCGGCCTTCTGGTAGAAGCCGAGGGGCCCGGTGCCGCGCTTGAGCGGGGAGAGAAGCTCGATGCCTTGAACCACGCGTCCCACGACGGTGATGTTGCGATCGAGCAGCCGCGGCGCATTGCCGATGATGGCGTAGAGCTCCGAGCC
>DATMJE010000033.1:0-35757 GCA_035553995.1 Usitatibacter sp. | reverse complement strand
CGTCTGGACTTCCGGCGCGACCGAATCGGACAACCTGGCCATCAAGGGCGCCGCGCACTTCTACAAGACCAAGGGCAAACACCTCATCACGATGAAGATCGAGCACAAGGCGGTGCTCGACACGATGCGCGAGCTGGAGCGCGAAGGCTTCGAGGTGACCTACCTCGATCCGCGGACCGACGGGCTGCTCGACCTCGAGAAATTCAAGGCCGCCATCCGCCCGGACACGATCGTGGTCTCGGTGATGCTCGTGAACAACGAGATCGGTGTCATCCAGCCGATCGCCGAGATCGGCGAGATCTGCCGCGCGAAGGGCATCATCTTCCACGTGGACGCGGCGCAGGCCACCGGCAAGGTCGTGATCGACCTTGCGCAAGTCAAGGTGGACCTCATGAGCTTCTCCGCGCACAAGACCTACGGCCCCAAGGGCATCGGCGCCCTTTACGTGCGGCGCAAGCCCCGGGTGCGGCTGGAGGCGCAGATGCACGGCGGCGGTCACGAGAAAGGGCTGCGCTCAGGCACGCTCGCCACGCACCAGATCGTCGGCATGGGAGAAGCCTTCCGCATCGCGCGCCTCGAGATGGCGACCGAGAACGAGCGCATCCGCATGCTGCGCGACCGCCTGCTCGCGGGCCTGGAGGACATGGAAGAGGTCTACGTGAACGGCGACCTCGAGCATCGAGTGCCGCACAACCTCAACGTGAGCTTCAACTTCGTCGAGGGGGAATCGCTCATCATGGGCATGAAGGAGCTTGCGGTATCCTCGGGCTCCGCATGCACGTCGGCAAGCCTCGAGCCCTCTTATGTGCTCCGCGCGCTCGGCCGCAACGACGAGCTGGCGCACAGCTCCATCCGCTTCACGCTCGGCCGCTTCACGACGCAGGAAGACATCGACTACACCGTGAAGCTCATCCGCGAGCGCATCGGCAAGCTGCGCGAGATGAGCCCGTTGTGGGAGATGTACAAGGACGGGATCGACTTGAATTCGGTGCAATGGGCTGCACATTGAGCCCTACGGAGGTCTTACCATGGCATACAGCGACAAAGTCATCGATCACTACGAGAATCCGCGCAACGTCGGCTCCTTCCGCAAGGACGAAGAGGGCGTGGCCACCGGCATGGTGGGCGCGCCTGCGTGCGGCGACGTGATGAAGCTGCAGATCAAGGTCAACAAGGACGGCGTCATCGAGGACGCGAGGTTCAAGACCTACGGCTGCGGCTCCGCCATCGCCTCGTCCTCGCTCGTGACCGAGTGGGTGAAGGGCAAGACGGTCGACGAGGCCGCAACCATCAAGAACACGCAGATCGCGGAAGAGCTGGCGCTTCCGCCGGTCAAGATCCATTGCTCGATCCTCGCCGAGGACGCCATCAAGGCGGCCATCGCCGACTACCGCAAGAAGTATGGCGGCGCGGAAGCCGAGCCCGACAAGAAGGCTGCGGACTGAACATGGCAGTGACGCTCACCGATCGCGCCGCACAGCACGTGCAGCGCTACATGCAGAAACGCGGCAGGGGCGTGGGCCTGCGCCTCGGCGTGAAGACCACCGGCTGCTCGGGCCTCGCGTACAAGCTCGAGTTCGCCGACGAGATGCGTCCCGAGGACCAGGCGTTCGAGACCAACGGCGTGCGCGTGCTCATCGATCCGAAGAGCCTCGCGTACCTCGACGGCACCGAGCTCGACTACGTCCGCGAGGGCTTGAACGAGGGCTTCAAGTTCAACAACCCGAACGAGAAGGACCGTTGCGGCTGCGGCGAGTCGTTCAACGTGTAGGCATCGTCGTCCCCGGTACGCTGCGTCTTCAGCCGGGGCCCGATTTCTCCCGATGCATTGGATCCCGGCCTTCGCCGGGATGACGAATGCGTGATTGGATCCCGGCCTTCGCCGGGATGACGAATGCGTGACTGGATTCCCGCCGGCGCGGGGATGACGAATGCGTTGGGTCCCCGTTGCGCGGGGACGACGAATGCGACGATGACCCCCGATTTCTCCCGCACACACTTCGAGCTCCTCGGGCTGCCCGCTTCGTTCGCGGTCGACGCGGCGCAGCTCGAGCGGCGCTATCGCGACCTGCAGTCGCAGGTGCACCCCGACCGCTTCGCCGCGGCGAGCGAGGCCGAGCGGCGCGTCGCGATGCAGTTCGCGACGCGCGCCAACGAGGCGTACCGCACCCTGCGCGATCCCGTGGGCCGTGCGCGCTACCTGCTCTCGCTCAAGGGCTACGACACCGGCGAGGAGAGCAACACGTCGATGCCGCCGGATTTCCTCATGCAGCAGATGGAGTGGCGCGAGGCGGCCGGCGAAGCCCGTGCGGCCGGCGATACGGCGGCGCTCGAGTCGCTTCGCGCCGAGCTCGCCGATTCGCGCCAGGAGATGCTCGGCATGCTCGCGCGCGCGCTCGACGGCGACCGGAACTACGATGCCGGCTGCTCCCTCGTGCGCAAGCTGCGCTTTCTCGAGAAGCTGGACGAGGAGATCGACGACGCGCTCGAGCTGATCCACGAACGCGGATGACCCCTTCCTGATGGCGCTCCTGCAGATCTCCGAGCCCGGCGAGTCGCCGGACCCGCACCAGCACCGCCTCGCCGTCGGCATCGACCTCGGCACCACGCACTCGCTCGTCGCCACCGTGCGCAGCGGCACGGCCGAGGTGATCGCCGACGAGCAGGATCGGCCGCTGCTGCCTTCCATCGTGCGTTATTTCCGCGATGCGCCGCCGCAGGTGGGGTACGAGGCGCGCGCGGTGCAGGCCGACGATCCCGCGAACACGATCGTGTCCGTGAAGCGCTTCATGGGCCGCGGCGTAGCCGATGTCGCCAAGTACGGCGCGCTCCCCTATCACTTCGTCGAGGCACCGGGCATGGTCGCGATCGAGACGGCAGCCGGGCGGCGCTCGCCGGTGCAGGTTTCCGCGGACATCCTCAAGGTGCTGCGCCAGCGTGCCGAGCAGGCGCTGGGCGGGGAGCTGATGGGCGCGGTGATCACGGTCCCGGCGTACTTCGACGACTCACAGCGCCAGGCTACCAAGGACGCCGGCAGGCTCGCCGGTCTCAACGTGCTGCGCCTGCTGAACGAGCCGACCGCGGCCGCCATCGCCTATGGCCTCGACCACGCCTCCGAGGGCACGTTCGCCGTGTTCGACCTCGGCGGCGGCACGTTCGACATCTCCATCCTGCGGCTTACCCGCGGCGTCTTCGAGGTGCTCGCCACGAACGGCGATTCCGCCCTCGGCGGCGACGATTTCGACCAGGCCGTCGCCACCCACTGGCGGATGGGCCATGGGCTCGCCGACGGCGCCGGGGGCGACACGCGGCGGCTGCTTGCCGCGGCGCGCGAGGTGAAGGAGAAGCTCTCGTTCCAGGAGCAGGCCGATGCGCAGGTCGTCTTCTCGTACAAGCTGAAATTGCGGCTGCACCTCACGCGCGCGGAGTTCGAGCAGATCACCGCGCCGCTGGTGCAGAAGACGCTCGGTCCGACGCGCAAGGCGCTGCGCGATGCGAAGCTCGACGTGGCGGACATCGACGGCGTGGTCCTGGTGGGCGGCGCCACGCGCATGCCGCACCTGCAGCGTGCGGTGGAGCAGTTCTTCGGCCGCGCCCCGCTGAAGGACCTCGATCCCGACCAGGTCGTGGCGTTGGGTGCGGCCATCCAGGCCAACGTCCTTGCGGGCAACCGCGCGCCGGGGGACGATTGGCTGCTGCTCGACGTGATCCCGCTCTCGCTCGGCCTCGAGACGATGGGCGGGCTGGTCGAGCGCGTCGTGCCGCGAAATTCCACCATTCCCGTCGCTCGCGCGCAGGAGTTCACCACCTTCAAGGACGGCCAGACCGCGATGGCGATCCACGTCGTGCAGGGCGAGCGCGAGCTGGTGAGCGATTGCCGCTCGCTCGCGCGCTTCGAGCTGCGCGGCATCCCGCCGATGGTCGCGGGTGCGGCGCGCATCCAGGTCACGTTCCAGGTCGATGCCGACGGGCTGCTGTCGGTCTCCGCGCGCGAGAAGGGCACCGGCATCGAGTCCTCGATCGTGGTGAAGCCTTCGTACGGCCTCACCGACGACGAGGTGGCGCGCATGCTGCAGGCCGGCTTCGAGCACGCGGCCGAGGACCGCGATGCACGCGCGCTCGGCGAGCAGCGTGTGGAGGCGGAGGCGCTGCTCGCGTCCGTGAAGGCCGCCCTCGCGAAGGACGCGGATCTGCTCGATGCGGCCGAGCGTGCCGCGCTCGATGCGGCCATGCAGGCGCTCGACGCCGCGCGCCGCGGCAGCGACCATCGCGCGATCAAGGCCGCGATCGAGGCGCTCAACCACGCGAGCGAACGCTTTGCCGCCCGCCGCATGGATCGCGCCATCACCGGTGCGCTCGCGGGCCGGCGCGTGGACGAAGTGTCGAAATGACGCAGCTCACCGTCCTGCCGCACGACGCGCTCTGTCCCGCAGGTGCGACCATCGAGGCCGCGCCCGGGACCTCGGTATGCGACGCGCTGCTCGCGAACGGCATCGAGATCGAGCACGCGTGCGAGAAGAGCTGCGCGTGCACGACGTGCCACGTGATCGTGCGCGAGGGCTTCGACGGGCTCGAGCCCCCGAGCGACAAGGAAGACGATCTCCTCGACAAGGCGTGGGGCCTCGAGCTCACGTCGCGGCTTTCCTGCCAGGCGCGCATCGGCGCCGAGCCGATCACGGTCGAGATCCCGAAGTACACCATCAACCACGCCTCCGAGACGAAGCGGTAGCATTCCGGCTTCGTTCATCGCGCTGCGCATGCCGCGGTGCCGGGGGAAAATCCGATGAAGTGGACCGATACGCGCGAGATCGCCATCGCGCTCGCCGACACGCATCCCGAGGTCGACCCGCTCATGGTCAACTTCGTGGACCTGCGCAACTGGGTGCTCGCGTTGCCGGAATTCGACGACGACGCGATGCGCTCGGGGGAAAAGATCCTGGAAGCGATCCAGGCGGCCTGGATCGAGGAAGCGGAATGACGGCGGGCGTGCCGTACGAGCGGCTGCGCGACTTCATCGCGCGGGCCTTCGAGAAGGCCGGCGTGCCCGCCGCCGATGCGCTCACCGTGGCGAGCCTCATGGCGGAGGCGGACCTGCAGGGCTCCGACGGGCACGGCGTGATCCGCCTGCCGCAGTACCTGCGCCGCATTCGCGCCGGCGGCATCAACGTGCGGCCCGCCATTCGCGTGGAGCGGGAGCGCGCCGGCATCGCGCTCATCGATGGGGACAACGCGCTGGGGCATCTCGTGATGAAGCGCGCGGCCGAGGTCGCGATCGCGAAGGCACGCGTGGCGGGCGTGGCGTGGGTCGGTGCCCATCGCAGCAACCACGCGGGCCCCGCATCGCTCTACGCGCGCATGCCGCTCGCGGCCGACATGATCGGGCTCTACTTCGCGGTCGGCAACGCGAACCACCTGCCGCCGTGGGGAGGCCTCGACATGCTGCTGTCGACCAATCCCATCGCCGCCGCGATTCCCGCGCGCGACGAAGCGCCCATCGTGCTCGACATGGCGACCACCGTGGCTGCGTACGGCAAGGTGAAGGCGAAGGCCGCGAGGGGCGAAGCGATGCCCGAAGGCTGGATGATCGACCGCGAGGGGCGCCCGCTCACGGATCCGAAGCGCGCGGAAGAGGGCTTCCTGCTGCCCATCGGCGGCTACAAGGGGTATGGCCTCGCGCTCGTCGTGGGGCTCATCGCGGGCACTCTCAATGGCGCCGCGATGGGCCGCGACGTGATCGACTTCAACAAGGACGACAAGACGCCGACGAACACCGGCCAGGCGGTCGTCGCGATCGATCCGGCGGCCTTCGGCGACATCGAAGCGTTCAAGTCGGCGGTGGACGGCATCGTGCGCGACATGCGCGCGAGCGAGCGGCTTCCGGGCGTGGAGCGTATCTGGGTGCCGGGAGAGCAGAGCCATTCCAGACGCGTGGCGCAGGCGCGGGACGGCATTGCCATCGCGCCCGCGTTGCGACAGACTCTCGCGCGACTTGCCGCCGACATCGGCATCGAACCCCTCGAGGAGACCGCATGAGAGCGTTGCTCGCCGTCCTTCTGCTCCTGCCCGCGCTCGCCGGCGCGCAGCAGGGCTATCCCGCCAGGCCCATCCGCATGATCGTGCCGCTCGCCGTCGCGAGCGCGGTCGACAACGGCGCCCGCATCCTCGCGCACAGGATGTCCGCCAACATGGGCCAGGAGATCGTGGTCGAGAACATGCCCGGCGCCTCGGGCCAGATCGGCGCGGACCTGGTCGCGAAGGCGAAGCCCGACGGCTACACCATCGGCGGCTTCAACGACAGCATCATGACGATGCTGCCGAACATGGGCCAGAAGCTGCCGTGGGACATCCTGCGCGACTTCGAGCCGGTCTCGCTCGTGGCCACGATCGAATGGGGGCTCGTCGCCAACAACGCTTCTCCTTACAGGAGCGCGGCCGACCTCATCGCGGCGGCGAAGGCCGCCCCGGGCAAGGTGGATTTCGGCTCCGGCGGCAACGGCAGCCCGCAGCACATCGCGATGGCGCTTTTCGCCTCGAGCGCCGGCATCCGCATGACGCACGTGCCGTACAAGGGCGCCTCGCAGGCGGCGCTGGGCGTCGCGGCGGGCGAGGTGCCGGTCGCATTCCAGGGCCTCGCCACGGTGGCGGGCCTCGTGCGCGGCGGCCGGGCGCGGTTGATCGGCGTGGCCACTCCGGCGCCGCTGCCGCAGTTTCCCGGGGTGCCCACGGTTTCCACCACCGGGCTGCCGGGCTTCACGTTCAACTCGTGGTTCACGATCATGGCCCCGGCAGGCACCCCGAAGGAGATCGTGGAACGCCTGCACAGCGAGATCGTGAAGGCGCTCGCCGATCCGGAAGTGCGTGCGAAATTCGCGGACCAGGGGCTCACCGTGCGCGGCACGACGCCCGCCGAGCTCGGCGTCGCCACGCGCGAGCAGCTGGCCCGCTACGCGAGGCTTTTCAGGGAGGCCAACATTCGCGCAGAGTGAACCGGGTTGTTAACAGGTGCAACGCAGGCGTAGCATCTGCGCGGGTTGTCCTTGTTTTCCCCCCTGACGAGGAGAAGATGCCATGACGAAACGCCTGTACCAGGGAAGCGGCGCCCTCGCGTTGATCGCTGCGTTGGCGATGAGCTCTTCCGCAGTCGCGCAGTCGCAGAACATGGAGAAGCTGAAGCAGTTCAAGGTCTCGGGCACGGACCTCAACATCCCGCCGGTGCCGCAGACCGGCGCCAATGCGGACGCCATCCGCGAGAACCTGAAGCGCGTCAAGCTGCCGCCCGGGTTCAGGATCGAGCTTTTTGCGGTGGTGCCGGATGCGCGGCACATGGCGATCGCGCCGTCCACGAACATGCTTTTCGTCGGCACGCGCAAGACCACCGTCTGGGCGGTGACCGACCGCAACAGCGACGGCATCGCCGACGAGGTGAAGCCGTTCGCACCCTCGCTCAAGTTCAGCGTGCCCAACGGGGTGTGCTGGACCAAGGACGGGTTCCTCGTCGTGGTCGAGCACAACCGCGTCCTCAACTTCCCCGCGGCGGAGTTCTTCTATGAAGGCCCGGATGTCGCCGTGATCGAGGTGGTGCCGCAGGGCAAGCTCATCCCGGTCGAGGACGAGTCGTTCAACCATGGCGCCCGCACCTGCCGCGTGGGCAAGGACAACATGCTGTACATCACGCTCGGGCAGCCGTTCAACGTCCCCCCGCGCGAGAAGCTCAAGGAATTCACCGAGCACGGCATCGGCGGCATCATCCGCATGAACCCGTTCGACGGCAGCAAGCGCGAGGTGTACGCCACGGGCGTGCGCAACTCCGTCGGCATGGACTTCAACCCGAAGGACGGCACGCTCTGGTTCACGGACAACCAGACCGACGGCATGGGTGACGACATTCCCGCCGGCGAGCTCAACCGCGCCACGAAGATCGGCCAGTTCTTCGGCTACCCGTGGATCCAGGGCAAGACGCGCATCACCGAGTTCGGCTACGACAAGGACCCGCTGCCGACCAACGTGACGAACGCGGAAGTGCTCATGGACGCGCATGCGGCGGACCTCGGCATGACGTTCTACACCGGCAAGCAGTTCCCGTCGTCGTACCAGGGCGGCATCTTCTCCGCGCAGCACGGCTCGTGGAACCGCACCAAGCCCGTCGGCGCGCGCATCATGTTCACGAGCCTCAAGCCCGACGGCACCGCGCAGTCCACGCGCGTGTTCGCCGAGGGCTGGCTCGACGACGAGACCGGCACGTATCGCGGCCGTCCCGTCGACGTGGCCGTGATGAAGGACGGGTCGCTGCTCATCTCCGACGACTTCGCCGGCGCGATCTACCGCGTGACCTACGTCGGGGAGACCGCGAAGAAGTGAGGCTCGCCGCAGTCGCCGTGGCGTGCCTGGCGCTCGCTGCCCTCGCGGCGGCGGGCGCCGATCTTCCCGGGCGCGCCAAGTCGCGCCTTTGCGCGAGCTGCCACGGCCCGTTCGGCGTCAGCGTGGCGCCCGACGCGCCCCACCTGGCGGGCCAGGTTCGCGCCTACCTGGTGACGCAGCTCAAGGCTTTCCGCAGCGGCACGCGCAAGCACGAGGTGATGAGCCTCATGGCGAGGACCCTCACCGACGAGGACATCGAGGCACTCGCGGACTGGTACGCCTCCATTCCCGTCGAGGTGAAGCAGCCGTCCTGAGCGCCCGCGCCCGCGGGCGGGCGCCACGCAGCAGTCCTCAAGGCTGGAGCAGCGTCTTGATCGCCCGGCGCTCGTCCATCGCGCGATAGCCTTCCGCCACCCGCTCCAGCGGCAGCGTGAGATCGAACACCTTCCCCGGATCGATCGTGCCGTTCTCCACCAGCTCGATCAGCTCCGGCATGAAGCGGCGCACGGGCGCGGGACCGCCGTGCAGGTGGGCATGCGAGAAGAAAACCGTGAAGCCATCGAAGGTGACGCCGTGCGGCACGCCCACGTATGACAGGTATCCGCCGCGCCGCGTCGATCCGAGCGCCTGGCTCATCGATTCCTGCGTACCCACGCACTCGCAGACGCAGTCGGCGCCGACGCCCTTCGTCATCTCCCTGATCCGCGCGACGCCTTCCTCGCCGCGCTCCTCGACGATATCGGTCGCGCCGAAGATGCGCGCGAGGTCCTGCCGCGCCTTGTGGCGGCTCATGGCGATGATGCGTTCGGCGCCCATCTGCCTGGCAGAGAGGACGGCGAGGAGTCCCACGGCGCCGTCGCCCACCACCGCCACGGTCTTGCCCGGCTGCACGTTCGCGGCGTCCGCGGCGAACCAGCCGGTCGCGAGGACATCGGATACGGTGAGAAGGCTCGCGAGCATGTCGCCGCGCGGCTTGCCGGAAGTCGCGATCAAGGTTCCGTCGGCGAGCGGCACGCGCAGGTACGGCGCCTGCGCCGTGCTGAAGAAGCCGCCGTGCATGCATCCCGATTGATAGCCGGCCTTGCAGTTCGGGCACGTGTTGTCCGAGAACGCGAAGCCGCCGATCACGAACTGGCCGGGGCGCACCGACTTCACGGCGCTGCCCACCTCCTCGACGACGCCGCAGTATTCATGGCCCATCGTGGTCGGCCCGTCGATGGGATTGGCGCCGCGATACGGCCAGAGGTCGGAGCCGCACACGCAGGTGGCCGACATGCGGATGATCGCGTCCGTGGGCTGCTCGATTCCGGGATCGGGGCGCTCCTCGAAGCGCACGTCGTAGGGCTTGTGGAGCACTGCCGCTTTCATTCGCGTCTCCCGTCAGTTCGTCCCGGCCTGCATTCAATCCGCTGCGTATTGCGCCTCGGAGCATGGGATGGGTTTGTCGTTGCCAGGCAACCATGATCGCGCCGCGGACAGCAACGATAAACCGCGGCAATTCGAATGGGCTTGTGAAATCGATTCACCAATGAGCGCCGGCGCGGCGGGGCATTTCACCCGCGGCCTGGATCGGAGGTGTATCGCGGCGCAAAAAAAAAGGGGCAGGATCAACCTGCCCCACAAGGCGCACTCTTGAATAGGAGGGACCTGACCAGCACGAATGGAGGGATGGGCCATTCGTGCCGGTGCTCCCGAGGGAGCAGCGCCCGGGGGAGGGCGCTCGGAGATTACTAAAGCAATGTCGGTGCCACTTTTTGTGATCCTTGTGCAATCAACGACTTGCGTTCAAGGGTCCGATCCGGGGTTGGGGCACCTGCGGCAATGCGTCGCAGCCCGGCGACAAGGCTCCACACTATCCGATTCAACCCCTTGATGCAACGGCGTTTTTCCCTGTCGTTGTAGAACGACAGCTACAACCTGTAGCGTCGCAGCTACGTGCGGGTGTTCGCGTCGGTCTTGAAGAGCGCGGCCTCGATGCCGTGGCGCTGCAGCAGCTTGTAGAACTCGGTGCGATTGCGCCGTGCAAGTTTCGCGGCCTGCGTGACGCTCCCCTTGGTGAGCTTGAGGATGCGCGTGAGGTAGTCGCGCTCGAAGCGCTTGCGCGCGTCCTCGAACGACGTCATCTCGTGCATCTCGACCTGGATCGCCTGCTCCACGAACGTGCGGGGGATGATCTCCGTGGGACAGAGCGCGATCGACTGCTCGACCACGTTGTAGAGCTGGCGTACGTTGCCGGGCCACTTCGCCTTCACCAGCAGCTCCAGCGCCTCGGGCGAGAACGCGGATTTCTCGCGCCCGTAGCGCGGTGCCAGCTTGCCGAGGAAATGCTCGGCCAGGAGCGAGATGTCCTCCGGGCGCTCGTCGAGCGCGGGGAGCTTCAGGTTCACCACGTTCAGGCGATAGTAGAGATCCTCGCGGAAGGTGCCGTTCTCCTTCTCGCGGGCGAGGTCGCGGTGGGTCGCGGAGATGATGCGCACGTCGAAGGGCGTCGAGCGCGTGGCGCCGATGGGCCGGACCTCGCGCGTCTCGATCACCCGCAGCAGCTTCACCTGGAGCGCCAAGGGCATGTCGCCGATCTCGTCGAGGAAGAGCGTGCCCTTGTTCGCGGCGACGAAGAGGCCGGGCTGGTCCGCGATGGCGCCGGTGAACGAGCCCTTGGTGTGGCCGAAGAGCTCGCTTTCCAGCAGGGTTTCCGGGATGGCGCCGCAGTTGATCGCGATGAAGGGGTGGTTCGCGCGCGGGCTCGCGCGATGGATGGCGCGCGCCAGCAGCTCCTTGCCGCTGCCGCTCTCGCCCTGGATCAGCACGCTCGCGTCGCCCGCGGCCACGCGCTGCGCCTTGGCGAGGAGGTCTTCCACGAGGGTGGAGCGCGTGACGATGTCCTCGCGCCAGAGCTGGCCCACGCCTGCCTGCATCGCGGAGGAGCCGCCATGCAGCGTGAGCGCGCGCTCGATCTGGCCGAGCAGCTCGTCCGCGTCGTACGGCTTGGTGAGGTAGCCGAAGACGCCGCGCTTCACGGCGGCGACGGCCTCGGGGATCGAGCCGTGGGCGGTGAGGATGATCACGGGCAGGCCGGGGTAGGTGGCCTGGATCTCCTGGAAGAGGCCCATGCCGTCCATGCCCGCCATGCGCAGGTCGGTGAGGACAAGGTCCGGGCGGGTGGCCGCGATCGAGGCGAGGGCCTTCTGGCCGCTTTCGACGGCGGTCACGCCATAGCCGTTGGCCTTGAGGCGAATGGCGAGGAGCCGGAGCAGGTCCGGGTCGTCGTCAACCAGCAACAGCGCAGCTTTTCCTTGTGGGGGCATCAGCGATTCGTTTGTCTGTCGGAGAGGCTTTTCTCGAGCTCCGTCAACGCGTCCAGCTTCTGTTGAAGCTGGGCGGCGCGCTCCTGCAGGCCGTCGGCCCGCTGCTTCTGCGCATCCGCGGCCCGGCGATCGTCCCGGGCCTTCGCGTTGGCGGCCGCGGCACTCTCCCGGAGCCGACGGCGTTCGCCGATCATCGCTTGCAAGAAGCTTGCCATTGCACGAACATCCGGCCGCGCCAAATCCTTCCGCGCCACGGGTTCGACCAACGAAAGAACTTCCTGATCCTCGCCCTGCGGCGAAAGGCTGAGCGCGAGTGCCAGCCGCGTGCGGGCGATATCGGAGTTGTCGTGGGCGACCACCTGCCGTTGGCGGGCGACCTCCCGGGTGATCGCGGCCTCGTTCATGCCGCGCAGGGTGCCGAGGTAGGCGATCACGTCGTCGGGCGGGCGATGGGAGGCCGGGCTTGCCGGCGCGGCCGAAGCGGAGCTGCCGGGCGAGGCGAAGAGTTGCTCGAGCTGCGCGCAGCCCGTGAGCAGCAGGAGCGCCGCGGCGCAGGCGGCCGCGCGCATCATGCGGCGCGCTCCTCGGAATCGCTCTTGCGGCGCGGGATGCGGATGCGGAAGTGGGCACCGGGTCCCTCGAGCACCTCGACGCTGCCGCGATGCAGCGTCACGTACTCCTTCACGATCGACAGCCCGAGGCCGCTGCCCTTGATCGCGGCCACGGGCGCATCGGCGCCGCGGTAGAAAGCCTCGAACACCTTCTCGCGCTCGGCCTGCGGGATGCCCGGGCCCTCGTCGAGCACCTCGAACACCGCGTCGCCGCGGTCCTTGTACAGCTTGATCGAGACGAGGCCGCGCTCGGGCGAGTACTTGACCGCGTTCGACAGCAGGTTGTCCAGGACCACGCGGATCTTCTCCTCGTCGCAGTAGGCGGCCACGTGCTCGGTGTTGAGCTCGATGCGGATGCCCTTGGCGACGATGGCGAGCTTGCGGTCGTTGATGACGCGGCGGATCACGTCCTTCAACGGGACGATCTTGGCGTCGAGGTAGGAGGTCTGCGCGTGCACGGCGCTGTAGTTGAGCAGGCCCTCGATGAGCTTCCTCAGCTCGATCGAGTTCTCCTGGAGGATGCGGGCGATCTCGCGTTGCTCGGCGTTGAGGTTGCCGACCACGCCCGAGGAGAGGAGATCGGAGCCCTCGCGCAGCGCCGTGAGCGGCGTCTTCAGCTCGTGCGAGATGTGCTGCAGGAAGCGCGTCTTCTGCGCTTCCAGCGTCACCAGCCGCTCGCGCAGCCAGTCGAGCTGCTCGCCCAGTCGCACCATGTCACCGGGGCCCTCGATGTGGATCGCGCGGCCGAACTGTCCTTCGCCGAGCGAGCGGATGCCCGCGCTCACCTGCGTGATCGGGCGGGAGATGAGGAACGTGAACGAGGCGATGAGCAGGATGGCCGTGGGGACCAGCGCGATCATCAGCCAGAAGACGCTGTTGCGTGATTGGACCGCCTGCGCGCGCAACTGTTCGATGCTGGCGTCGATCACGTGGTCGCCGAGGTCCACCAGCGCATGCACGGGTCCCGACAACGCCGCGAAGTCCCGTGCGAGGCGCTGCGAGAGCTGCGGGGTGGGCCCGGTGCGGGCGATGGCCTCGTGGATCGCGTCCGACTCGGCCTCGATGGTCTTCAGCGTGTCGCGCTGCGCGGCGCTGAGCGGCATGGCCTCGAGCTGCGCGAGGGTGGTCACGAACGAGCCGCGGCTGGCCTGGTAGGCCTCGAGGAAGCTCGGCTCCCCCGCGATCGCGTACTGCCGCGCCGAGCGCTCGAGCGCGGTGGCGAGCGTGAGCAGCGACCGGCTCGCCTGCGTCACCTTCACCGCCGAATGGACTTCCTTCTCGGAGAGCTCCGCGAGCTGCTCGAAGGCGAGCGCGTTGGAAAACAGCGCGACCATGAGCGGCGCGGCCACGATGGTGAAGCCGAGCAGCAGCAGCGAGACGAAGGAGCGCGGGTAGGTGAAACGCATGGGGCCGATCATTATCCGTTAGGATAGCGATGAATCAGTCAACCGGTGCCGCGATGTACGAGTCCGAATTCACCCGCTTCCTGCGCGAGTTCAAGGCGAAGAACCCGCAGGTGACCGAACAGCAGTACAAGAACCGCCTCACCTGGTGGGACCGCCCGCAGGATCTGCAGACCGCCCGGGAGAACTCGGAAGCGGCCGTGCCGCAGCCGGGCTACGCCTACTTTCCCCTGCCGCGTCAGGAGAGGGACGATGACGAGGATTCCGGGAACAGGTTGAGCACGCCGTCCAGGCCCGCGTAGTCGAGCGCGCAGGAAGCCCGCGCCTTCACCACCGGCTTCGCGTGGTAGGCGATGCTGGTGCCCGCCTCGGCCATCATCGGCAGGTCGTTGGCGCCGTCCCCGATCGCCAGCACCTGCCCGGCCGAAATGCCCATTTCCCGCTTGAGCCGCGCCACGTGCCCGGCCTTGCCCGCCGCATCGACGAGCGGCCCCGTCACCCGGCCGGTGAGCCTGCCGCCTTCCACCACCAGCACGTTCGAGAAGGCGTGGTCGAGCTGCAGCCGCTCGCGCACGCGATCCGTGAAGTAGGTGAAGCCGCCCGAGACCAGCAGCGTCTTCACGCCGCAGCGCCGCGCCGCTGCGATGAGCCGCTCCGCCCCCGGATTGAAGCGCAGCCGCTCCGCGTAGACGCGCTCCAGCGCCGCTTCCTCGAGGCCCTCCAGCGCGGCCACGCGCTGTCGCAGGCTCTCGGGCCAGTCGATCTCGCCGCGCATGGCGCTCGCGGTCACCGCGGCCACCTCCGCCTTGCGGCCGGCGAAGTCGGCGATCTCGTCGATGCACTCGATGCAGATCAGCGTGGAATCCATGTCCATCGCGAGCAGCCGGAAATCGCGCAGCGAGCGGCCCGCCGGCACGAAGGCCCAGTCGAGGCGTGCCTGGGCGCAATGGGTGGCGACGCTCTCGCGCGTCGCGGGATCCGCCTCGGTGATGCGGAAGGCGTTGTCGCCGACGCGCTCGATGGCGCCTCCGTGCGCGATGCGATGCAATGCCTTGAGATCGGGAGTGGCGACATCCTCGCCCTGGACGACCAGGTTGGTGCTCATGCGAGCTTCCTCAGGAATTGCCGCACCTCGCCCACTCGCTGGCGCAGGTCCTCGTGCTTCGCCTCGATGCGCACGCGGTCGGGGCCGGGCAGGCGATAGATACGGCTCGACTGCACCAGCGAGAGGATCTTGCGCGGCTCGACCGGCGGCTCCGGCACGAACTGCACCACGATGCCGGTGGAGGAAGCGTCGATCTTCTGCACGCCCAGCGGCGCACCGAGGATGCGCAGCTTGTGGCATTCGAGCAGCACCCGCGCGGGCTCGGGCAACGGGCCGAAGCGGTCGACCAGCTCCTCGGTGAGGCGGTCGAGCTCGTCCTCGGTCACGCAGTTCGCGAGCCGCTTGTAGATCACCAGCCGCTCGTGCACGTCGCCGCAATAGGTTTCGGGCAGGAGCGCCGGGGCGTGCAGGTTCACCTCGGTGCCGACCTCGATCGGCCGCGAGAGGTCCGGCTCCTTGCCCTTCTTCAGGCTGCGCACCGCGTGGTTCAGCATGTCGGTGTAGAGCGCGAAGCCGATGTCGTGGATGCCGCCGGACTGCGATTCGCCCAGCACTTCGCCCGCGCCGCGGATCTCCAGGTCGTGCATCGCGAGATAGAAGCCCGCGCCCAGGTCCTCCATCAACTGGATCGCCTCCAGCCGCTTCTTCGCCGATGCGGACAACCCTTCCTCGGGCGGGGTGAGCAGGTACGCGTACGCCTGGTGGTGCGAGCGGCCGACACGTCCCCGCAACTGGTGCAGCTGCGCGAGACCGAAGCGATCGGCGCGATGGATGATGATCGTGTTCGCGGTGGGCACGTCGATGCCGGTCTCGATGATCGTGGAGCACAGCAGCACGTTCGAGCGCTGGTGGTAGAAGTCGCGCATCACGCTCTCCAGCTCGCGCTCGCGCATCTGGCCGTGCGCCACCGCGATGCGCGCCTCGGGCAGCAGCTCTTCGAGCTCCGCGCGGCGGTTCTCGATGGTATCGACCTCGTTGTAGAGGTAATAGGCCTGCCCGCCGCGCTTCAACTCCCGCAGCACCGCCTCGCGCACGACGCCGTTCGAGAGCCGCTGCACGAAGGTCTTGATCGAGAGCCGCCGCTGCGGCGCGGTCGCGATCACGGAGAAGTCGCGCAGGCCCTCCAGCGCCATCCCGAGCGTGCGCGGAATCGGCGTGGCGGTGAGCGTGAGGACGTCCACCTGCGCGCGCAGCTTCTTCAGCTGCTCCTTCTGCCGCACCCCGAAGCGGTGCTCCTCGTCGATGATGACGAGGCCGAGGTTCTTGAAGGTGACGCCGGTTTGGATCAGCTTGTGCGTGCCGATGACGATATCGATCCGCCCGTTCTCCAGGCCCTCCAGCGACTTGGCGACTTCCTTGGGACTCCTGAAGCGCGACAGCTCCGCGATGTTGACGGGGAAGCTCGAGAAGCGGTCGCTGAAGTTCTGGAAATGCTGCTCGGCGAGGAGCGTCGTCGGCACGAGGATCGCCACCTGCTTGCCGGCAGCCACGGCGATGAAGGCCGCGCGCATGGCGACCTCCGTCTTGCCGAAGCCCACGTCGCCGCAGACCAGCCGGTCCATCGGCCGCCCCAGCGTCATGTCGACGATCACCGACTGGATGGCTTCGGTCTGGTCGGGCGTTTCCTCGAACGGGAAGGTGGCGGCGAACGCCTCGTATTCCTGCATCTTGAGCGGGAACGCGTAGCCCTCGCGCGCGAGCCGCTTGGCGTAGAGGTCGAGCAGCTCCGCCGCGGTGTCGCGCACCTGGCGCGCGGCCTTGCGCTTGGCCTTGTCCCATTGCCCGCTGCCGAGGCGATGCAGGGGCGCCGACTCGGGAGCGGCCCCGGTATAGCGGCTGATCACGTGGAGCTGTGAAACGGGCACGTAGAGCTTGTCGCCGGCCTCGTACTCGAGGTGCAGGAACTCCATCTCGCCCTCGCCGAGGTCGAGCGTGACGAGCCCGAGATAGCGGCCGATGCCGTGCTGGCTGTGGACCACCGGGTCGCCGGGCTTGACCTCCGCCAGGTCGCGCACCATGCCTTCGGCACTGGTCTTCGCGCGCATGTCGCGGCGGCGCGCCTGGCGCACCTGTCCCGGATAGAGCTCGGCCTCGGTGATGATCGCGAGCTGCTCGTCGGGCAGCGCGAACCCGGCCGCCACCGGGCCGTACGTCATCGCGATGGGATGCACGGAATCGAGGAAGCGCGCCCAGTCGTCCACCAGCACCGGGTGGAAGTCGTGCTCGGCGAAGAACTGCGACAGCGTCTCGCGCCGCCCGGCGCTCTCGGCCACGATGAGGATGCGATCGCGCGTCGAGCCGGCGAAGGCCTTGAGGGGCGCCAGCGGCTCGACCGAGCGGCGGTCGACCTCGATGCGCGGCACGTCGGCGCCGACGAAGAAGGGATCGCGCTCCTGTGCATCCTCGGGCGTGGACTGGCGCGGCACCATGTCGATGCGCTCCTCGGCCTGCAACGCGACGAAGAGATCCTCGACCGGCATGTAGAGGTCCGCCGGCGGGAGAAGCGGCCGATCGCGGTCGCCGCGCAGCAGCTCGTGGCGCGACTTGAGGTCCTTCCAGAAGCCCTCGGCCGCGGTGGCGACCGCGCCGTGCACGATGAAGGTCGCCCCGCGCGGCACGTAGTCGAAGAGGGTGGCGGGCTCGTCGAAGAAGAGCGGCAGGTAAGCCTCGACGCCCGCGGGTGCGACGCCGTTGGAAACGTCCTTGTACACGCGGCTTCGCGTGGGATCGCCCTCGAACTTCTCGCGGAAGCACTCGCGGAAATGCGCGCGCCCTTCCTCGTCGAGCGGGAACTCGCGCGCCGGCAGCATGCGGACCTCGGTCACCGGGTAGATCGAACGCTGGCTATCGACGTCGAAGGTGCGGATGGTCTCGATCTCGTCGCCGACGAGGTCGATGCGGTAGGGCACCGCGCTGCCGGTCGGAAAGAGATCGATGAGCCCGCCGCGCACGCAGAACTCGCCCGGCGTCATCACCTGCTGCACATGCGAGTAGCCCGCGAGCACGAGCTGCGACTTCATCGCGTCGAGGTCGAGGCGCGTCTTCGCCTTCAGGTCGAACGTGCGGCCGGCGAGGTACGAGCGCGGCGGCAGCCGCTGCAGCGCGGTGGTGATGGGGACGATGCCCGCATCGAACGCGCCGTTCGCGAACTGCCAGAGTGTCGCGAGCCGCTCGGAGACGAGGTCCGGGTGCGGCGACATCTGGTCGTACGGCAGGATCTCCCAGTCGGGGAGCCGGTGAACGCGCAGGCGCGGCTCGAACCACGCGATCTCCTCGCGCAGCCGCTCGGCATCGCGCGCCGACGCGGTGAGCACCACGAGGGGACGCCGGCGCTGCGCCTCGCGCGCGAGCCAGAGCCCATCCGCCGACCCGACCGCCTTCAGCGCGGGCCGCGACATGCGGTCTCCCCGATCAAGCGATGGCGACGGGAATCTTGCCGATCTTCGCGCGCCACTGGGCCGGCCCGGTCTTGTGGACCGCGTCGCCCTTCGTGTCCACCGCGACGATCACCGGCATGTCCTTCACGTCGAACTCGCGGATGGCTTCCATGCCGAGGTCCTCGAACGCGAGGATGCGCGAGCCCCGGATCGCCTTCGAGACGAGGTACGCCGCACCGCCGACGGCGATGCAGTAGACCGCGCCGTGCTTGCGGATGGATTCGATCGCGACCGGGCCGCGCTCGCTCTTGCCGACCATGCCGATGAGCCCGGTCTTCTCGAGCACCGGCTCCACGAACTTGTCCATGCGCGAGCTGGTGGTGGGGCCCGCGGGGCCGACCACTTCGTCGCGCACCGGATCGACGGGCCCGGTGTAGTAGATGAAGCGGTTGCGCATGTCCACGGGCAGCTTTTCGCCGCGCGCCATCATGTCCACCATGCGCTTGTGCGCGGCATCGCGGCCGGTGAGGAGCTTGCCCGAGAGGAGCAGCCGCTCGCCGGACTTCCACGACGCGATCTCGGCCTTGGTGAGCGTATCCAGGTTCACGCGGCGGCTGGAGGCGAAGTCGAGCGTGAGGCGCGGCCAGTCGTCGAGCGACGGCGGCTCGAGCCTCGCGGGCCCGCTGCCGTCGAGGAAGAAATGCGCGTGGCGCGTGGCGGCGCAATTGGGCAGCAGCGCCACCGGCTTCGACGCCGCATGCGTCGGGTAGTCGTTCACCTTCACGTCGAGCACGGTGGTGAGGCCGCCCAGGCCCTGGGCGCCCACGCCCAGCGCGTTCACCTTCTCGAAGAGCTCGAGGCGCAGCTCTTCCGCACGGTTCGAGGGTCCGCGTGCCTTGAGCTCGTGGATGTTGATCGGCTCCATCATGCCCCACTTGGCGATCAGCATCGCCTTCTCCGGCGAGCCGCCGATGCCGAGCGAGAGCAGCCCCGGCGGGCACCAGTCCGCACCCATCGTGGGCACCAGGTTCAGCACCCAGTCGACGATGGAATCGCTCGGCAGCAGCATCGCGAACTTGGACTTGTTCTCCGAGCCGCCGCCCTTGGCGCCCACGATCACCTCGACCTTGTCGCCGGGAACGAGCTCCACGTGCGTGACCGCGGGCGTGTTGTCGCCGGTGCTCACGCGCTTGCCGTCCGGATCCGCGAGCATCGAGGCGCGCAGCGGGTTGTCCGCATTGGTGTAGGCGCGGCGCACGCCTTCGTTCACGAGCTGCTCGAGGGATCGCTTCGTATCCCAGCGCACCTCCATGCCCACGCGGATGAAGGCGATGGCGATGCCGGTGTCCTGGCAGATGGGCCGGTGGCCCTCCGCGGCCATGCGCGAGTTGATGAGGATCTGCGCCATCGCGTCCTTCGCCGCGGGCGACTCCTCGCGCTGGTACGCCTCGTAGAGATTCTGGATGTAGTCCTTCGGATGGTAGTAGCTGATGAACTGGAACGCGTCGGCGACCGACTGGATGAAATCCTCTTCGCGGATGACGGTCATGGTCTTTCCCGGTTGGATGCCGCGCGCTTCAGGGCTCGGCCGTGCGATGAATGGGGTGGTGGCTTTACGGTGCGGAAGGATCAGGACGCGGAGCGCGCGACGGCGATCCGTGGAGTGATGTCCCGACGACGGATTTTACCATTGGCGGTGCGCGGGAAATCCTGCGCGAAGTACACCACCTTCGGCGCCTTGTACGCGGCGAGGTGCTCGCGGCCGAAGGCGAGGAGCTCGTCGGGCGTGGCGGTCGCGGCCGGTTGCGGGATCACGTACGCCACCACCAGGCGCTTGTCCTGCCCCGCCTCCTCGGCGATGCACGCGCAATCGGCCACGGCCGGGTGGCTCTTCAGCACGCGCTCGACCTCGTAGGGCGACACGCGATAGCCGAAGCTCTTGATGATGTCGTCCTTGCGGCCGAGGAACCAGAGGTAGCCGTCGCCGTCGTAGCGCGCGTAGTCGCCGGTGAGGAACCAGCCGTCGTGCTTGAGCCGCGCGGTTTCCCCGGGCAGCTTCCAGTAATCGAGGAAGAGGCCGGGATCGTCCTGCGGGATGCAGATCATGCCTTCGTCGCCCGGGGCCACTTCGCGCAGGGTTTCCGGGTCGAGCAGCTTCACGCCATGGCCGGGCTGGGGAAATCCGGCGCTGCCGGGGCGGATCGGGCGTTGCTTGCCCTGCGAGAGGTAGTAGCTGAACTCGCTCATGCCCACCGCCTCGTAGATGTCGAGGCCGAAGCGCTCCTTCCACGCCACGAAGACCTCGTCGGAAAGGTGCTCGCCGGCGCTCATGCAGTGGCGCAGGCTCGGTACGTCGCTGCGCGTGAACTGCGTCTTCTGCAGGATCTGGCGGTAGATCGTCGGCACCCCGATGAAGATGGTCGCGGCGTGCCGGGCGATGAGGCGCGGCCAGGTCGAGGCGTCGTTGCGGCCCTCGTGCGCGATCACGGTCTTGCCGCGGTACAGCGGATCCATGAGCGCGGAGCCGAGCACGTACGTCCAGTTGAACTTCCCGGAGTGCACGATGCGGTCGGTGGCGGCGCTGCCGCCATCGTCGCGCGCGAAGTCGAACCAGTAGATCGAGGCGGGAGCGCGGCCGATGAGCGAGCGATGTGCGTGCAGCACGCCCTTGGGGTAGCCGGTCGTGCCCGACGTGTACACGAGATAGGCCGGATCGCTGGCACGCGTGCGCTCCGCGGGCTCGACTGTGGCGATGCGCGCGAGCTCGGCTTCGAGCGCCAGCACGGTGACCCCCGCCACCCGTTCCACGGGCCCGGCCCCGGTCAGCAACACGAATTCGAGCGAGTCCTTGCCCGCGAGCTTCGCGGCCATCGCCGACCATGCGGCGCGGTCGATCACCAGCGCACGCGCACCCGAATCGCGCGCGAGGTATTCGACCTCGTCGGCCGTGAGCAGCGTGGACGTCGGCACTGCGATCGCCCCGCGCTTCATCGCACCCAGGAACGCGGTGGGATAGTCGATCGAGTTGGGGAGCCGCACCAGCACGCGGTCGCCGCGTTCGAGCCCGAGGTTGCGCAGCAGTTGCGCGAAGCGGCCGGTGCGATCGGCCAGCTCCCGGTAGGTGATGGCGCTCGTGCCCAGCGCATCGTCCTCGACGATCATCGCCGTGCGCGCGGCTACCGGCGTGCCGATATGCGCGTCGGTGCAGGCGGTCCCGATGTTGAGGAATTCCGGGACTTCCCACTTCCACTCCGTGGACGCTATCGCTGTTTCCATTTTAGAAAATTAAAGCTGAACACCGAGAGCACGGAGAAGGCACGGAGAGCCACGGAGAAAAGCAAAATCGTTGGGTCGGTGAATGAGGTTCGAAGCCACGCACCCTGACCCCGAAAGACGCATCTGGTTTTCTCCGTGGGTCTCCGTGCCTTCTCCGTGCTCTCCGTGTTTCGCTTTTGGTTTAAAGAATCACACCATAAGGCCAGTTCTCGCGCACCACCTGCGCGGGAAGCTTGCGCAGCACCTCGATCGCGAACCCGGTGTCGTCGTCGGAGAGCGCGTGCAGCGCATGGGCGCGGAGCAGCGTCTGCAGCGCCTTGCCGAACATGGGCGGATCGAGCATCTCGCCCTCGAACTTGATGGCGCCGCCGAGCAGCGCATCCGCCTCGATCGCCGCGCGCAGGATGGCGATGCGCGTCTTGATCTCCGAAGGCGAGGGCGTGAACGCCACCTTGCACGGATGGATGTGCGACGGATGGATCACCTGCTTGCCGGAAAGCCCCATCGAGGCCTCCTCGCAGGCGTGGCGGTACACCACGCGCGACTCGTCGTCGCCGTGCAGGTCCAGCCAGCGGCGCACGTCGTCGGGCTCGACGAAATCCTCGGGCATGGCGGAAGTCCCGATGAGCGTCTCCACGCCGCCGATGACACCCTTGCCCGCGATGCGCGCCTCGAACAGGATGTCGTGCAGGTAGAACTTGAGCTCCTCGGTCCATCCGCGCGGCGTGATGTGGATGCCCATCGCCTTGGAGAAGTCGTGGATGCCGAAGACCACGTGCTTGACCGTCGGGTACTGCATGAGCTCGGGCGCGATCTTGAGCGACTTGGGGTGCTCGATGATCGGCTGGATGGTGATGCGGTGGTTCAAGCCCACCAGCACCGCGGAGAGGTCGCGGATCTCGGGGGAGCCGTAGGCTTCGCCCGCCTTGGCCAGCATCACCACGTCGAAGCTGTCGGCCAGGTCGCGGACCAGCTGCAGGTCCTTCTCGTACTCGTCGGTGCGGAACGGGTTGATGCGCACCGCCACCTGCACCTCCTTCTTGCGCGGCAGCAGCGGCAGCTCGCGGCGCAGCAGCTCGCGGCTCATCTCCTTCTGCCGGCAGCCATCCTCGAGGTCGAAGAGCAGCGTGTGCGCGGTGGTGTTCCAGCCGTGCTTGCGGAAACGCTGCGCGGCCTGCTCGAGATCCTCGTAGATGCCGAGCGAGGGCGCGTATTTCACGGGCGGGTAGTAGATCTGGATGCCGGGCCAGTAGTCGCCGAGGATATCGACCGAGCTGCGGCGGGCCGCGGGCGGCGTCGCCGGCGGCGTGTGGGAGAGGACGACACTCATGGGAAGGATTTTCCTGCGAAGGGACCGCGGGCCAAGCTTGCGCGCTTTGTTGCGGTGCGTCAAACGGTCTTCTATAAGACTTGATTAATGTCCGGTTTCGATTCCCGCGCGCGGGACCCGAGGCGGACGGTCTGGCCCGTCATCGCCGCCGCGCCGGGCCCCCGAACAGCCTATGCTATAACTCGACGCATCCTGAGGAGGAGAGTTGATATGACGACCATCGAGTCCCCCGCGAAGTCCGCCACCATCGAAACGGTCCTGAACGAAACGCGTGTCTTCCATCCGCCCGAGGCGCTGGTGAGGCAGGCCAATATTTCGGGCATGGCCGCTTACGAGGCGATGTGCGCGGAGGCCGCGAGCGACTTCGAGGGCTTCTGGGCGAAGCAGGCGAGGAACGAGCTGCGCTGGACCAAGCCCTTCACGCAGACGCTCGACGAATCCAACGCCCCATTCTTCAAGTGGTTCGCCGACGGCGAGCTGAACGCCTCCGAGAACTGCCTCGAGCGCCACCTGCGCACCCAGCCGAACAAGGTCGCGATCATCTTCGAGGCCGACGACGGCACGGTGACGAAAGTCACCTACAAGGAGCTCTACCACCGCGTCTGCCAGTTCGCGAACGGCCTCAAGAAGCTCGGCATCCAGAAGGGCGACCGGGTGCTGGTGTACCTGCCGATGTCGATCGAGGCGGTGGTGGCCATGCAGGCCTGCGCGCGCATCGGCGCCACGCATTCGGTGGTGTTCGGCGGCTTCTCCGCGAAGAGCGTGCAGGAACGCATCGTCGACGCGGGCGCGGTCGCGGTGATCACGGCCGACGGCCAGATGCGGGGCGGCAAGGAGATCACCCTCAAGCCCGCCGTGGACGAGGCGATCGCGATGGGCGAATGCGAAGGGGTACGCCACGTGGTGGTGTACCAGCGCACGGGCTCCAAGGTGGCCATGAAGGCGGGGCGCGACCTCACCTGGGAAGAGGTGACGCGCGGCCAGCCGATGGACTGCGAGCCCACGCCGGTTTCGGCCGAGCATCCGCTCTTCATCCTGTATACGTCGGGCTCGACCGGCAAGCCCAAGGGCGTGCAGCATTCGACCGGCGGCTATCTCCTCCACGCCATCCTCACGATGAAGTGGGTGTTCGACCACAAGCCCACGGATGTCTTCTGGTGCACGGCCGACGTGGGCTGGGTCACGGGCCACACCTACGTCGCCTACGGCCCGCTGGCGGTCGGCGGCACCGAGATCATCTTCGAAGGCGTGCCGACCTATCCGGACGCGGGCCGCTTCTGGAAGATGATCCAGGACCACAAGGTCACGGTGTTCTATACCGCGCCCACGGCCATCCGCTCGCTCATCAAGGCGGGCGCGGACCTGCCGAAGAAATACGACCTCTCCAGCCTGCGCATCCTCGGCACGGTCGGCGAGCCGATCAATCCGGAAGCCTGGATGTGGTACTACGAGACGGTCGGTGCCAGCCGTTGCCCGATCGTGGACACGTGGTGGCAGACCGAAACCGGCGGCCACATGATCACGCCGCTGCCCGGCGCCACGCCGCTCAAGCCCGGCTCGTGCACGCTGCCGCTGCCCGGCATCATCACCGACATCGTCGACGAGACCGGGCAGTCGGTCGGCCGCGGCAAGGGCGGCATCCTGGTCATCAAGCGGCCGTGGCCCTCGATGATCCGCACCATCTGGAACGATCCGGAGCGCTACAAAACGAGCTACTTTCCCGAGGACTTCAAGGGCAAGTACTACCTCGCGGGCGACGGCGCGAGCACCGACGAGGATGGCTACTACCGCATCATGGGCCGCATCGACGACGTGCTGAACGTCTCCGGCCATCGCCTCGGCACCATGGAGATCGAGTCGGCGCTGGTCGCCAACACGGACCTCGTCGCGGAAGCGGCGGTCGTGGGACGTCCCGATGACCTCACCGGCGAAGCGGTGGTGGCCTTCGTGGTGCTGAAGGGTCCGCGTCCCTCGGGCGAGGAAGCGCTGCGCATCGCGAAGGTGTTGCGCGACTGGGTCGGCAAGGAGATCGGCCCGATCGCCAAGCCGAAGGACATCCGCTTCGGCGAGAACCTGCCCAAGACGCGTTCCGGGAAGATCATGCGCCGGCTGTTGCGCTCGATCGCCAAGGGCGAGGCGATCACCCAGGACATCTCGACGCTGGAGAACCCGGCGATCCTCGAGCAGCTCAAGCAGAACCTGTAGTTTCGCGGCGAGCCCCGGGCGCAATGCCCGGGGCGAAGCGCCGCGTGCCTGCCGTCCACGCTAAAATGCGCAGGTGCTTTTCCGCTACCTCGCCCGCGAGATCCTGGGCGCCAGCCTGCTGGTCCTCGCCGCGCTCCTCGCCCTCTTCGGCTTCTTCGACCTGATCCGCGAGCTCGACGGCGTCGGCCGCGGCAACTACACCGCGGGCGTCATGCTGGCGTACGTGGGGCTCATGCTGCCCTCGCACGCCTACGTGCTGCTACCCGCCGCGGGACTGATGGGCACGCTCTTCGCGCTCGCGCGCATGTCCGAGCAATCGGAAGTGACGGTGATGCGCGCGTCGGGCCTCTCGCTGCGCCAGCTCGCGGGGCACGTGTCGGGCGCAGGACTGGTGATCGCGATCCTCACCCTCGGCATCGGAGAGCTGGTGGCGCCGTTCACGGAGGACATCGGGCTGGGGCTGCGGCTGCGCGCGACCAGCGCGATCATCGCCCACGAATTCCGCTCCGGCTTCTGGGTGAAGGACGACCGCAGCTTCGTGAACATCCAGGACGTGACGCCGGATACGGAGCTCATCAACATCCGCATCTACGATTTCGATCCCTCGTACCGGCTCTCCGCCATCAGCCGCGCCGAGAGGGGACGGTATGGCGGCCCCAACCAGTGGAACCTGACCAACGTCGAGCTCACGCGCTTCGTGGGCGACCGCGCGGTGCTCGAGCGCACGCCCACCGCGGTCTGGCATTCGGCCCTCACGCCGGACATCCTCGCGGTGCTGAAGGTGAACCCGGATCGCCTCTCGGTGCTGAACCTGCGCGCCTACATCGAGCACCTGCGCGAGAACCACCAGAACGCCACGCGCTACGAGATAGCGTTCTGGAACAAGTTCTTCTACCCGGTGGCGGGGATCGTCCTCATGGTGCTCGCGATCCCGTTCGCGCTCGGCAGCACGCGCGCGGGCGGTACGGGCGCGAAGATCGTGATGGGGATCATCATCGGGCTCATCTTCCACTTCGCCAGCCGGCTCTTCGCGCACGCCGGCCTGCTGAACGACTGGCCGGCGCTGGTCTCCGCGGGGCTGCCCGTCGTCATCATCGGGACGGTCGCGGCCTTCGGCCTCAGGCGGGCGGAGGTGCGTTAGCGAGCGTGGCATCCACGATGGCGGTGCCCGCGAGGCGATCGTGGAGGAACTGGCGGTCCCGATCGAAGAGCGCCCAGACGAAGCCCATGCCGACGGCGAGCAGGCCCAGGATGGCGAGCAGGTAGCGGTGCAGCGCGCGGCCGCGTGTGAGCGGCAGGCCGTCGAAGCGCACTACGCGGATGCGCCACGTCTTCATGGCGAGCGTCTGTCCCCCATGGCTCCAGAAACCGACGAAATACGCGCCGGCCACCACCAGCACGTACACCTGCAGCACATGGCGGCGCCAGCCGTGGGTGGAATCGCCGAAAAACGCGAGGAACGGGAAGGTTGCCACCAGCACCAGCGCGGTGACGAGGAGGAGATCGTAGAGGGCGCTGGCGAAGCGCCGGAAGAGGCCCGCACGCGGCGGACCGGCCGCCCCGGTCACCGGCCGCCCGGGCCGTTGCCGCGAGCCGGGCCATTGTGGCGTCCCTGCCCCTCGCTGCCATGGCGCTCCAGCCAGCGCTGGCGCAGCTCGTGCTGCTTATCCGGGGGCAGGCGCCGCAGCCCCTGGTAGGTTTCGCGCGCGGCACGGCGCTGCTCGGGCGTCATGTTGGCCCACTCGCGGATGCGCTGGTCGAAGCGCTCGCGCTGGATCGGCTGCAGCGTGGGATAGCGCCGCGCCGAGGAGATGAGGCGTTGCTGCTGGTAGCCCGGCAGGCGGTCCCAATCCGGGCCGACCGGCCCGAGCACGCGACGCTCGTCCGGCGCCAGGGCCGACCACGGCACCTGGGGCACGCTGCGGTCCTGGGCGTGGACGCTGCCGGCGGCAAGCGCCAGCACCGCCGCCAGGATCAGGGCTGGGACTTGCCGAGCCACGAGCGGAAATCCTGGTCCAGGAAGGCGTCCGGGGGCAGCTCCTGGGTGAGGAGCTGGGCATCGAGATCGCCGAGGTCCGTGTCGCCCGTGGTAGCGGACTTGATGGCCAGCGTCGCCAGCAGCGCCACCAGCGGCACCCACAGCAGCGAGCGCTGGACGATCGAATAGCGAACCGTCTGCAGCGTGCCCTGGCCGACCGGCACCAAACCGAAGAGCCGCACGGGCTCCCGGTACGCTTCCATGGCACGCAGCCGCGCGGCCTTGAGCCGTGTCGCCTGCAATTCCCCGACCTGGGCGGCGCCACGCTCGAGCCAGGGTTTCATCTTGTCTGCAAAATCTTTTTCGTTCATAGCGTTATCCCTTTTGATCTCAGGATTTTCGCCAGCGCATGAGTGGCTCGGGAGCAGTGTGTCTTGACGCTGCCTTCCGAGCATCCCATGACCTTGGCGGTCTCGCTGACGTCGAGTTCTTCCCAGTAACGCAGCATGAAAGCCTCCCGTTGACGCTCGGGCAGCGACTCCACCGCTTCTTCGATCGCCGCCATGACCTGGGCCTGCTCCAGGCGCTCGGCGGGCTCGACCGGGACATTCGCGAGGTCGTCGATCTGCATGGTCTCGAGCGGATCCGACTCGTCGTCGTCGCCGCCGAGGCCGAGTGCCGAGAGGAGGGTGGTCCACGTCGAGCGCACCTTCTGGCGGCGGAAATGGTCGCGGATCGCATTCTGCAGGATGCGCTGGAAGAGCAGCGGCAACTCCTCCGCGGGCCGCGCGGCATACTTCTCCGCCAGCCGCAGCATCGAGTCCTGGACGATGTCGAGGGCGGCTTCCTCGTCCTGCACCGCGTACACCGCCTGCTTGAAGGCGCGGCGCTCGACGGATGCGAGGAAGTCGGACATCTCCTTGCTGGTGGCCAGGGCAACTCCTGTTGTTTGACGCAGCCCGGGGTCGGACTCGCCGCGTGATGGTAACAAACCGGTTCGGGTGGAGCGCTGGCAGCGGCGACGGTTCCCGCGAAGCCATTGTGGCTTGACCGCGCCGGCACCAACCGCTAATGTTGACTGTTCCCTCGCCAAAAACTTCACGTCTTTACAAGGCCTTAGTCATGGAGCTCAAGCTGCCGCCGTCGGTTGATTCCGGCGAAACCCTCACGGGCGCCGAAATCGTCATCCGTTGCCTCAAGGCGGAGGGCGTCGAGTTCATATTCGGCTACCCCGGGGGGGCCGTCCTGCACATCTACGATGCGATCTTCAAGCAGAAGGATGTTAAGCACATCCTGGTGCGCCACGAGCAGGGCGCCCTGCATGCCGCCGACGGCTATGCGCGCGCCACCGGCAAGCCCGGCGTGGCGCTGGTGACCAGCGGCCCCGGCGTGACCAACGCGGTCACCGGCATCGCCACGGCGTACATGGATTCGATCCCGATGGTGGTGATCACCGGACAGGTGCCCACCCGCGCCATCGGCGAGGACGCCTTCCAGGAATGCGACACGGTCGGCATCACCCGGCCGGCGGTCAAGCACAACTTCCTCGTGAGGGACGTGAACGACCTCGCGACGACGATCAAGAAGGCTTTCCACATCGCCACCACCGGCAGGCCCGGCCCCGTGGTGGTGGACATCCCGAAGGACGTGTCGAACACGCCGGCGCGCTTCCACTACCCGGAGAAAATCCACCTGCGCTCGTACAGCCCGGTCACCAAGGGGCATGGCGGGCAGATCAAGAAGGCGCTGAACCTGCTCCTGGAAGCGAAGCGCCCGATGATCTACGTGGGCGGCGGCGCCATCCTGGGCGAGGCGTCCGCGGAAGTGACGGAGCTCGTGCGCGCGCTGGGCTTCCCGGTGACGAACACGCTGATGGGCCTGGGCGCCTATCCGGCGAACGACAAGCAGTTCGTCGGCATGCTCGGCATGCACGGCACGTACGAGGCCAACCTCGCGATGCAGGGCTGCGACGTCCTGCTCGCGATCGGCGCGCGCTTCGACGACCGCGTGATCGGCAACCCCAAGCACTTCAACGAAGGCAACCCGACGCGCAAGATCATCCACATCGACGTGGACCCCTCGTCCATCTCCAAGCGCGTGCGCGTGGACGTGCCGATCGTGGGCGGCGTGAAGGAAGTGCTGCACGAGCTGCTCACGCAGATCAAGGCCACGAGCCAGCGCCCCGATCCGGCGGCCATCGCGGCGTGGTGGTCGCAGATCACGACGTGGCGCTCGAAGGATTGCCTCAAGTACGACCGCAATTCGAAGCTCATCAAGCCGCAGTTCGTGATCGAGAAGCTCTACGAGATCACGAAGGGCGATGCCTATGTGACCTCCGACGTGGGCCAGCACCAGATGTGGGCCGCGCAGTTCTACCGCTTCGACAAGCCGCGCCGCTGGATCAACTCCGGCGGCCTCGGCACGATGGGCGTGGGCCTGCCCTATGCGCTCGGCGTGAAGCTCGCGTTCCCGGATGCGGATGTCGCCTGCGTCACCGGCGAATCGTCGATCCAGATGTGCATCCAGGAGCTCTCGACCTGCAAGCAGTACAAGCTGCCGGTGAAGGTCGTGAACCTGAACAACCGCTACATGGGCATGGTGCGGCAGTGGCAGGAGTTCTTCCACGGCAACCGCTACAGCGAGTCGTACATGGATTCGCTGCCCGATTTCGTGAAGCTCGCCGAGGCGTACGGGCACGTCGGCATGCGCATCGAGAAGCCCGCGGATGTGGAGGGAGCGCTGCGCGAGGCGTTCGGCATGAAGGACCGCCTCGTGTTCCTCGACTTCATCACCGACCAGACCGAGAACGTCTTCCCGATGGTGCCCGGCGGCAAGGGCATGTCGGAGATGATCCTGTCCGAAGAACTTTAAGAAAAGGGCGCAGGGCGCAGGGCACAAGGCACAGGAAGTTTCTTGCGCCTTGCGCCCTGGGCCCTGCGCCTTCCCGGTGCCCTGCGCCTTCCCTTGCCCCCGGCCTCCCTTATGCGCCACATCCTGTCCATCCTCGTCGAAAACGAAGCCGGCGCGCTGTCGCGCGTGGCGGGCCTGTTCTCCGCCCGCGGCTACAACATCGAAACCCTCACCGTGGCGCCGACCGAGGATGCGACGCTTTCGCGCATGACCATCGTCACCACGGGCTCGGACGAGATCGTCGAGCAGATCACCAAGCAGCTCAACAAGCTCGTGGACGTGGTGAAGGTCGTGGACCTGTCCGAGGGCAAGCACATCGAGCGCGAGCTCATGCTGGTGAAGGTGCGCGCGGCGGGCAAGGACCGCGAGGAGATCAAGCGCACCTCCGACATCTTCCGGGGACGCATCATCGACGTCACCGACAAGTCCTACACCATCGAGCTCACCGGGACCACCGAGAAGCTCGACGCCTTCCTCGATGCGCTCGACCGCGGCGCGATCCTGGAAACGGTGCGGACCGGCGTATCCGGCATCGGCCGTGGCGAGTGGGTATTGAAAGCATAGGCACAAGCACAAGGCACAACGCGAAGGCACAAGGCACAAGGCACAGGATGGACCCCGATTTTTCTTGCGCCCTGCGCCTTGCGCCTTGAGCCCTTAACAACCAAGGAAACCATTCATGAAGGTCTATTACGACAAGGACGCCGACCTCTCGCTCATCAAGGGCAAGAAGGTGACGATCATCGGCTACGGCTCGCAGGGCCACGCGCACGCCCAGAACCTGCAGGATTCCGGCGTCAAGGTGACGGTCGGGCTGCGCGAGGGCGGCGCATCGTGGGAGAAGGCGAAGAAGGCGAAGATCGCCGTGAAGGAAGTGGGCGAGGCGGTCAAGGACGCGGATCTCGTGATGATCCTGCTGCCCGACGAGAACCACGCCCAGGTGTGGACGGAGTCGATCGAGCCGAACATCCGCAAGGGCGCGGTGCTCGCGTTCGCGCACGGCTTCAACATCCACTTCCAGCAGATCAAGCCGCCGAAGGACATCGACGTGATCATGATCGCGCCGAAGGGCCCCGGCCACCTGGTGCGCTCGACCTACACCCAGGGCGGCGGCGTGCCGTGCCTGATCGCCGTGCACCAGGACGCTTCGGGCAAGGCCAAGGATCTCGCGCTCTCGTATGCGGCGGCCATCGGCGGTGCGCGCGGCGGCGTGATCGAGACCAACTTCCGCGAGGAAACCGAGACCGACCTCTTCGGCGAGCAGACCGTGCTGTGCGGCGGCATCGTCGAGCTGATCAAGGCCGGGTACGAGACGCTCGTCGAGGCGGGCTACGCGCCGGAAATGGCGTACTTCGAGTGCCTGCACGAGACCAAGCTCATCGTGGACCTGATCTACGAGGGCGGCATCGCCAACATGAACTACTCGATCTCCAACAACGCGGAATTCGGCGAGTACGTCACCGGCCCGAAGGTGATCGGGCAGGAGGCGCGCCAGGCGATGAAGGAATGCCTCGCGCGGATCCAGTCGGGCGAGTACGCGCGCGACTTCATCCTCGAGAACCGCGCCGGCGCTCCCACGCTCAATGCCCGCCGGCGCCTCCTCGCCGAGCACGACATCGAGAAGGTGGGCGAGAAGCTGCGCGCGATGATGCCGTGGATCCGCCAGAACAAGCTCGTGGATACCAGCAAGAACTGACGGCACGAGAATCGAGTGCCGTCATCCCCGCGCAGGCGGGGATCCAATTCACGGAGAAAGAATGTCCAGCTACCCGCATCCGATCATCGCCCGCGAAGGCTGGCTCTACACCTCCCTCGCGGTGGTCGTTGCGGTCCTGGTCACGGTCTTCTTCGGCGCGTGGTCGATCCCGTTCTGGATCGTGGCGGTCTTCGTGCTGCAGTTCTTCCGCGACCCGGCGCGCGAGATCCCGCAGGGAGAGGGCCTCGTGCTCTGTCCCGCGGACGGGCGCGTGATCGTCGTCGGCAAGGCGCCCGATCCCTACCGCAACAACGCCGAGTCGCTCAAGATCAGCGTGTTCATGAACGTGTTCAACGTCCACTCGAACCGCTCGCCCGTCGATGCGGAGGTCCATCGCATCGACTACGCGGCGGGGCTGTTCGTGAACGCGTCGTTCGACAAGGCCTCCACCGACAACGAGCGCAACGCCATGGTGATGCGCATGGCCGACGGCACCGAGATCTCGTGCGTGCAGGTGGCCGGGCTCATCGCGCGGCGCATCCTCTGCTATGCGAAGGCGGGCGAGCGCCTCGCGCGCGGCCAGCGCTACGGCTTCATCCGCTTCGGCTCGCGCGTGGACGTGTACCTGCCGCCGGGAGCGCGGCCGCGCGTGGCCATCGGCGACAAGGTGAAGGCGAGCTCCACGGTGCTGGCGGAACTGCCGCGCCGCTGAGGCGAGCAAGCCATGGCCTCGCCGCTGCAGCGCCCCGCCAAGCCGGCCATCGAGGCGGCCCGCAAGCGCGGCATCTACATCCTGCCGAACCTCTTCACGACGCTGAACCTCTTCGCCGGGTTCTACGCGATCGTGCAGGGGATGAACCACGAGTTCGAGAAGTCCGCGGTCGCGGTGTTCGTGGCCATGGTGCTCGACAGCATCGACGGGCGCGTGGCGCGCCTCACGCGCACGCAGTCGGCCTTCGGCGCCGAATACGACAGCCTCACCGACATGGTGTCCTTCGGCGCGGCCCCCGCGTTGGTGATGTACGAGTGGGCGCTGCGCGACATGGGGCGCGTGGGCTGGATCGCGGCATTCGTCTATTGCGTGGGTGCGGCGCTGCGCCTCGCGCGCTTCAACACGCAGCTCTCCGTCGCGGACAAGCGCTGGTTCACCGGCCTGCCGAGCCCGGCCGCGGCCGCGTTGCTGGCGGGGATGATCTGGGTGTTCAACGATTACCAGGTGCGGGGCGGCGAGGTGAAGTGGTTCGCCGCGGGGGTGACCATCTATGCCGGCATCACGATGGTCTCGAACGTGCGCTTCTACAGCGGCAAGGACATCAACCTGCGGCGCGCGATGCCCTTCTCGGTGGCGATCGTGTTCGTGGTGGCGCTCCTGCTGATCTCGCTCGAGCCGCCGGTGGTGCTGTGGGCAGTGATGCTCGCCTACGGCGTCTCCGGCTACGTGTACTGGCTCGCGCAGCGCTGGCGGCGCAAGGCCACGCAGAAGCAGTACGACGACATCCGCGAGGCGATCGAGGAGGGCGACGTGGGGGCGCTCGCGCGGATGGTCGGCGCGACACCGGTGGATGCGGTGGTGTCGGATGGCCGCACGTTGCTCATGCTCGCGGTGGAGGAGACCAACCTTCCGGCGGCCGAGCTGCTGGTGTCTCGCGGCGCATCGCTCGACCTGCGCGATTCGCACGGCGCCACGGCGCTCGCGATCGCGGCGCAGATGGGCTTCCAGGAGGCGGTGGAGGCGCTGCTGGCCGCCGGCGCGGACCCGAACACGCGCGACGTCTCGGGCATGACGCCCCTCGACATCGCCGAGGAGCACGGCGCCCACGACGTGGCGGCGCTGCTGCTGCGCTTCGGCGCCAAGTCCGGCCGCGAGCTGGGCCCGATCCATCCGTAGGCGTGAAGCGCGCTTGCCGCCGCCGGAGCCTGTGCTATATTCGCTCCATGAGTTGCGAACTCGTTTCCCGCCTCACCCGTCCCGCCGCCGGCGCGCTCGCGCTCGGCCTGCTGCTGCGCCTCGCGCGCTAAATACTCCAACCACAATTCGCGCAGCACGCGGCCGCCCCGGCAAACGGGGCGCATGAATCCATTTCCAGACGGAGCACTCCATGCGGGATCAATTGATCATTTTCGACACCACCATGCGCGACGGCGAGCAGAGCCCGGGCGCTTCCATGACGCGCGACGAGAAGGTGCGCATCGGCAAGCAGCTCGAGAAGCTGCGCGTCGACGTGATCGAGGCGGGATTCGCCGCCTCCAGCCAGGGCGATTTCGACGCCATCCGCGCGGTGGCGGACGCGGTGAAGGATTCCACCGTGTGCTCGCTCGCACGCGCCAACGACAACGACGTGCGGCGGGCGGGCGAAGCCATCGCCGGCGCCAATCGCGGCCGCATCCACACCTTCATCGCCACCAGCCCCATCCACATGAAGCTCAAGCTGCGCATGGAGCCGGAGGCGGTGCTGGAGGCGGCCGTGCGCGCGGTGAAGCTCGCGCGCGAATACACGGACGACGTCGAGTTCTCCGCCGAGGACGCGGTGCGCTCCGACGTGGATTACCTCTGCCGCATCTTCGAGGCGACGATCGCGGCCGGGGCGAAGACCATCAACGTCCCGGATACGGTGGGCTACAGCGTCCCCGAGCTCTGGGGCGCCCTCATCCGCGAGCTGCGCGAGCGGGTGCCCAATTCGGACCGGGCGGTGTGGTCCACGCACTGCCACAACGATCTCGGCATGGCGGTCGCCAACTCGCTCGCGGCCGTGATGGCGGGCGCACGGCAGGTGGAGTGCACCATCAACGGCCTCGGCGAGCGCGCCGGCAACGCCTCGCTCGAGGAGATCGTGATGGCGGTGCGCACGCGCTCCGACGTCTTCAAGTGCGAGACGCGGATCGACACCACGCAGATCGTGCCGGCGAGCAAGCTCGTCTCCACCATCACGGGCTACCCGGTGCAGCCCAACAAGGCCGTCGTGGGCGCCAACGCCTTCGCGCACGAGTCCGGCATCCACCAGGATGGCGTGCTCAAGCACCGCGAGACCTACGAGATCATGCGCGCCGAGGACGTGGGCTGGGGCGCGAACCGCCTCACGCTGGGCAAGCTCTCGGGCCGCAACGCCTTCCGGTCGCGCCTGCAGGAGCTCGGCATCACGCTCGCCTCCGAGGAGCACCTGAACGCCGCGTTCGCGCGCTTCAAGGAGCTCGCGGACAAGAAGCGCGAGATCTTCGACGAGGACCTGCAGGCGATCGTCTCGGACGAGGCGGTCACGCCCGAGACCGAGCATTACAAGCTGGTCTCGCTCGTCGCGCACTCGGAGACGGGCGAACCGCCGTTCGCACGCATCGTGATCGCGGAGGAGGGGCGCGAGCGGACTGCCGAGGCGCGCGGCGCGGGCCCGGTGGACGCCTCCTTCCAGGCGATCGAGCAGCTCGTGCACAGCGGCACGGAGCTGCTGCTCTATTCGGTCAACAGCATCACCACCGGCACCGACTCGCAGGGCGAGGTCACGGTGCGGCTGGCCCTGAACGGAAGGATCGTGAACGGCATGGGCTCGGATACGGACATCGTGGTCGCCTCCGCGAAGGCTTACCTCAGCGCGCTGAACAAGATGGGCGCGCAATCGCGCATGAATCCGCAGTACGGCGCCGAGGCGCACGCGCTGTGAGGCAGCGACGGATGCCGCGGCTGGGGCTCGGGACCTGGCACATGGGGGAGGGCGGCGCCGACCGCGCCGGCGAAGTGGCGGCGCTGCGCGCGGGCCTCGATCTCGGCATGAACCTCGTCGACACCGCCGAGATGTACGGCGATGGCGGCGCGGAGGAGGTCGTGGGCGAGGCCATCCGCGGCCGCCGCGACGAGGTGTACCTGGTGACCAAGTTCTATCCGCACCATGCCTCGCGCAAGGAGCTCGTGGCCGCGTGCGACCGGTCGCTCGAGCGCCTCGGGGTCGACAGCGTCGACCTCTACCTGCTGCATTGGCGCGGCCGCGTCCCGCTCGCGGAGACGGTCGAGGCGCTCGAACGCCTCGTCGAGGGCGGCAAGGTCGAGCGCTGGGGTGTGTCGAACTTCGACGTGGCGGACCTGGAGGAGCTGCGCGGCCTCACGGGTGGCGACAAGCTCGCCGCCAACCAGGTGCTCTACAACCCGGCGCGGCGCGGCATCGAGTACGACCTGCTGCCGTGGTGCCGCGAGAAGCGCATCGACGTCATGGCGTA
>DATMJE010000032.1:0-2428 GCA_035553995.1 Usitatibacter sp. | reverse complement strand
TCGGCGAGCCGCGTGCGTGACTCGGGCGCGTTCACGATCTCGTTCGTCGCCTTGTTGAGCCGCACGACGATCTCGTTCGGAAGTCCCGCGGGCGCGCACAGTCCCAGCCAGGATGTGACCTCGAACCCGGGCAGGGACTCCGCGATCGTGGGGACCTCCTTCATCACTTCGAGCCGTAGCGATGTCGTGACGGCGATGGCCTTCACGCGGCCCGCCCGGATCATCGGTATCACCATCGGCACGGTCGTGAACGAAAGCTGCGTGCGTCCGGCTACGACTTCGGTCACGGCGGCCGACGAGCCCTTGAACGGGATGTGCAGCATCTTCGCCCCGGTCATCTGCTGCAGCAGCTCGCCGGCAATGTGGGAGGCGCTGCCCATTCCGTAGGAGCTGTACGAGAGCGCACCGGGTTTCGACTTCGCGAGCGCGACCAGCTCGTCGATGTTCCCAGCCGGCAGGTCCGGGTGTGCGACGAGGATGAGTGGCAGCGCGGCAAGCATGTTCACGTAGGTGAACGACCTGCCCGGATCGTAATGGACATTGTAGAGGCTCGGGTTGATCGCAAGTCCCGGGGTGCAAAGCAGCAGCGTGTAGCCGTCCGGATGCTGTGCCGCGACGTATTCCGTCCCGATGATGGTGGCCGCGCCGCCCTTGTTCTCGACGATAACGGGATGACCCAGCTGCGCCGAAAGGCCGTCTGCGAAGATGCGCGCGAGCATGTCGCTGCTGCCACCGGGAGGATAGGGCACGACGAGCTTGACGGGCCTTGCAGGCCAGGATTCGGCAAACGCGATGCTGCCTGCGAGGAGCAACAACCCGCCGAGCGCGAGGAGCCTTGCCACGAGCGTCATTCCGACTCGATGCTTCCTGCCTGGATGAGCCTGGTACATTCGCGTACCTCCCTGGCGATCAGCCGTTCAGCAACTTGCGCGCGATGAGGATCCGCTGGATCTCGCTGGTACCCCCGCCGATTTGCGCGTGGCGAAGGTAGCGGTAGAAAAGCGTGAGCGGCAGATCGAGCGATTCCCCCATGGCGCCATGGATCTGGATTGCCTGGTCCACGGTGCGCGCACCCCATTCCGTCGCGATGAGCTTCACGAGCGCGGCTTCGGCACGAACGTCTTCGCCCGAGTCCGCACGGGAGGCCATCGCGTACGTCGTCTCACGCAGTGCCTGGATATCGACGTACATGTCCACCAGCTTCCACTGGATCGCCTGGCGCTCGGCGATCGGCTTCCCGAACGTGACGCGTTGCCTGGACCATTCGAGCGACATGTCCAGCGCGCGTTGCATCTTCCCCAGCGCATAGGGACCGCGCAGCAGCCGGTCGTGGATGGTGAGCCAGCGCTGTCCCAGGCCGAAACCGTCGCCCACGGTTCCGAGCACGCTCTCTTCCGGCACGCGGCAGTCGTCGAAGTGGACCACGTACTGGGATGCTCTCGGGCCTAGCCAGGTCGCCAAGCCCGATGCCTCGACATGTACGCCGGGATTCGTGCGTTCGACCAGGAACATCGTGATGCCGCCCCTGGTCCGTTTCTCGGGGTCCGTCACGGCCTGGACCAACATGATGTCGGCCTCGTTGGCGCCAGAGATCCACATCTTCGTGCCGTTGAGCACCCATTCGCCGCCACTCTTCACGGCGCGCGTTTGCATCATGCCGCCGGGATCGGAGCCCGCATTTGGTTCCGTTTGCGCGAAGCAAGTGGTCTTCGTTCCCTCAATCACCGGCCTCAGGTATCTCTCGACTTGCGAGCCCGTGCATGCGAGGAGAATGTTGGGCAGGTTCGCGAACGGAAAGGGGACTGCGGTGTAGTTGAACTGCTCGAGGATTGCCACCTGTGCGAGGAGCGACACTCCGCAACCGCCGTATTGCTCGGGCACCATCAGGTACCAAAGGCCGGTGTCGCGCGAGATGTTCTCCAGCCGCTTGGCCACGTCGGCGCCGAAGACGTTCCTGAGGTTCGTCGTTTCCTTGATGCCATAGGCGTGCTCGGGGCTGGCGAGAAAAGTCCGCTCGAGCGGCATCAGGTGGTCCCGCACTATGCGGCGCGCGACCTCGCAGGATTCCCGGATTTCAGGCGGCAGCTTGTATGCGGTGGGTTCGGCCAGTGGAAGGTCCATTGTCGTTTCTCCGACGATCACGCGGGCACCCGGGGAAGCTGCCGCGCGGTTCTCGCGGGTTCGATTGCCATAAGCGCCTCGAAGAGCCCGTGTGCCTTGCGAGATGCGGGACCACTGTCTTCCCGAACGCGCCCTCAGGTCCTTGAGCAAGTTGAAAAGATCTGAGTCCGGAAAGCGGCGTAACATCGGCCGCCGGCGCATCGCGGTGTCGCCATTCGGGAGGGTCCGTGACCACGCGCTACCGTTTCGGGCGTATCGAGGTGCGACCCGCGGAACGAAAAGTCCTGGCCGAGGGACGTCCCGTTCC
>DATMJE010000031.1:0-34507 GCA_035553995.1 Usitatibacter sp. | reverse complement strand
CCGAACATACCGTTACACTGCCACTGATCACCGTAGCCGCAGGATTAACCGTCAGCACGGTCGTTGCACTGCAGCCGCTCCTTGTATAGGATACCGTCGTGGTGCCCGCTATTGTCCCGCTCGCAATACCTGAGGACGGATCTATCGTGGCTACAGAACTGTTACTGCTGGTGCTCCTGCGCTGGCGCATCGACGTGCTCGCGCTGTCCGAGGACGAGGCCCGTTCGCTCGGCCTGCCGGTGGGGATGCTGCGCCTCGTCGTGATCGCGTGCGCGACGCTCGTCACCGCGGCCTCCGTCGCCATCGCAGGCACGATCGGCTGGATCGGGCTCGTGGTGCCCCACGCCGCGCGCATGCTCGCCGGTGCCGCCTTCGCACGTGTGCTGCCGCTCTCGATGGTGCTCGGTGCCGCATTCATGCTGGCGGTGGACACGCTCTGCCGCACCGCCTTCGCGACCGAGGTGCCCCCGGGCGTCGTCACCGCCTTCGTCGGCACGCCGGTCTTCGTGGCGCTGATGGCGATCACGCTGCGCCGCGGCGCATGAGCCTCGCCGCGCGCGCGCTGGGCTTCGGCTTTCGCGACCGGCGCGTGGGCGAAGGGCTCGATGCGACGCTCGTGCCGGGAGAAGTCACGTGCCTCCTGGGTCCCAACGGCAGCGGCAAGACGACGCTCGTGCGCACGCTGCTGGGGCTGCTGCCGCCGCTCGCCGGCACGGTCGAGCTCGACGGGCAGCCGCTCGATTCGCTGGCACCGCGTGAAAGGGCGCTGCGCGTGGGCTACGTCCCGCAGGCGGCGCAAAGCTATTTCGATTTCAGCGTGCGCGAAATGGTGGAGATGGGGCGCACCTCGCACTACGGCGTTTTCTCGCGGCCGGGCGCATCCGATCGCGCCGCGGCCCAGGAAGCGCTCGAGCGCCTCGGCATCGCGGCGCTCGCGGAGCGGCCGATCCAGCGGCTGAGCGGCGGGGAGCGCCAGCTCGCACTCATCGCGCGCGCTCTCGCGACCGAAGCGCGGGTGTTGCTCATGGACGAGCCGACCGCGAACCTCGACTTCGCCAACCAGGCGAAGTCGAGGTTCGCGGAGATCGCGCGGCTGCGCGGCGCGGGCGCCGCGGTGCTCTTCACGACCCATCATCCCGACCATGCGCTGCGCATCGCCGACCGCGCGATCCTGCTGCGTGCGGGCGCGGCGATCGCGAACGGCCCGACGCACGCCGCGGTGAATTCCGGAACCCTGTCCGCGCTTTACGGCCGCCCGGTCGAAGTGGTGGAAGTCGCCTTGCCGGGCGACGGCGTCGCCCGGGTGTGCCTCGCCATGGGGGGCGCCCGTTTCGATTAACCTAGGCGGCTTGCGTCTTCTCCAAGGAGGGACATGCCTGTGGCGACCCGGAAGAACGCGAAGAAGATGGACGACGGCAGGACGGCGATTCCGCTGGCGGCGAAGCGGCGCGCGAGCCCCGAAGACCTGGGCCTCACGCTGCGCGAGTACGCGACCCTCAAGCGCCTCGACACGCCGGAGAAGATCCAGGCATTCCTCAACGCGATCCCCTGCAACCACGAGATCGGCGGCGAGACGATCCTGTCGGTGCGCGAGGTGCTGCGCCAGCGCCGCGCGCATTGCATCGAGGGCGCGATGGTGGCGGCGGCCGCGATGTGGCTGAACGGCCAGCGCCCGCTGCTGCTGCACCTCGATTGCGACCTCTCCGATTACCCGCATGTGATCGCGGTGTTCCGCCAGCACGGTGCGTGGGGCGCGATCTCCAAGACCAACGGGCCGCCGCTGCGCTACCGCGATCCCATCTATCGGACGCTGCGCGAGCTGGCGCTCTCGTATTTCCACGAGTATTCGAACCGGCGCGGGCACAAGACGCTGCGCAGCTACTCGGTGGCCTTCGACATGCGGCGCGTGGATCCCGCCGAATGGGTGACCGCGAGCCGCTCCTGCTGGCAGACGCACGATCGCCTGGTCGGGCTGCGGCACTACCCGCTCATCTCGCGGCGGCAGGAACGGATGCTGGCGAAGCTCGACCCCTTCGCGAGGCGCGCCTCACGCCTCGTGCAGTATCCGCGGCCCGAGCGCGACTAGCGTCAATGGCTCCGCCGGATCGGGCACCGGCGGCGCGATCTCGCACGCCCACCAGCCCACGTCGCGCCATGCGCCCGCCTTGTATCCCACGTTGCGGTACACCGCCAGCGGACGGAAGCCCACGCCTTCGTGCAGCGCCACACTCGCCGGGTTCGGCAACGTGATGCCCGCATACGCGTTGAAGAATCCCTGCCGCCGCAGGATCGCGAGCAGCTCGCGGTAGAGGGCCGTGCCGCCGCCGCGGCCGCGCCACGCCTCGTGCACGTAGCAGGTCACGTCCACGGACCATTGGTAGGCGCGCCGCTCGCGATGGCGGCTCGCGTACGCATAGCCGGCGAGGCTCCCCGCGACTTCCCACGCGAGCCACGGAAAAATCGGCAGCGTCGTCCCGATGCGCGCGCGCATCTCGTCGACATCGGGGACTTCGAGCTCGAAGGAAATTGGTGTCGCGCGAACCACGGGCGCGTAGATCGCGTGGATCGCAGCCGCGTCATCGGGCCGCGCGAGGCGGATGCTTCCTTCGCTCATAGCGTGTGCTCCATCACGTGCATCGTGCCCATGGGATGCGCCCGCTCGCCCACCCGCACCCACCCCAGCTTGCGGTACGACGCGAGCGCGTGGGCATTGGTGGGCGATACGCTCAGGCGCAGCCTGCGCATGCCGCGGCGGCGGAAGACGCTCGCCACATGCTCGTACATCACGCGGGCGAGCCCGCGGCCGCGCGCTTCCGGGGCGACGTAGAAAAGGCTTACGTAACCCACATCCGGTTCGTCCTCGAGGAGCCGCACCTCGGTCTGGCCGACGATGCGATCCCCGTCCCAGAGGTGGGTATTTCCGTCGGGCACCTGGCCGATGCGCTCGCGAAGCTGCGCGAGGTAGCGCGCGCCAGCCACACCCATCTCCGCATCGAGGCCCGCATCGGTGCCGAACGCGGTCACGTACATGTCGCGCCGGAATGCGATGCAGGTCCCGGCATCGCGCTCGAGGTCGATGGTCGCGAAGCGCAGGCGGGTCACCGTCGTCATGGTCCGCATTTTGCCTTTAGTCCCGTCGCAGGGTGCTGCGCGCGTGACCTGCAACTCGCGGACCTGCACCTGTTCGACGGCTTCGTGATGGGCATGAAGCACGGTGAGGCCCTGCCCGCACAGCAATCCACGGCGCAGGCCGCGGCGCGCGACTACAGCGACCGCAGCGGCTTCCCCATGGGGGTCGAGGCTTCGCGCGGCATGGCGCGCGACTTCAACGCACCGCGCGACATGCGCACGCCCGAGCCCCTGCGCCCGCCATCGCTGCACTGATCAGGCGGTCAGGAACGCGAGGCGCCGCCACGCCACCAGGTCGCGCACCGACCAGGCGAGCGCGGTGGCGCCGAGCACGGCGAGGATCCAGCTCGCGGCCCCGTGACGGTCGGCCACGACGGCCGTGGGCAGCGCCGACCACTCGAGCAGCGTCGGCACCAGCAGCGCGATGATGAGCCCGTAGTTGAGCGTGAGGAACACGTGCATGACGCGCTCGTTCTGCGGCAGCACGCGCGTACGGTTCTCCACCAGCTCGTCGGTGGCGGTGATGGCCACCTCGAGCAGCAGCAACGACCCGATCACGAGCGCGAGGGCGCCCTGCCACGCGTACCACCCGAGCGCGATGAAGAGCGCGCCGTAGGTGGCCTCGCGCACGGCGTGCAGCCCGATCTCGCGGCGTGCCGCGGCGCGCCGGGGCAGCTTCTCGATCCACTCGTGGTTCACGAGCGTGTCCAGGCCGCCGATGAGGCCCTGCAGCACGAGCAGGTCCGCCACCAGCGCGGCGCTCAAGGTGCGGCGGCCTCCGTCGCCGGCGTTGCGGCATCGCGCGGGACGAGCGCACGGTAGGCCTCGAGCGTCTCGCCCGCAAGCGGCTTCACCATCACGCGCAGCGTGTGCCGCAGGAGCCCGATCTCGTAGTCGCGCCGCTCGATCACGTCGATGTAACCCACCTTGGTCCAGAAGCCTTCGGCGCGCACGTTGCCGCGCACGACACCGAGGCGCAGCCAACGCGCGCCCTGCGTGCGCATCCAGGCCTCGAGATGGGCATACAGGGCGGCACCCACGCCGGTGCCGTGCAGCCGCTCGCCGACCGCGAAGAAACCGACGTGCCAGATGCCCGGCGCGAACAGGTCCTGCAGCACGTCGGCGCAGGCCACCAGCATGCCGTCGCGAGCGCGGAAGCCGATCATCCACTTGCGCGTGAAGGGCCAGCCGTCGGGCGGAAGCTGGGCGAAATCACGCGCGGCCTCGTCGGGCGCGGGCGGTGCCCCCATCACCAGCGCGAAGTAGGCCGGGTTCTGCTCGTAGAAGCGTTGCAGCCCGGGGATGTCGCGCTGCTCGAGCTCGACGGCAGCGAAATTGCCGCAGCGAAAGAGCGGGACAGCGCTCATGCCGTTTTCGCCCTGGCCTGCACGTAGATGTGGGGCGGCGGCTCGGGGAAGTACTTGAGCAGCGCCCCCGTGAGCCAGCCTTCCTCGCGCAGCTCTTTCGAGCGGTACCAGTAACCGCCGGACTGCGAGCGCAGCCACTCGAGGTGCACCTGGTAACCGGGGAAGGGCGCGGCCGAAAAAAGCAGCACGAAGCCGTGGTCGGCATCGGGGACCCCGCGCACCAGCTTCTCGATCATCACGTCCGCGCCGCTCACGAAGGGCTCCTGGTGCAGGTCCAGGGCAGCGTCGCTGAAGACCCACAGGCCGTGGTAGCGGAAGGGCTCGATCGAGTGGATGGGCTCGTCCACGCCGGCCTCATGCGGCCGCCGGCCGGTGCCTGATCTCCTGCTCGATCAGCTCGATGAGCACCTCGAAGTCCGCCGGCTTGGTGAAGTGGTGGTCGAACCCCGCCTCCCGCGCACGGCGGCGGTCGTCATCCTGTCCCCAGCCGGTGATCGCCACGAGCAGCACCTTGTTGCCCTGCGTGCCGCGGATGTGGCGCGCGATGTCGTAACCCGACAGCCGCGGCAGGCCGATGTCCAGGAGCGCCACCGCCGGACGGAACTCGTCGGCGGCCTCGATCGCTTCGGGGCCGTCGTAGGCGACGCGCACCTCGTACCCCATCACCCCCAGCAGAGTGGCGAGGCTGTCGGCGGCATCCTCGTTGTCGTCGACGACGAGGACACGGCAATCGGTTCCAGGGCTGGCTTGCATTCCGGAAAACTCTACTCGCGTTCGCCGTTGGGGCTGACAGCAGGCAGGGCGGCCATCGTACAACGAACCGGGGAAGGCGGCCCTCAGCGGATCTGCGCCAGCAGGCGCTCGATCGCGTCCTCACCCTGACGGACGTATGCACCGGCGAAAAGGTTCGCGTGATTGAGCACGTGGTACAGGTTGTAGAAATCGCGTCGCACGCCATAGTCGGCCGGGAGCGGCCACGCCTCGCGGTAGGCCGCCATGAGCTCGCGCGGAAATCCGCCGAAGAGCTCGGTCATCGCGACGTCCGCCTCGCGGTCGCCCACGTACGCGGCCGGATCGAAGAGCACCGGCGTGCCATCCGCGAGCGCCGCGGCGTTGCCGCCCCAGAGGTCGCCGTGCAGCAGCGACGGCAGCGGCGCGTGATGGCGAAAGAAGGCCTCGCAATCGGCGAGCAGCCGCTCGCCGCGATCGATCATGCGCGACGGCAGGCGGTTGCGCGCAGCGATGCGCAGTTGCGGTTGCAGCCGCTTTTCGCGCCAGAAGCCGAGCCAATCGTCGCTCCAGCCGTTCGCCTGGGGCGTGCTGCCGATGAAGTTGTCGCGCGCCCAGCCGAAGCGCTCGCGCGGCTGGCGATGCTGTGCCGCGAGCGCGAGGCCGAGGGCCGCGGCCGATTGCGGGGCCAGGGGCACGAGCTCGAGCCACTCGAGCACCAGCCACGCCTCCTCCCCGTTCGCGCCGTGCGCGATCGTTCGCGGAACGCGCAGCATGCCTGCCTCGCGCAGGGCGGCGAGGCCATCGGCTTCGGCAGCGAACATGGCCGCGAACGACGCTTCGTTCACCTTGGCGAAATACGTCGCCGCGGCGTTGTCGCCGCGCCCGTCGAGCCGCCACGCGCGATGGATGCAGCCGCCGCCCACGGGCGCCGCGGCGACGACCTCGAAGGGCCTTCCGGTCGCGGCACCGATCGCGGCGGCGAGCGCCGGCGCGAGCGGTGCGGGCTTCACGCGCGACGCAGCCGCGAGAGCGCGCGACCGAGGTCCTCGCAGAGATCGTCCGCGTCCTCGAGGCCGATGTGCAGGCGCACGAGCGGCCCGCCCTGCCACGGGCGCGCCGTGCGTGCGTGGCGCACGTGCGCGGGCACGACGAGGCTTTCGTAGCCGCCCCAGCTATATCCCAGCGCGAAGCATTCCAGCGACTCGACAAAGGCGGCGACCTCGTCGCGCCCGCCGTGGGCGAGCTCGACCGCGAGCAGTCCGCTGCCACCGGTGAAGTCCCGCTTCCACAGCGCGTGGCCGGGATCGTCGGGGAGCGGAGGATAGAGCACGCGCCGCACCTGCGGCTGCGCCTGCAGCCAGCGCGCCACGGCGAGCGCGCTTTGCTCGTGCCGGCGCAGGCGCGTCTCCAGCGTGCGGATGCCGCGGATGGCGAGGAAGAGGTCGTCCGGGCTCGCGTTGTGCCCGATGTCGCGCGAGACGTCGCGCAGCCGCGGCCACCATGCCGCGTTCGCCACCACGGATCCAAGGAGGAGGTCCGAGTGGCCCGCGGGATACTTCGTCGCCGCCTGGATCACGAGGTCGGCACCGTGATCGAAGGACGCGAAGAACAGGCCCGTCGCCCACGTGTTGTCGTGCAACACCGCGGCACCGTGCGCGTGCGCCACCTGCGCGATGGCGGGGAAGTCCTGCACCTCGAAGGTGAGCGAGCCCGGGCTCTCGAGGTACACCGCGCGGGTATTGGGCCGCATGAGCTCCCCGATGCCCGCGCCGATCAGCGGATCGTAGTAGGTGGTCTCCACGCCGTAGCGTGCCAGCGTGCGGTCGCAGAAGCGGCGCGTGGGCCCGTAGCAGCTGTCGACGACCAGCAGGTGATCGCCCTGCCCCACGCACGCCATGATCGCCGCGGTGACCGCCGCGAGCCCCGTGGGATAGGTGGCCGCGCGATGGCCGCCCTCGATCTCCACCATCAAGTCCTCGAACGCCGCACGCAGCGGCATGTTCGCGATGGCATACGTGGGCACGACCTCGTCGGCCTCGAAGCGGCGCTGCACCGCTTCCATCTCCGCGACCGACTCGAAGGTGACCGTGGACGCACGCGCCACCGGCAGGTTGACCGTGCCGGGATGCGAGCCCGTGCGCCGTCCGCGCTGGACGAGGCGCGTGGGCCGCTTCATTCCGCGAGCGGCCGCACCAGCGCCTTCACCTCCAGCTTGGAGCGCTGCCCCTTCGCGTTCTCGATCGTGAACTCGATCGGCACGGTGTCGCCGGGCTTGAGCATGCGTGCGACCTCCATCAGCATCACGTGCGTACCGCCGGGCTTGAGCTGCACCGGCGTATCGGCCGGCAGCGCCAGCGTATCGACGACCTCCATGTGCATGACGCCGCCGGTGACGTTGGACGCGTGCATCTGCGCGCGCCGCGCAAGCGGCGTGCTCACGGCGACGATCTTCGCATCCTCGGTGCTGGTGAGGGTCACGTATGCGACGGTCTCGTGCAAGATCGGCAGCATGCCGCGCACCCAGGCATCGCGCGCGACCACGGTGGCGTGCGCGCTCCCTGCGAGGGAGATGGCGAGAACGGCAGCGAGCGCATGCGAACGGCGATCCATGTGGGCAACCTTTCAGGCCGTGACGGCCGAGCTGCGCTCCTGTGCATCGACGCGCGGCTGGAACGCGCTTTCCATCTCGCGGCGCACCTGCACCGCCTGCGCCCCGGCGTCGTATTCGACGTCGTCCCACGAGACGATCGTGCCCTCGGCGAGGGCACGCCGCAGCTTCACGCGGTGGGCGAGCCCGATGGGCAGCGCGCGCCGCGCCGCGGAATCCGCTGCCGGCAGCAGCTTGCCCCACACGGTATAGCCGCCCTCGCCATCGAGGACCTCGCCCGCTTCGAGGCGCCGCTTCGCCGTGGCGACGCAATCGCCTCGCCAGCCGGTCGCAGCACCCGTGGCCTCGCGACGCAATGCCGCGCTCGCGACGCTCACGCCCAGCTCGAGGCCGATCAGGTGGCTGGGCTTGTACATCGACGCGTACTCGCCCGAGGGGTCGGTCACGATGCCGTATTCCTGGAAGCAGCGGCGCACGTACTCGTGCTCGGCGCTGAAGGTCACGTACACGCCCCAGCGCAAATCGCGGAACACGGGCCGGCCATCGCGCTCGAGGCTGGAGATCACCTCGACCTGTCCCGCGTGGTGCAGGTGCCCGCCCGCCGAGCGCGGACGCAGCACGCGCGCAAGATCGTCCACGCCACAGGGCGGGAACTCGAGCCCCGAAGGGGCGGGCGTGAGGCCGGCGGCATTGGCGACCGCGGCCATCTCGATGCCGCTCTTGGTGCCGTCCAGGAACGAGTTGAACATCTGCGCGTTGAAGTCGCCCTTCGCGACCATCTCGTCGCTGAAGCCGTAGTGTCCCCAGACCGTCTTCGGGGTGGACGCGTGATACGCCGGCAGGTATTTGGTGCCCTTGCCCGCCGCGACGACGGTAAAGCCCGCGGTGCGCGCCCAGTCCACCAGCTCGCAGATGAGGGCGGGCTGGTCGCCGTACGCGAGCGAGTAGACCACGCCCGCTTCACGCGCGCGCCTGGCGAGGAGCGGCCCCGCGAGCGCGTCGGCTTCGACGTTCACCATCACGATGTGCTTGCCCTCGCGGCAGCAGGCGAGGGCGTGCGCGATGCCGGCGGCGGGACTGCCGGTGGCGTCGATCACGACTTCCGTCGCGGCGTGGATGATGGCGCGGGCCGCGTCGTCGGTGACGAACGTGCTGCCGGCGCGGGCCGCTTCATCCAGCGATCCGGCGGCGAAACGCTGCGGCTCCCAGCCCACGCGAGCGAGCGCGGCGCGGGCACGGTCGGGGGCCAGGTCGGCCACGGCAAGGATGTGGATGCCGGGCGTGCGGCGCGCCTGCGAGAGGTACATCGAGCCGAACTTGCCCGCGCCGACCAGCACGACGCGCACCGGCCGGCCGGCCGAGGCGCGCTCCTGCAACAGGCGATGGAGGTTCATGGAATCCCCGCGTGGAGCAACACGGGCAGTTTACCGTGCACCTACCAGGTGAGCGAGACGCGCGTGCCGCCGAGCGGGGAATCGGCGATGCGCACGCTGCCGCCGTGCCACTCCGCCACGCTCTTCACGATCGCAAGCCCCAGGCCCACGCCGCCGGCGTCGCGCACGCGGCTCGCATCGAGGCGCGCGAAGGGCTCGAGCAGGCGCTCGCGATCCTCGGGACGGATCCCCGGGCCGTCGTCGTCGACGCTCACCGTCGTGCGCGGGCCGTCGCGTTCCACCGTCACCGCGACGCGCGAGCGCGCATAGCGCACCGCATTGCGCAGCACGTTGGCGAGCGCGCGCGACAGGTATTTCGGGTCGCAGTTGAGCGTGGGGGGCGTGTTGCGCGGCGCCTCGATCGCCACCTCGCGTCCCTGCGCGCGCATCTCCTCCTCGGCACGCCGCACCGCCTCGCCCAGCAGCGCCGCCGAGGGCACGTCCCGGGGACGATAGGGCGGCGCCTCGCGCAGGTGCGCGAGCATGAGGAGCTCCGCGACCAGCTCCTCCAGCTCGGCCACGTCGCGCTCCATCGCCTCGAAGCGGCTGTCGCGATCCGGACCCGCGCGAGCGCTGCGCGCGAGCTCGAGGTCGAACTTGAGCTGCGCCAGCGGCGTTCGCAGCTCGTGCGCGACGCCGTGCTCGAGGTCGCGATGCGAGCGCAGCAGCGCCTCCACGCGCGCGGCCATGGCATTGAATGCCGCGGCGACCGGTTGCAGCATCGAGGAGCGCCCCACCTGAGCGCGCACGGCGAAGTCGCCGCCGCCGACGCGGGACGTGGCGCTGCGCAACTGCTCGATGTCGTGCCAAAGCGGGCGCGTCCAGCGCCACAGGATCAACGCGACCGCCGTCGTGACCAGCGCCACGATGATCGTGTAGTACAGCGCCAGGTACTCGTAGGCACCGACCCATTCGATGCGCAGCACGCGGTCCGAATCGCGCAGGCGCCGCTCGTACACGGTGCCGCCGCCGGGGCGGTCGCGGAAGGCGATGTCGCCCGAGCGCAGCCGCTCCTTCTCGCTGCCCGACATGAACCAGTCGTCCAGCGCCTTGGCGAGCGGCACCACCTCGTGTTCCAGGCGGAAGGTCGCCTCGATCTCGCGCAGGCGCCCCTGCCAGTCGGGCACGCGGCTGTCGGTGATGATGCGCTCGGCGCGATCGAACGCCTGCCCGGCGCGCGCGCGCTGCTCCTCGGCGTGGAGCTGCGCCATCACCTGGTCCGTCACGTACATGAACACCACGAAGGCCGCCGTCGCCGGCAGCATGAGGAGCAGGTAGAGCCGGAGGAAGAGGCGCAGCACGCCCGGCAGCTACGCGTCGCCGGCGAAGAGGTAGCCGCGCAGGCGCACGGTCTTGATCATCGCCTCGGCGCCGCCCGATTCCTGCAGCTTGCGGCGCAGGCGGCAGATGCGCGCGTCGATGGAGCGGTCGAGGCCGTCGTAGTCGATGCCGCGCACCACGCGCAGGATCTCGTCGCGCGTCACGACCTGGCCCTGGCGCGAGGCGAGCAGCCAGAGGATGTCGAAGTCGCCCGTGGTGAGCTCGACCGGGCGGCCGTCGATGGCGGCATTGCGGCGCGCGCCGTCGATCGCCACGCGGCCGGCGACGATGCGGTTCTCGGCGAGCTCGACGGGCGAGGGGCGCGCACGGCGCAGCAACGCCTCGATGCGCGCGAGCAGCACGCGCGGCTCCACCGGCTTCACGACATAGTCGTCCGCGCCCATCTCGAGGCCGAGCACCTGGTCGATGTTCTCGCCGCGCGCGGTGAGCATGAGGATGGGGGTGGCGCCGCGCGCGCGCAGCTCGCGGCACAGCGTGAGCCCGTCCTTGCCCGGAAGCATGAGGTCGAGGATCACGAGCTCCGGCGCGATGCGGTCGAAGCGGTCGCCCGCCGCAAGCCCGTTGCCCTCGACCACCACCTCGAAGCCATGCTGCTGCAGGTAGTCGCGGATGGAGGCGGCGAGGCGCGCGCTGTCCTCCACGAGCAGCACGCGACGGCGGCGCGCGGTGGCGCCGACGGGGCGTGCGAGTGTGGGCTCGGCGTGCATGGCGCAAGAATAACCCACGCCCCCCGGCGGGACGGGGTGATTTTTTATTGCGCCACGTTACCGAAGCTTGTGGCGCGGCGGGCGCTACGCCTGCTTCAGGGTGAGGAAGTTGCGCACTTCCTTCACGCCCTTCACCGCCTGCGCCATGCGCTCGGCACGGATGCGGGCCGCGGCGTTGCCGGCGAGCCCGTTCAGGGTGACGACGCCATCGACCGTGTCCACGTCGATCTTGAGCACGCTGAGGTCCGGGTCCTTGAGGAAGTCCGCCTTGATCGATGCGGTGATCCCGGCGTCGGCCAGCGTGGACTTCTTCACGGCGGGCGTTTCGACCGAAAGCTTCGGGCCGCTGCTGGTGGCCGTCACCGGCGCCCCGTTCGCGCCGCTCGCGGACGGGCTCGTTGCCGTCCCCGCCGCGGCGTTGCCGGCAGCGGTGGTGCCGGCCGCCGTACCGGCTGGGTGGCTTCCCTGGGCAGGCGCCGCAGCGGACGCGTTTGCGGCATCGGCCCTCGCCTTCGCGGCATCGGCGGCCGCCGTATCGGTAGGCGGCTTGCTGTAGGTGATGCCGCCCGCGGCGGCCTTGGTCTCCGAGACGGCATGCGAAATCGTCTCCTGCGTCTTCTCGCCCGCCTCGATGATCTTCCGCTCCGCCTTCTCTCCCGCGGCGTTGAGCTTTTCCTGGGTGCGATCGATCGCGCGATCGATCTTCTGGCCGACGCTGCCCTGCGGCTGCGAATCGGCCTGCTTGCTGCAGCCGGCCACGGCGAGACACGCCACGGCGATGACGGCGAGGCCGGTACCACGGGTATCCATGATCACTCCTGGCGAATGGGGCCTGCGATTTTGCTTCCTAGGGTAGGGCGGAAGCAACGGGCGCGCCGTCGGTGCGTGGCGAGTCCGCGTGTCGTCTGCGGCCTACCCGCGGATGTCGGAGGAATCCCACGGCGGAATCGGCCGAACGCCAGTTTGCCGCGCGCGGCTGGCCGACAGTCGCGCCCCGGGTCTATCCCTATTCTGGCGGGGTGGGAAACGGCGCCCCGCGGCCGTGACCCCCGCTGTGCGAATCATCGGAAAAGGAATCACCGGAACGAAGCGGATAACGCCGAAATCCAAGCTACACGACCGCGACGCGACGAGGGAACGCCCCGCGAACCTCTAGCGATTTTGCAGGACCTTTGCCAAAGGAGACCACCGCCATGCGCAGCACCACCTCGCAGACCAACCAAGTGGGACGGGATGTCCAGAACGTCGTGACCGAAGCCCAGGAGCTTCTGAAGACCGTGAAGGAAGAGGGCGCCTCGCAGATCGACCAGATGAAGACCAAGGTTTCGGCCCAGCTCGACACCGCCAAGCAGAAGTTCGGCGAGATCCAGCAGACCGTGCAGGACGGCGCGCAAATGGCCGTCACCAGCACCGACGCGTATGTGCGCAGCAACCCGTGGCGTGCGGTCGGCATCGCCGCGGCCGCCGGCGCGCTGATCGGTTTCCTCGCCGCCCGCAGCCGCTAAAGGGACGACCGTGATCCGCGAAGCGACCAACATCGTCGGCGACCTCAAGGGCCTCGCCTCGACGGGGGTGCGCGCGGTCCGGACCCGCCTCGAGCTGTTGGCGATCGAGTTCAAGGAGGAGAAGGCGTGGGTGATCCGGCTGATCGTCGTCGCGATCGCCGCGCTCTACCTCCTCACCTTCGGCATCCTGCTGGGGATCTTCGCGCTCGCGCTGTATGCGAGCGAGGAGAACCGGCCGCTCATCCTGGCGGCGTTCGCGGGGTTCTTCCTCGCCGGCGGGATCGGCGGCGCCGCTTACATCTTCATGGCTTCGAAGAAGCGCCATCCGATCTTCGAGAACACGATCGCGGTCCTGAAGGGCGACGAGCGCGGCCTGCACCAGCACCTGCAGGGGACCGGTGATGACTGAGCTCGAGCAACTTCGCCAGCGCCGCGAGCTCGTCATCCTCGCGGCGGAGTTGCAGCGCGCGACCGTCGTGCGGCGGCTCGAGCGCATCCAGGCGAACCCGGCAAAGCGCGTGCTGGGCATCGCAGCCAACGCGGTGAGCCGTCCGCTGATGATCAAGCTGGGGTCGGCCGCGGTCACCTTCGCAGTGCGCGCGTATCGCAAGAAGCGCTCCACACGAAAGAAGAAGCTGAAACATTGAGTGTCCACATCAACGAAAGGAGAACCACATGCTTTACTGGGCAGCCGTTTTCTTCATCATCGCTCTGATCGCCGCGGTCCTGGGCTTCGGTGGCATCGCCGCCGGTGCCGCGGGCATCGCCAAGATCCTGTTCTTCGTGTTCCTGGTCGCCTTCGTCGTCTCGCTCCTGATGGGCGTGTTCCGGCGCTCGGTGTAAGGGGGCCGCGATGCTGAAGGCACGTTACATCGCGGCAGCGTCGCTCGCGCTGATGCTGGGCGCCTGCGCCGCCGGGCCGTCGCACGACGACGGGCGCAACTACTCGTCGGGCGCTCCTGTGTACTATCCCGCCGCGGGCACGTCTGCCGATTATGGCCGCGTGGTCGCGATCGATACGGTGCACGAGGGCGGACATACGACGGGTGGCGGCGCGGTGCTCGGCGGCATCGTGGGCGGCGTCATCGGCCACCAGATCGGCAGCGGCCGCGGCAACACGGCCGCGACGGTCGCCGGTGCCGCGGGCGGTGCGCTCGCGGGCAACGAGGTCGAGAAGCGCCGCGGCGGCGACGAAGCCTATCGCATCACGGTGCAGACCCGCGACGGGCGCGAGACCACCTTCACGCAGGATTCCCTGAATGGCCTGCGTGTGGGCGACCATGTGCACGTCGACGCAGGGCGCGTCTATCGCGACTGAAGCAAGCATCCGGCTCCGCCAGCCGCCGCATCGGCTAGATTCGGCGGCAGGCGGCCCGTAGCACCCCGGCTCGCAAGGCTCTCCGGCCTTCGAGCCGTTTCCGTTGATAGGAACCGTGAAAGCCACCCGTGCCCCCGACATCCCGACGACCGGCGCCGAAGCCGATCCCGCCATGCTCGACAAGCTGAGCGAGCTGGGGACCCGGCTCGCGGCAAAGCTGGACGAGCTGCAGGTGACGCTCGCCGGCATCGAGGGCCGCGAAGGCGACGGGCTGCGCAGGAGCGTGGCGGAGCTGCACGCGCTGGTCGCGCAGCAGGCGAGCCTGCAGTCGACGCTGGACCAGCGCATGGAGCGCCGCGTGGCCGACCGCACCGAGGAGCTCTCCTCGCTGTCTGCGTTCCTGCTCACGCATTACGAACGCGAGAAGGCATCGCTCGCCCGCGAGCTGCACGATGCGCTGGGCGGCATCCTCACGCCGGCGAAGATGGACCTCGCCTGGCTCGAGGAGCGCCTGGCCGAGGATCCGCAATACGGCCCGCGCATCAAGCGCCTGTCCTCGATGATCGACCAGGGCATCGATCTCAAGCGCCGCATCATCGAGAACCTGCGCCCGTCGCTGCTCGATCACCTCGGGCTCGCCTCGGCATTGAGCTGGTACGTGGACGCCGCCTGCCGCGAGGCACATCTCGAGTGCCGGCTGGACATCAGCGAGCGGCTCGAGCGCCTGCCCTCGGACGTGGAGATCGCGCTCTATCGCCTGGTGCAGGAGAGCGTCGGCAACATCGTGAAGCACGCCCGTGCGACCCATCTCGACCTCACCCTCGAGCGCACCGAGACGGGATTGCGGCTGTGCGTGGCCGACGATGGCGTCGGCATTGCCGATCTCGAGCGGGCACGGCGGATGTCGCACGGGTTCGCGGGCATGACACACCGCGTGCGCTCGCTGTCGGGCAGCTTCAAGGTGAACAGCCGCCCGGGCCAGGGCACGCGCATCGAGGTGTTCGTGCCGCTGCAGGCGCAGGCCGCCACGCAATCCTGAAGCGGGCATCGCTGCCATGACAAAGGGCCGCTCGCGCGGCCCTCGACGATTTCGACCGGGGGACTCAGTTCTCGCGCGTGGAGAGGAGCTCGCCGATGAGCCGCGGAATGGTGGCGAAGTCCTTGCTCTTGTCGAGGAAGTAGTCCGCGCCCGCCTCGAACGCAGCCACCTTCAGCGCGGGCACCGCATGGTTGGTGAGCACCACGATGCAGGCGGGATTGGCGCCCGTCGCGGCTCGCAGGCGGCGGATCACGCCGAAGCCCGTGCCCTGGGCAAGCTGCAGGTCGACGATCGCGAGCCCGATGGTGTGGCGATCGCACGCCGTCAGCGCTTCGTCTTCCGTAGCGGCGGTAGCGACCACCTCGACGCGATTGGGAACGGATACCAGCTCGACGAGACGCTCGGCGATCTGGGGCGAGTCCTCGACCACAAGCGCGTTCATCACTTCCTCGTCGGCATGTCGAACCTGGTATTCCGGCGGGAGAGTCCGCCGATCGGGACCACTTTCCTGGGACGTGTGTGCATGCATGGCTGTGGCGCCCCTGGGTGACCCGAAGCGCGAGAGGCTGGAGATTGAGGGATCCGGCGCCGTCATGCGATGAGCTGGTTCTTCACCGCGTAATAGGTGATGTCGGCGTTGGACTTGAAGTTCATTTTCTCCAGGATCCGCGATCGATACGTGCTCACGGTCTTCACGCTGAGGAACAATTCCTTCGCGATTTCGGACACGCTCTGGCCCGAGGCCAGCTTGCAGAAGATCTGGAACTCGCGCTCGGAGAGCTGCGTATGCGACGGCTGGTCCGCCGCCGGGCCGGCGAGGCCCTGCGCGAGCTTGTCCGCGATGCGCGGGCTCACGTAACGCCGGCCCTGCGCCGCGGCCACCACCGCCGAGACCAGGTTCTCGCTCGGCGCATCCTTCGCGACGAAGCCCGAGGCACCGGCCTTCAGCAGGTTGATGGCGTACTGGTCCTCGGGATAGCCGCTCACGATGAGCACGGCCATCTCGGGGCGGATCGCCTTGCTGCGGTTGAGCACGTCGACACCGGACATGTCGGACAGAGACAGGTCCACGAGGGCCACGTCGTAGGCTTGCGACCGGACGAGCGCAATGGCCTCTTCGCCGGTGCGCGCTTCGCCTGCGACTTCCATGTCCACACGGCCCGAGAACACCTGCTTCAGCCCCATGCGGACCACATCGTGGTCGTCGACGATGAGGAGCCGGATCATAGCGTTCTTCCCTGTAGAGGCGGTCTGATGAGAGGAATCTATTACACCACGTCGGTTCGAGGCCACGGACGTCGGCATGGGCGGATTCGTTTGTAGGAAGGATCCTACACGAGCGCCTTCAGAAGGAGTAGCGGAGGACAATTCGATCCCTTTTCACGGAGATGTTTTCGGGCTGCAGCCCGGGGAGCTCCGGCATGAATTGCCGAGCCGGCTTGTAGACGATGTGACCCGATCCCGGGTCGTAGCAGACCGAGCTCTCCCCGTTGCAGGAGGAGCGGCTCGATTCCTGGGCCGGAGTGCGTCGCGGCACCAGGTCCAGGTCCGGCCCGCCCAGGGGCGAGACGAACGGTGCGTACTGGTGCGGCGACGTCGTCACCACCGCACTGCTGGTGAGGATCGCTTCCTTCGGGTGCAACTGCAGCGCCTTCTCGCTCTCCGCAGCGGGGGACGGCAGGGGCGAAAGCATCGAGCTGGACGCGAGGGCGAACACGAGCACCTTCATGGAGAGTCTCCGGCACGTCCCCCCGGGGCGTTCTTGTTCCGCATGCGTCGGGGGTGACCTGGTTCGAATGCTGCGCCGCCGGATGGTCCGGGTATGCCAGTGCCGGTCGGTACACGTTGTCCTCGACCAAGCTAGCGCTACGTAGGACAGTGCCGACCGCGGGACGGACGCGGCCGACCGAATTCATCGGCTTCCTCTCATTCCATGCACCCCATGCGGACCCCTATCGTGACGTTCTGGCTACCGCGGTCTCACGCGGGCCGACAAAAGCGTTCGGGAGGATTCGAATATGGACTCAGAGCTGAAAGTCATCGTCATCGCCGCGTTTGCCTGCGCATGCACGTTCGCGGCCGTCGCCGACGAGCACGTCGGGCGCAACCTCGAGAAGGGCGAGCCCGCACGCTGGCAGGAGCCGGCGGATACCCCGCAAAAACGGGCACAGCTCGCCGACCAGGAAGCGAAAGCCGCGCTCGCGGAAGCGCTGAAGGAATGCCGCGCACAGCAGCGCGCCGAGCGCGCCACGTGCGAGAAGCAGGCGCGCGAGCAGTATCGACTCGATACCGGAGCGGCGCGCGCGCTGCCCGCGACGCGATGAGCTCCCTCGCCAGGCTGCGCCGTCTCCTCGCCGGGACGGCCGCCCTCCTCTTGCCCGCTGCCGTGCTCGCACAGCCGCAGATCGTGCCGCAGCCGTTCCCGCCCGGCTATGGCGACGTGGTGAAGCTCGATGTCGCGAACACCGACTGGCCGCTGTACCTTCCGGCCACGCGCTTCAGCCGCAGCGGCAACTCGATCGTGATCGAGATGGAATACCTGAGAGACGGCTTCACCGTGTCGCCGGCGTTCGGGCACCAGCCCGTGACGCTGGGCGAGCTGCCTCCGGGCAACTACACGGTGCAGGCACGCCTCATCGACATCAACCAGCCGCATGCGGCACCGCAAGTGGTCGACGGCGCGTTCGGCGTGGCGCCGCCCGACGCGTGGGGCATCTACAGCGTGCCGGTCCAGCCGCAAGCCGGGCGTCCGCTGGATGTCGTGCTGCGCAGTGCCGTCTACTTCGATCCTTCGACGGTGCGCGCCTCGGTTTCGGGCAACGTGATCCACGTCGACTTCGACTATTACGCCGATGCGCCCGTCGGCGGCAACACGCCGCCCGGTGCCACGTCGTTCGCGAGCGTGCGCGTGGGCGGTTTTGCGCCCGGCGCTTATCACCTCGAAGGCTGGGGACGCGCGAAAGGCGCCACGGAGTCGAAGCGCTACTTCACGCGCGACGTCAGCGTCTCCTCGGGGATGAGCGTCGTGGAGTACTACTCCGGCGCGCTGGACCATTACTTCCTCACCGGCGCGGCCGACGAGATCGCGCAGCTCGACTCGGGCGCGCAGGCAGGCTGGAAGCGCACCGGCCAGGGCTTCACCGCCTGGACGAGCCCTGCCGATGCGCCACCCGGCGCGCAGCCCGTGTGCCGCTTCTACTCGGCCGGCGCCAACTCGCACTTCTACACCGGCGACGCGAGCGAGTGCGGGTTCCTCCGCTCCCTCGAGCAGCAGCAGCGTGCGGATGCGAAGGCCGCAGGCAGGCCGTTCGGCGGCTGGCAATACGAGGGAATCGTGTTCTACGCGCTGGTGCCGCAAGCGGGACAGTGCCCGGGTGGCACGATGCCGGTCTACCGCGCCTACAACAACCGCGCGCCCGAGGGCGATCCCAACCACCGCTTCACGACGGACTCGCTGATGCGCGCGGCGATGGCCGGCTGGGTGGACGAGGGCGTCGCGTTCTGCTCGCCGAGCTGAGCGGCACGAGCAACCGCAACAGCGCCGCCTCGTCGGCGCGCAGGCCGCGCGGCGCGCGGCGCGCACGCACCTCGCGGCGATCGAGCCAGGTTTCGGGGTCGAGCACGGAGGGGTGCACGTAGCTCTTCCTGCAGATCGCGGGCGTGTTGCCGAGGCGCATCGCGGCCTGGCGCACCGCGGCGACCATGTGCGAGGGACCCACGGGTCCCTGGCGGCGCGCGAGCTCGTTGGCCACGAATACCGTGCCCGCCCACGTGCGGAAGTCCTTCGCCGTGATGTCGGCGCCGGAAACCTCCTTCAGGTACTCGTTCACGTCGGACGAGCCCACCTGCTGCACGTTGCCCTCGTCGTCGAGGTATTCGAAGAGCGACTGGCCGGGCAGGTCGCGGCAACGCCGGATGATGCGCGCGAGGCGTTCGTCCTCGACGGCGGCCTTGTGGAACTTGCCGCTCTTGCCGCGGAACTGGAACTCGACGCGCGGGCCGTGCACCTTGACGTGCCGGTTGCGCAGCGTCGTGAGGCCGAAGGAATCGTTTTCCTCCGCGTAGCGCTCGTTGCCGATGCGCAGGCACGTCGTCTCCAGGAGGCGCACGAGTGTCGCCAGCACGCGCTGTCGTTGCAACCCGTGCAGCGACAGGTCCGCGCGCACGCGCCGGCGGATGGTCGGCAACGCGCGCGCGAACTCGATCATGTGGTCGAACTTGTGCGCGTCGCGGATCTCGCGCCAGCGGTTGTGATAGCGGTACTGCTTGCGGCCGCGTGCATCGCGTCCCGTGGCCTGCAGGTGGCCGCGCTCGTCCGCGCAGATCCAGACGTCCTCCCACGCGGGCGGGATCACGAGCGACTTGATGCGCTGGAGCGTGGCGGCATCGGTGACGCGCTTGCCCTTGGCATCGCGGTACTCGAACCCGCTGCGGCCGTGGCGGCGGGTAATGCCCGGCTCCGTATCGAGCGAGTAACGCAGGCCGCCCATGGGCACGGGAGGGCGGGGCCGGGAACGGGTCGCGGTAGCGGGCATCGATGGTAAGAGCTTGCCGATGGCGGAAAAGTTTTCGGGCGACAAAAAAGGGCGCGGTCTCGACCGCGCCCCTGGTTGATCGCTGTGCGGGGAAGGCTCGTCAGCGCTTCCCTCCCGAGCTCGAATCGTCATCCCGGCGCGTCGAGCCCGTGCTGCCGGACTGGTTCGGGCTGGGGTTGCCGGAGCTGCTGCCGCGCTGCTGGCTGCCGCCCGCATTCTCCTGGCGCTGCTGCCCGCCGCCGCCCTGGCCGCTTCCCATGGAGCCGCCGCGCTGGCCCTGTCCGCCCTGCTGCGCGCCCTGTTGACCGCCCTGGTTCTGCTGGTTGTCGCGCGACATCGATCCCTGCCCCGAGCCGCCCGGCGTGCCGCCCTTCTGCTGTCCCGATTGGCCGCTTTGGTTCTGCGGATTCTGCTGGTTCTGCTGGTCCTGCGGGCGGCCCTGCGGGTTCTGCTGGCCCTGGCCCTGCTGGTTACCGGAATTGCGGTTCGTCATGGTCTCGGCTCCGATTGTGGTGAGTAAGGAACGACCGTAGGACCACCGGTCGAAAGTCTTACTCGCAACATCCGTGCCCCTGCTTGACGGGTAAATTGTTCCTGTATCTAGCGCGCTTTCTTCCGCCCTGCCGCTGCTTTTGCGCGCCGGCGTTTGGGCGTCGCCACCGCCTCGCTCGCCGCAAGGAAAGCGCCGGCGAGCCATTCGCCCGCGGGACCCAGGGCCTTGTCCTTGCGGCGCGCGAGCACGACCATCGGGCGCGGCGGCCGCGTCCCGGGCGGCCAGCGCACGTCGAGCTTCACGAGCCTGCGCTGGGCGATGTCCTCGGCCACGAGATGCAGCGGCATGCTTCCCCAGCCCAGGCCCGCGCGCAGCATCTCGTGGCGCGCGGCGAGGTCCGCAAGCCGCCAGGTGCGCGGCGAGATCACGCTGAAGTCGCGGCCGCGCGTGAGGCTGGAACGATCCGAGAGCACGAGCTGCAATTGCTCGCGCAGCAGGTCCGCGGGGATCGGCCCGCGCATCTTGCCCAGCGGATGCGACGGTGCCGCCACGGGCACGAGCTCGATTTCGCCCACGGGGGTGCGCACCAGGTCCGCGGACTGCGACGCGAATTCGAGCGCGATCGCGAGATCGGCCGTGCGCTCGACCACCGCCTGCGCTGCCGCCCCCAGCGTCTCCACGAAGACGCGCAGCTGCACCGACGGGAAGCGCTCCTGGAAGCCACGCAGCGCGGTGACGAGCGTCGCCGTGGGAAACGTGGGATCGACCACGAGCGCCAATTCGGGCTCCAGTCCCCCCGCAATCGCACGCGCCTGCGCGTTGAACGCGGTGAGCTCGTCGAGGATGCGCGCCGCGCGGGGAAGCAGCGCGCGCCCCGCCTCGCTCAGCACCGGGCGGTAGCCGCTGCGATCGAACACCGGCGAGCCGACCTGGGACTCGAGCTTCTGCACCGCATACGTGATCGCCGATTGCGCGCGATGCATGGCACGCGCCGCCGACGAGAAGCTGCCGCTTTCGGCGACCTGGCGGAAGACGCGGAGCTGGTCGATGCTGATCGCGTCCATGGATCATCGACTTTCCTGATGGAGATGCGCCACATTTTCCCTCTTTTTTCGATGGTCGCGAAAGGCCATGATGACTTCACCGGCAGCGCAGTCGCGCCGCCTCACCCGATTCCCAAGGAGATCCACCATGGCCAAGTACCTCGTCATCGCCGCTTCCGGCACCGTCGGTTCCCGGGTCGTCCGCGACCTCGTCGCGAAGGGCCACAGCGTGCGCGCCGCGACCCACCGCAAGGATGCCGCCGGCACCAATGGCGTCGAGAAGGTGCACCTCGACCTCGCGACCGGCGCCGGCATCGCGGCGGCGTTCGACGGCGTGGATGGCGCGTTGCTGCTCTCGCCGCCCGGCTACGCCGACCAGCAGAAGCTCCTCTCGCCGCTCGTGGCCGAAGCCAGGCGCCGCAAGCTCGACAAGGTGGTGCTGATGACCGCGATGGGCGCCAATGCAGCCGATACACCCTTCCGCCGCGTCGAGCAGGAGCTCGAGGCCTCGGGCCTGCGCTACAACATCATCCGGCCCAACTGGTTCATGCAGAACTTCCAGACCTTCTGGCTGCAGGGCATCAACGAGCAGGGAAAGATCCTGCTGCCCGTGGGCAAGGCCAAGGCGAGCTTCATCGATGCGCGCGACATCGCCGCCGTGGCCGTTCGCCTCCTCACGACGCACGACGAGGACCAGGAGGCCTTCGACCTCACGGGACCCGAAGCGCTCGACCACGACCAGGTCGCGAGCATCCTCTCGGAGGTGACGGGCCGCAGGATCGTCTACCAGGAAATCGAGCCCAAGGTGCTGCGCGAGGGCTTTGTCGGTGCGGGTGTGCCCGCCGATTACGCCGATTTCCTCATCGCGATCCTCGGATACCTCAAGCAGGGCTACGCCGCGCCCACCACCGATGCGGTGAAGAAGCTGCTCGGCCGTGAGCCGATCGCGTTCCGCCAGTACGCGCGCGACGAGCGCGCCGCATGGAAGCCGGTGCTCGCCACGGCGTAACCGGCAAGGCGAACAAACAAGGGCCGGGTCGCCACGATCCGGCCCTTGTTGCGTTCGCGTGCGTGCGTCCCGGGGTGACGCTCACGCCGGGACAGGTATAAATTTGGCGGTCCTGAACGGGCCGGCCAAGCGCCAGGCTTAGCGCGAGCATCGCGCCGGCGGGCAAGGGGGGCCACGACGATTCCAATCGAGGAGGCTTCCCCATGTCACGTCGTCAATGTTCCGGTGCGTCGCGAGTGGCGAGTGCCGCGGCAATCGCAGCGCTCGTCCTGTGCGCCGCGCCCGCCGACGCGCGCATCACCCGCATCGTCATCAACTCCACCGTCGATCCCGACAACACGCTGGCACCGTTCGGCGCGGCCGGCCCCCTGAAGCGCCTCAAGGGAATCGCCTTCGGCGAGCTCGATCCCGCCGACCCGCACAACGCGATCATCCAGGACCTCGGGCTCGCGCCGCGCAATGCGGCCGGGCACGTCGAGTACCAGGCGACGTTCCAGCTCGTCATGCCGTCGGACCCGGCGAAGATGAGCGGCCTCATGTGGCACGACGTGCCGAACCGCGGCGGGCGCATCACCATCGTGCCCGCCGAGCGCAACGCGGGCGACGTGGGCCTGTCGAGCGGCTGGCAGGGCGACAACTCCGGCACCACCTCGCAGGCGCTCACGACGAACGATTTCGTCGTGGTGCCCGTCGCGCACAATCCCGACGGCTCGACGATCACCGGCACGGTGCTGGGCCGCATCGTGAATCGCAGCGGCCCGAACTCGCAGCCGATCCTGGTGCAGAACAATCCGCTGCCCTACAGGCCGGCCACGCTCGACACGGCGCAGGCCACGCTCACCACGCACACGCACGAGACCGTGGACGGCATCGTCACCGTCGGCTCGACCATCGCGCCCGCGGACTGGGCGTGGGCGAAGTGCGATGCGACGCATCCTTTCCCCGGCGTGCCCGACCCCACCCAGGTCTGCCTCAGGAATGGTTTCGACCCGAAACTGCTCTACCAGGTGGTCTTCACGGCGAAGGACCCGCTCGTGCTCGGCATCGGCTTCGCCGCGTTCCGCGACCTCTCCTCGTTCTTCCGCAACGCAACCGCCGACGATGCCGGAACGCCGAACCCGCTCGCGGGCGGCATCCACTGGATCATCGCGCGCGGCGTCTCGCAGTCGGGCAACTACCTGCGGCAGTTCCTGCACCTCGGCTTCAACTAGGACGAGGCGGGCGCACAGGTGTACGACGGCGCATGGCCGATCATCGCCGGGCGCCGCATCGCGCTCAACTTCCGCTGGGCGCAGCCCGACGGCGTGCTCGAGCTCTACCAGGCGGGCAGCGAAGGGCCGCAATGGTGGGCGGATTATCCGGATCGCGTCCGTCACCTCCCGCCCGGCGGCATCCTCGACCGTTGCCGCGCCACGAATACGTGCCCGAAGATCATCGAGCACTTCGGCTCGGCGGAAGTATGGGCGCTCAAGATGACCATCGAATGGGTGGGCACCGATGGCGACCACGACATCCCGCTGCCGCCGAACGTGCGCCGCTACTACATCGCGAGCACCACGCACGGTGGCGGCGCAGGCGGGTTCGACACGAGCCTGCCCGGCGTGGGGCTGCCGACCGTGGGTCCGAACTGCCCGGGCAACAACTTCGGCACCGGCGTGCTGCCGGCGAACCCGGTGCCGCACACGCAGACCGTGAATGCGATCCGCGAGCATTTCCGCAAGTGGGTGATGAAGGGCACGCTGCCGCCCGACAGCATCTGGCCGCGGCTGGAGAATCACGACAACCGCGGACGCGGCAGCCGCGAGCCCGATGTCGTCGATGCGAAGAAGGAGGACATGGGCTTCCCGACCATCCCCGGCATTCCCGCGGGCCTGCCGAGCAACTTCATCATGCCGGTCTTCGATTACGACTGGGGCCCGCAATTCAACCCGGGCGACACCTCGGGCGTTCCCACGAACCAGCCGCCGCCGATCAAGCGCGTGATCCGCATGCGCGTGCCGCGCGTCGACGCGGACGGCAACGAGGTCGGTGGCGTGCCGGTCGTGCTGCTCGGGGCACCGCTGGGCACGTACCTCGGCTGGAACATCACCGCGGGTGGGGCGCGTCCGTTCCACGAGGGCGAGATCTGCGACTACGTGGGCGGCATGGTGCCGTTCGCGAAGACGCAGGCCCAACGGCTCGCGAGCGGCGATCCGCGCCTGTCGCTCGAGGAGCGCTACGGAAACCACGACGGGTATGTGGCCGCCGTGCGGGCAGCGGCCGCCGGCGCGGTCGCGAAGGGGTTCCTGCTGCAGGAAGATGCGGATGCGCTCATCGCGCAGGCGCAGGCGAGCGCGGTGCTGAATCCCTGAGCCCGCCCGCGTGCCGGCCGGCTGCGTGGATGCGCGCGTTCGCAGCCGGCTGGCTTTAACACCCGTCAAGGACTAATCTGGCGACGCCTCGCGCCGCCCGCCCCGCGGGCAGGCGGCGCCAGCGTGCCAACCCCCCTTCGCACGCCGCGGCACACCCCCGTCCGTCCGCAGTGAAACCAGAAGGAGAAGGATCATGGTCCCATTCGGCATGCGCGCCCCGTTTCGCATTTCCTCCCTCGCATTCCTCGTCGCCGCGGCGCTCGCGCCCGCGGCGGCCCTGGCCGACCTGGCACAGGTCGGCGGCGTGCTGGTCCTGCCCGTCGAGGAAGACGTCTCCGCGTTCGACGCCGACGCGTTGGGCGACGCCACGGTCAAGGGCAACGTGCGTTCGTTGGGCGGCACGCTCGCCGCGCGAATGCATGCGGCCGTGCAGTCCGGCAACCAGCCCGCTTCCACCATCGGCAGCTTCGGCGTGAGCGGCCGGGGCAACGGCAAGGGCCCTCTCGACAAGCTCAACGTGCAGGCGAACGACCCGAACCTCGATCACATCCAGACGTTCACGCAGGTGGTCACGCGCCCGTTCGAATTCGCGACGCAGAGCGAGACCTCGGCGGTCGTGAACGGACGCCACATGGTCGTGGGCTACAACTCGTCGGCAGGCGCCGTGGTCGCGTTCTTTCCCGGCTTCGGGCTCGCGTTCACCCAGTTGCTGTTCAGCGGTGTGTCGACATCCCACGACGGCGGCAAGACGTGGAGCAGCGGCTTCGTGCCGCCGGTCTCGCCCAATGCCCCCTTCACGTTCGGCGATCCCTCTCTCGGCATCGATCGCGCGGGCAGCATCTACTACGCGAGCCTCGGCACCGATGCGACGGGCGCGCACAACGCCATCATCGTGAACAAGAGCACCGACAACGGCACGAGCTTCGCACCCGCCGTGGTCGCCGCGGTGGACGACGGCTCCGACAAGGAATGGCTCGCCGTGGGCCCCGATCCCGCCACGCCCTCGCGCGACAACGTCTATGTGACGTGGACCAGCTTCCTCGCCAATTCATCGCAGCTCATGCTCGCGAAGAGCACGGACGGCGGCGCCACCTTCACGACGAAGACGCTGTTCGCGCCCGTGGACGACGGCATCAATTCGTCGTTCATCCAGTTCAGCAACCCGGTGGTCGATTCGTCCACCGGACGGCTGTACATCCCGTTCCTGCACTTCAGCGACGGGAATGCGGACAACATCCGCGTGCTGGCCTCCGACGACGGCGGCGACACCTTCCAGTTCCTCGCCTTCAACGTGCCGGGCGCGGTGGATGCCTTCGCATTTCCCAATGTCACGCCCGGGCAGCTCATCGATTGCGCCGGCGGCGGAATTCGTAACGCGCTCCTGGCGGGACCCGACCAGGGCGGCGGCCGCTTCGGGCTCCTGCGGCCGAAGCAGGCCACGCGCCTCATCACGCAGCCGCAGGCGGCGGCCGTGAACGGCGCGTTCATGTTCGCGCTCAACGGCTCGACCAGCTCGTTCTTCGGCGATCCCGCGGCCGGCTCCGAGATCAATCTCGTCTACTCGCCCGATGGCGGCCAGCACTGGAATCCCACCGTCAAGGTGGCCGCCTCCACCACGGCCGACCCGCAGCACGTGCACCCGGCGCTCTCGGCCTCCGGCGATGGCCACACGGTGAACGTGAGCTACTACGTGCAGCAGGCCGATGCGCGCCTGCGCAACGACGTCGCGAAATTGAACGTGGAGGCAGGCCGCCTCGCGCTGCGGGGACAATCGGCGCTCAGCTCGACCAGCTTCGAGCTCACGCCGAGCAACATCGTGCGCACGCCCACGGCCACGACCAACTTCGATCGCGCCATCGTGAGCTGCTACGACATCGGCGAGTACCAGTCGCTGGTTCGTCCGCAGGCGGGCCCCGGCAACGCGAACGGGGATCTCTTCGCGGCGTGGGGAGACAATCGCAACACGTGGACCGGTCCGGCCGGCTCTTCCGCGCCGGGACCGCACCCGCAGGCTGACGTGTTCACCGCTTCGATTCCGGGCAACTGACGGGGTTGGAATGCGCAGGGCGCCGCGATGGCGCCTTGCGCGGCAGCCTTGCCTAAAGCGACGAGAAAAGCTCCGCGAACCTCGCCGTGATCGCGTCCCACGAGGGCTCGTCTGCGTCTACCGCGGCGGTGTGCGCAACGCCGTTCGGCATCGGGACGGTGACCGTGCCGTTGGAGAAGGCGCTCAGCAGGAGCATCACGAGAACGATCGTGAGCAGGCCGTCCGTGATCGCGCGGCTCTTGTCCATGGCGCCGATCATGCGCCGGATCGATGCCGGACGGATTGCGCCACCGCAAGGCCCGTGATTTCCACGGCAACTCAACGGCTTGCGAAAGAACTGGTGGAGTGGAAGGGGATCGAACCCTCGACCTTCGCATTGCGAACGCGACGCTCTCCCAGCTGAGCTACCACCCCACGCGAAGCCCTCGATTATACCGGAAAGGCGGAATTTCCACGCGCGGGCGGGCCCTTCGTCCTACAGCGGCCGCATGGCAATGCCGACAGACTCGTCGTTGAGGCCCCGGGAAAATGGCGCAGGCGGTAGGGACTCCCAATCCGCAGAACGAGGAGAAACCCAGCTTGAACGCCAGCAAGGCCACCGCATTCCTCGCCGTCATCGCGGCGATCTTCCTGCTCCATTGGGGCGCGCCCTTCTTCATACCGCTGTTCATCGCGCTGATGATCGCGTTCGCGCTCTCGCCGCTGGTGGACGTCATCGAGCGCGTGGTGCGCTGGCGCGTCGTCGCCGCCGCCATCGTGGTGCTCTCCATCCTCGGGCTCCTGGGCCTCGGCGCGTGGGGCTGGAGCGACGACGCGGTGGCGATCTGGCAGAAGCTGCCCATCGCCGTGAAGAGCGTGTCGCAATCGGTGCAGGACATCGCGAAGTCGCCCGGCCCGAATCCCGTCGCCGAGGTGAAGAAGGCCGCGCAGGACATCGAGAACATCGGCAACACGAAGAAGCCGGCTGCGGCCCCGCCCGCTCCCGCCACCTCGTCGATCTCGATCTGGCAACTGGTGTGGGCGGGCTGGAAGGGCATCTCGGTGGCCGCCGCGCAGGTGATGGTCGTCATCTTCCTGGTCTTCTTCATGCTCGCCTCCGGCGACCTCTTCAAGCAGAAGCTCGTGCGCATCGCCGGGGACAAGCTCTCCAAGCAACGCTTCACGCTGCAGGTGATCGACGAGATCGACTCGCAGATCAAGCGCTACCTCATCGTCGTGCTGATCAGCAACGTCCTGGTGGGATTCGGCACGTGGATCACGTTCCGCATGCTCGGCATGGAGTACGCGGAGCTGTGGGGTGTGGCCGCGGGCATCATCCACACCGCGCCGTATTTCGGGCCGGCGCTCATCGCGGGCGCGAGCCTCATCGCCGCGTTCATGCAGTTCCATTCGTGGACGCACGCTTTCCTCGTGGCGGGCGCCACCATCGTCGTGGCGACACTCGTCGGCATGGTGTTCGCGACCTGGCTCGCAAGCCGGCAGACGCGCATGAATACCACCGCGTCGTTCGTGGGCCTGCTCTTCTTCGGCTGGATCTGGGGACTCTGGGGCGTGCTGCTCGCGATCCCCATCCTCGCGATCGTGAAGGCGGTGTGCGATCGCAACGAGAACTGGAAGGCCGTGGGTGAGCTACTTGGACGATGAAGTAGCGATTGCCCACAACGGGCAAAATACGCCCGCCGCACCCGTTCGCCGCTAACCCCCAAATCGTTGAGCGGCAACGAACTTCCCGGCTGGCACGGGTCTTGCGCTCCTGCGTGGCGCGCGCGTCCCCTGCGACGGGAAGTGTGCGCCCCTCGTAAACCAGGAGATGAAGAAGATGCCTAACATCCGTACGCTTTCCGGCCTCGCGGTCCTCGGACTTGCCGCAAGCCTTCCCGCCATGGCGCAGCAGGATTACTACCGCGCCCCGTGGCAGGGCGATTTCTGGGGCACGCTCGGTGCGAGTGTCGGAGGGTCGAAATTCCATAGCGATTGCGCGGACGTATTCACGTGCGACCGGAACGACACCGCGTTCAGGATTTTTTCCGGTGGAAGGATGAGCAATGTGTTCGGGCTGGAAGCGGCATACACCGATTTCGGGCGCGTCTCGGCATCGGGCGGCGACACCAAGGCGTGGGCCGCGGGCTTCACGCTGCTCGCCGGCGTGCCGATCGATCGTTTCAGCGTCTTCGGCAAGCTGGGCGGCCACTACGCACGCACGCACGTGACGGCGGCGCCCGAGGCACTGGTGGAAACCGGCACCAAGACCGGGTTCGCATGGAGCTACGGGGTCGGCGGCAGCTACAACATCACGAAGACGTTGCTGCTGCGGATCGACTGGGACCAATACAAGATGGATTTCGCCGGGGGCCGCCATTCCGTCGACACGGCGATGGCCGGACTGGCGATCCGGTTCTGACAACGACTCGAGGAGGGATCATGGCAACCATCATCGCAGCAGGATTCGAGACGTACGTGCAGTCGCAGGCCGCGCTCACGCGGCTCGCCGAGGCGGGCGTGGATTCGGAATACGTATGCGAATTCCGCATCAACCCGCCCGGCATGCACGACCAGACCGCGATCGGCGGCGACCATGACACCTCCGCGGGCGCGCACCACGCGCACGGCGGGGCCACCAAGGGCGCGGCCATCGGTGCCGCGCTCGGCACGGCCGCCGGCATCGCCGCGACGCCGTTGATGGGCCCGGCGGGCATCGTCGCCGGCGCGGGCGTGGGCGCGTATACCGGCTCGCTCGTCGGCGGCATGAAGGGCGGCGTCGATCACGAAGTGCAACCCGACAACACGGTCGTGAGGCCGGCGGAGGCGATGGTCGCGGTGAACATCGACGGCGCGAGCCTGCCCTACGACGAGATCGTGCGCATCTTCGAGGAGAGCGGGGCGTGGCAGGTCGAGCGTGCCGAGGGCCTGTGGGAAGACGGCGAATGGGCGGACTTCGATCCGGTCATGCCGCCGCATCTCATCGGCGGGCGCGATCCGGCGGCCATCTCGCGCGCCGCGGGAGAGCCGCGCCGCTGATCGAAGCGTTTCACCGATAATGAGGGGCATGACAAAGCCCCTCGTTATCGCGTTCCTCCTTCTCGCCGCGTGCGCCGCGCAAGCCCAGCAATCGGGCGACGCCCCGCAGCGTGGCATGGAAGCCGTGCAGCGCTTGCTGCGCGAGCGTCCCGCGGACCCCACGTTGTGGTTCTATCTCGCGCGCTACCAGGCGGAAGCGGGCGCGGCGGGCGACGTCGCGCAATCGCTCGCGAAGGTGGGCGAGCTGGGCGACGGTTTCCTTCCGCCGCGTGACGGCTTCGAGCGCGTCTGGACCGATCCGCGTTTCGTGGACGCGCGCGCGAAGCTCGAGAGCAAGCTGCCGCGCCTCGATTTCGCGCCCACCGCATTCCAGCTCGAGGAGACGCTGCTCATTCCCGAAGGGCTCGCCTACGACGAGCCGTCGCACACCTTCTTCGTCGGCAGCATCGCGCAGCATCGCATCCTGCGCGTCGAGGAAGCGTCGCAGGCCGTGCGCGAATTCGCCGGCGCCGAGGCGCGCCTGGACGCGGTGCTGGGCCTCGCGATGGACTCGCCACGGCGGCTGCTGTACGCGGTCAGCACCAGCGGCATCACGCAGGACAGCGCCGCGCAGCCGCGCAACGCGGTCGTGGCCTTCGACGTCGATACGCACCAGCTCAAGCGGCGCTACGACGTGCCCGGCGCGAAACAGCTCAACGACGTGGCCATCGCGCCCGGCGGCCGCGCCTTCGTGACCGATTCGGCAACGGGCGCCGTGTACGAGCTGCCGGTGAAGGTGCCTGCCGCCGCGCGCGAGGTGGTGCCGCCGGGAGGGCTGCGGGGCAGCAACGGCATCGCGGTGTCGCCCGATGCGAAGCGCCTGTATGTCGCACATGCGACCGGCATCGCCGTGGTCGAGCTCGGTGACGGCACGCTCGCCCGCGTCGAGAACCGCACGCGCGAGAACATCGCCGCGATCGACGGCCTCTACATGTGGCACGGGCAGTTGATCGGCGTCGAGAACGTGACCAACCCGGGGCGCGTCATCGCGATGACGCTCTCCAGCGACGGCGCCGCCATCACGCGCGTGCAGACGCTGGTCTCGCATCACCACACGGCGCTGCAGGAGCCGACCACGGGCGCGCCCACGGCGCATGGATTCTTCCTGCTCGCGGCAACGGGCATCTCGCACTACAACGGGCAGGGGGTGATCGAGCGGCCGGATTCGGTGCCGCCGCCCACGGTGATCCGGGTTCCGCTGCCGCGCTAAGCCCTACAGGGGCGGGGTTTCGCCCCTGCGATAAGCCCACGCCATCATCGCCAGCCCGATCACGACCATCGGCAGCGACAGCCACTGGCCCATGGAAAGCCCGAGGCTCAGCAGGCCGAGGAAGGCATCGGGCTCGCGCGTGAATTCCGCGAGGAAACGCAGCGTGCCGTAGCCCACGAGGAACGCGCCCGACACGGCGCCCGTCGGGCGTGGCTTGCGCGAATACAGCCACAGGATCACGAAGAGCGTGAGCCCCTCGAGGCCGAACTGGTAGAGCTGCGACGGATGGCGCGCGAGGGGCTGCGGATCGGTCTGCGGGAACCACATGCCCCAGGGCACCGTGGTGGGCCGGCCGGGAAGCTCGCCGTTGATGAAGTTGCCGATGCGCCCGGCGGCGAGCCCCAGCGGCACCAGCGGCGCGATGAAGTCCATCGTCGCCAGCCATCGCTTCTTCTTGATCCAGCAGAAGAGCGCCACCGCGATGAGCACGCCGAGGAAGCCGCCGTGGAAGCTCATGCCGCCGGTCCAGATCTGCAGGATCTCCTGCGGGTGGGCGAGGTAGTAGTCGGGCTTGTAGAAGAGCACGTAGCCCAGCCGGCCGCCGAGGATCACGCCGAACACGCCGTAGACCAGGATGTCGTCCACGTCGCGCGAGGTCATGCCGTGGCCCAGGCCCTGCCGCACGCGCAGCTTGCCCAGCGTGATCACGAATATGAACGCGAGGACATACATGAGCCCGTACCAGCGAATGGCGAGCGGGCCCCAGCTGAAGAGGACGGGATCGAACTGCGGGTGGACGAGCACGGGCTTCCTTAGCTGAATCGATAGAGGCGGCAGGGATTATCCCAGAGCACGGCGGAGGAGCGTTGATTTCCGGCCCAGCGATCGAGCTCCGCACGTAACGAAACGTAAGCACGGCCCTCCTCGTGGAGCGTCCACGGCCAGTCGCTTCCCCACACCAGGCGCTCGACGCCCAGCGTCTCGATCCAGCGCTGCGCCAGCGCCCGCGCGTCCGCTCCCCCGAGGCGATACGGGCCGGAAAGCTTGACCCATGTCTCGCGCTCGCGCGACAGGCGCTCGAGGGCTTCGAAGGTTGCATCGGCCTGCGCGGGATCCGTGCCGGGATTCGCGAAATGGTCGAAGACGAGGGGAACGCGCGTCGCAGCCAGTGCGGCTGCGAGCCGCGGTGCCGCGCCCGCGTCGACGAACGTCTCCACGTGCCAGCCGCGCGCGGCGATGCGCCCGAAAAACGCGGTCCAGGGCGCCTGCGAGAACACGGCATGGTCGGCGAAGCCCCGCAGGTTGAGGCGGATCGCACGCACGCCCGCTTCGTCGAGCGCTTCGAGGGCCAGGTCGGAAACATGCGGGTCCACGACCGCGACGCCACGCAGCTTGCCGGGCTCGCTTCGCAGCGCGGCGACCATCTCGCGATTGTCGGTGCCGAAGAAGCTCGGCTGCACCAGCACGCCGTGCGTGATGCCGCCCGAGCGCCATTGGTCCATCCACGCGGCCAACGTCGCGGCATACGCGGGGCGATAGCGTGCGTGCGCGACGGCAGGCGCGTCGACGGAGAAGACGTGGGCGTGGCAATCGACGCCGCGCTGCGGTTCCGTGCCGGACATGGGGCGGTTATTCTACGGACCATGAGACCGATATTCGCCCTCGTCGCAGCGTTGACCCTCGCGCTGGCAAATGCCGCCTTCGCGCAGGCCTTCCCCAGCAGGCCGATCCGCCTCGTGGTGACGTATCCGCCCGGCGGCGGCGCGGACCTCATGGCGCGGCTCGTGGCACCGAAGATGTCGGAGCTGCTGGGGCAACCCGTGGTGGTCGAGAACAAACCCGGTGCCAGCGGCCAGATCGGTGCGACGGAGGTCGCGCGCTCGGCACCCGACGGCTACACGCTGATGCTCGACGCATCGTCGTACTCGGTGAACCCGAGCCTCTACCCGACATTGCCGTACGAGCCCACGAAGGCATTCAAGCCCATCGCCGTGCTGGCGCTCTTCCCGAACGTGCTGGTGGTCACGCCGAGCTTTCCCGTGCGCGACGTGAAGGAGCTCATCGCGCAGGCGAAGGCGAAGCCCGGCAGCATCGCGTTCGCTTCGTCCGGCAACGGCTCCGCCCAGCACCTTTCGGGCGAGCTTTTCCGGCAGAAGGCCGGCATCGAGATGACGCACGTGCCCTACAAGGGCGGCGCCCCGGCGATGAACGACGTGATGGGCGGGCAGGTGCCGGTCTTCTTCGCGAACATGGCTTCGAGCCTGCCGCAGATCAAGGCCGGCAAGCTGCGCGCGCTCGCAATCACGGGGGCCAAGCGCTCGCCCGCGTTGCCGGAGCTGCCGACGATGGCCGAAGCGGGCGTGCCCGGCTACGAGGTCTACGAGTGGAATGCGATCTTCGTTCCGGCGGCGACACCGCCCGCGGTGGTGTCGCGCCTCGCCGAGGCGATCGCGAAGGCCGTGCAAGCGCCGGAATTCCGCGACCGCGTGAGCTCCCTCGGCGGGGAGCTCACGGGTTACGGGCCGGTGGAGGCGGATCGCTTCGTGCGCGAGCAGATGGACCTGTGGGGCAAGGTCGTGCGCGACGGCCACATCCGCGTCGAGTAGGTCACATCTCGCGCAGGTCGCGCCGTCCCTCGACGCGCGGCTCGACCAGCGCGCGCCGGTGCCTGACCCCGATCATGATGCCGGCCACGCCCGTCACGAGGAACAGGACGCTGCGCAACGTATCCATCGGCATCACGCCGAAGAGCAGGCCGCCGGGCGTGAGCTGCGGGATGAAGCCGGCGATGCCGGCCAGCACCAGGACGATGCCGATCACGAGTGCAACGGTTTTCATGGGTGTCGCTCCGGGAATGTAATTGGTGTGTGCATAGGACTACGCCGCGCCCGCGTGGTGCCTGCGGCACGTGCGCCGAACGGACCACGTAAACTAACGCAGGAATCCCTCCGCACTTCCAGGCTGCCATGACCGAGAAATATCGCTCTTTCACGATTACCAGGGGCGTGCCGCGCTCGCCCAATCGCTCGATGCTGCGCGCCATCGGCTACACCGACGCGGATTTCGAGAAGCCGATCGTCGGCATCGCCAACGGCCATTCGACGATGAACCCGTGCAACGCCGGCATCCAGCCGCTCGCGGATGCGGCCGACGCCGCCGCCCGCCGTTCGGGCGCCATGCCGCAGATGTTCGGCACGATCACGGTCACCGACGGCATCTCCATGGGCACCGAGGGGATGAAGTACTCGCTGGTCTCGCGCGAGGTCATCGCCGACTCCATCGAGACCGCGGTGCAGAGCCAGTTCATGGATGGCGTGCTGTGCCTCGGCGGCTGCGACAAGAACATGCCCGGCGCCATGATCGGCATCGCGCGCATGAACATTCCCACGATCTTCGTCTACGGCGGCACCATCAAGCCGGGCCGCTACAAGGGCCAGGACCTGCAGATCGTCTCGGTGTTCGAGTCCGTGGGCTCCTTCACCGCCGGCAAGATGTCGAAAGAGGACTTCGAGTGCATCGAGAGGAAGGCGCTGCCCGGCGTCGGCGCGTGCGGCGGGATGTACACCGCCAACACCATGGCCTC
>DATMJE010000030.1:0-30187 GCA_035553995.1 Usitatibacter sp. | reverse complement strand
GAAGCCACTTGGCCTCAGGGCTTGGGCAGCGCCCGCGGAGGATCGTTTCAGGGGCAGGCGCACCTGTACCCGCGGCACGGACCTGCGGTTGACGATCGGGAAGCGGCGCTGACAAAGTGGCGGTCACCGGATATTTGGCTGGGCGCAATCCGGTTCTTCCGTCTGGAGGCCAGGCACATGCAGATCGAGACCACAGGCCCTTCGAAGCGCAATCGATCGCCGTTCCTCGCCGCTTTTGGCGTCCTGCTCGCCCTGGGCAGCATCTACACGTGGTCGCAATCGGGCCAGCTTTCGCAGCTTTTCGGCGGATTGGCGTTCGCCGCCCTGGCGCCGGTCTGGTATCTCCTGCCCATCTCGTTCACGGCCCCGGTCGGGCAGCTGCTGAAACGCCGGCAAGCGACGCTTCCGAAGTGGGCGATCGTCCTCACGGCGGTCGGCATGGCATGCCTGCTGGTGTCAGTCGTGCTGCAGTGGGTTGCGTGACTGCACGGTCGTCGGGCCGACCCTACGTGCATGGGTGGGGTGGCGCAACATGGCTTGGGCATATAGTGGCGGTCCGCCACCGATCCCGCGCACGCGCTCGTATTCGAAGGGATCGCGTAGAACGTGGCGGCGGGCTCGCTCCTGGTGCCTGGCGTCGCCGGGCCAGGGTAGCCGCGAACAACACGGAGATCGCATGAGAACAACAACGGTATCTGCAGTGCTTGCGACTGCCGGGATCATCGTCTCCGGCTGCGGCACGTTGGTGACGACGACCTCGTTCAACCCGCACTGCACGGCGGGCCCCACTTGCAAGGTAACGCTGGGGGTCATGGCGGCGGGTTCCACGTGCCAGCTTTCGAATCCCGGCACGATCAAGGTCGACATCGGCAACTCTCCGGTGATCACGTGGGAGCTCGTCGACAGGACCGGCGTGGGCTACCAGTTCCCCCGGAACGGCATCGAGTTCGTCGTGAAGCCCAACTTCGCCACGCCTCCCGAAGGCGTATTCCAGGTCCTTGGACCGGGCCCTGCCAACGTGTTTCGCGTCAAGGACAACTATCGCGACAGGAAAGACGAGGGCACATTCAACTACAAGGTGACGGTGGTGAAACCGGACGGCTCGCCCGGATGCGAGCTCGATCCCCCGATCTACAACGGCCCCTGACCACTGATCCTCATTCCGTGCCGGCGAGATCTTCCATGCAGGCGCGCGCCGCAGCCATCGCCTGGTCATAGGTGAGCGCGCGCCCTGCTGCCTCCGCTGCGCTCGCACGCTCGCCAAGCGCTTGTCGGACGCCCGCGATGAGCGGGGCGACGAAGGACTCGTCGGCCACGTCGCGCTGCACGCCGGTCTTCATGGAAACGGCCTCCGCCGCGCCATAGAGCCGCGCCGCGGATTCGCGCGAATGACCGAGCGCGGCCAGTCCCGCGCAGACGCCGAGCGCGCTCTGGCCGATGTAACGCGAGCCCAGCTCGTGTGCAATGTCCAGCGCTTCGAGCACGATGCGGGCGCGTTCCGCGAGCGTCTTCCGGCGCGACGCCATGGCGAGGTTGAGCAGGCCGACGCCGAGCGATTCCCGGTCCGCGAGCTGGCGGGCGTAGGTCGCGCTCTCTTCGTACAAGCGCGTGGCCTCGTCGAAAGCGCCCTCGGCCATGTGAAGCTGGCCCATCGCGGTCAATGCCGCGGCGACCTCGCGATCGTCGGCGCCTTCCCGGGCCATCGCAAGCGCGGCCTGCAGATGCCGGCGTGCAGTAGCGAGGTCGCCCTGCGACAGGCATGAGAGGCCGAGAAACTGCAGCGCCCAGGCGACGCGCTGACGATCGCCCAGCTCCTGCGCGATCGCCACGCTCTCCTCGAGGCACCGCCGCGATTCGTCGTAACGGCCCAGCCCGAAAGCCATCTGTCCCGCGCTATACACCGCCAGCCACCGCGCGGCGTTGCGTTCGGGAGCATCGGCCAGCGCCTCGGTCGCAAGACGATAGTAGAGGCCATGCAGGCCGCGGCTCACGCAATACATCTTGATGGACGAGACCAGCCGCAACCCGACCTCGCCGCCTGCCCAGCGGTGCGCGGCGAGGATGTTTTCCAGCTCCAGGTCGAGGCGCTTCATCCAGGCCGAGTCTTCGCGCCCCACGAGGTGCGCACGCGCGGCCGTTGCAAGCTCGAGATGGAAGGCGAGGTGCGCATCCTTCGTGCGGCTGGCCTCGCCGGCAAGCTCGAGCTTCTCCTGCGCGTACTGCCGCACCGTCTCGAGGAGCCGATAGCGCTCGCCGAACGCGTCGACCTCGACCAGCGACTTCTCGACGAGGCGCGCGAGCACGTCGAGCACGTCGGCAGGCTCCAGCTCGCCGTCCGCACACACGGACTCGGCTGCCTCGAGCGTCCATCCCCCGGCGAAGACCGCGAGCCGGCGCAGCACCGCTTGCTCCTGCGCGGTGAGAAGGTCGTGGCTCCAGTCGAGCGATGCGTGCAGCGTCTGCTGGCGCGGGGCAGTGGTCTTGTCGCCGCCGACCAGCAAGGCGAAGCAATCGTCGAGTCGCGACGCGATGCTCTCCACGGACAGCGCGCGCACACGGGCGGCGGCCAGCTCGATCGCGAGCGGTATCCCGTCCAGCCGCTGGCAGATCGCGCCGACCGCCGCGGCATTCGCATCGGTGATGCGGAAGCTGGGCTTCGCCGCGGTCGCACGATCGACGAAAAGGCGTACCGCGTCGTACGCCTCGACGTCCGTGCTCGACGTGGCGTGCGGCGCTTCGGGTGTCGCGAGCGGAAGCAACGGATAGACGGTCTCGCCGGTCACGCGCAGCGATTCACGGCTGGAGGCGAGGATGTGCAGGCCGGCCGCCGCGAGCAGCATGTGCTTCGCGACCTCGGCAGATCCGGCCATCACGTGCTCGCAGTTGTCGAGCACGAGCAGTGCGGAGCGCTCGCGCGCCCACGCGCCGAGGCTCACGAGAATCGACGACGTGGCCGTCTCGTGCACGCCCAATACGGCGGCGACGGCCTGCGCGACGCGAGAGTCGTCGGCCACGGGTGCCAGCTCGACGAACCAGACGCCATCGCGAAAGCGATCCACCAGCTCCTGCGCGACCTCGAGGCAGAGCCGGGTCTTGCCAGTGCCGCCGATGCTGGTGACCGTGACGAGGCGGGAACGCTCGAGCACCCCCTTGACCTCGTCGAGCTCGACCTTGCGGCCGATGAATCGATTGAGCTGCGCGGGCAGGTTGTGCCGCGGCTCCGTGCGCGCTTGCGTCGCGTCGCCTTCGCCCTCGGGATCGAGCGTGAAGCGGTACCCCCGGCCCGGGATCGTGGTGACGATGCGCGCGCCCAGGTGCTTGCGCAGCGAGGAAACCTGCACCTGGAGGTTGTTTTCCTCGACGACGAGCCCCGGCCAGACGAGGTCGAGCAGCTCGTTCTTGGTCACGACGCGGTCGCGCCGGTCGATGAGCGCGAGCAGGAGGTCGAAGGCCCGGGCGCCTACAGGGGCCGGCTGGCCCTCGACCAATATGGTCCTCTCGGCGGGCCGAACCTCGACCCGCCCGAAGCGGTAACACGCGGACACGAACCCTCCCTGTCTGGCGGCCTCGCGATCGGTGCTCGATCGATGTTACCTCACGGCGGCGCGCCTCACCGAGCGTGCGGGCGGGCGGCGGGCCCGGGTCCCGGCGGAGAGGGCCCAACGACCTGCCGCCGGCCCTTATTGAAACGCTACCGGCGCATTTCGCCGAAATGTGCTACCGTGCTTCGATCCAGACTCCTGTCGCCATCGAGGTATCCCATGAGAATTTCAAGGAAAGGCGCTGCCGTCGCCGCGCTGGCGTTGGCCGCCGCACCGCTTTCGCCGGCCTTCGCCGGCTCGTATTACCACGGTGGCCACGGCTCCCACGGCCACGGGCATGGATACGGTTACGGCTGGGCGTTGCCGGCGCTCATCGTGGGCACCGCGGCAGCCATCGTCACGGCGCCGTTCGCCATCGCCGGCGCCGCGCTGAGCGGCCCTTATTACGCGCCCCCGCCGCCGCGCTACTATAGTGCGCCGCCGCCGGCGTATTACCAGGCGCCGCCCGGCTACTACCCCAACCCGCAAGGCTACGATCCGCGGGCACCGCAGCCCTATGCCTACACGCCCTCGCAGCCGCAATATGGTTACGGCCCGCAAGGCGGGTACCCGCAAGGTGGCTACCCGCAAGGCGGCTACCCGCAGGGCGGTTACGGCTATGCCCCCAACGGGCCGGCGGACCCGGGCTACCCCGGCGATTCCGGACGCTGAAAGCAGTACGAGAGCGGCCGCGCGTTCACGCGCCGGCCGCCCTCGCCGTGAGGCTGCCGAGCAACTCGGCAGCCGCATCCTCGAGTCCGCGCGCGCGCTCTTCCTCTCCGAAGGCTACGGCGCCACCAGCGTCGAAGCGATCGCACAGCGCGCCGGCATTTCCAAGCGCACCTTCTATGCGCGCTACGACGACAAGGCCGACGTCTTCGAAGCCGTGCTCCACGATGTCGTCGAGAGCTTGTGGCCCGCGGCCGGCATCCCGATCGTCCAGGACGACGGTCTCGCAGCGAACCTCACACGGCTTGCGCGAGTGATGCTCGAGGCGGCGCTCATGCCCGATGCGCTTTCCCTCCACCGCCTGATCGTCGGTGAGTCGATGCGTTTTCCACGGCTTGCCGCTGCCGTGAACCGGCAGGCCGCGAGCGAGCAGGCCGTGACCCTCATCGCGCGGCTGCTCGTCCGCGAACGCCGGCTCGCGAGGAAACAGGCCGATTTCGCCGCGCGCCAGTTCCTCCACATGGTGATCACCATCCCGCAGCGGCTCGCGATCGGCCTGGGCGCTCCGCTCAAGCCCGCCGAGCTGCGTACGTGGCCCGAGCGTGTCGTGGCGCTTTTCCTCGAAGGCGCAGGGCCGCGCTAGGCAAGGTTCGCTTCTGCGGTATGCTCCGCGCGAGCCATGCCGACCGAAAGCCACTTCCTCGATATAGCCCGCGTGATCCAGCTCGCGATCGCGCCGGTGTTCCTGCTCACGGCGATCGCGACGATCATCAACGTGCTCATCGCGCGGCTTGGACGCGCCGTGGACCGGCGGCGCGTGCTCGAGGAGCACCTGCCGGAATATACGGAAGAGCATCGCAGCCACGCGCTGCGAGAGCTCACGATGCTGAACCGGCGCATCACGCTGGTCATCTGGGCGGCGGCGCTGGCGGTGCTGTCGGCCCTCATGGTGTGCCTGCTGATCGGCGTGGCGTTCGTGGGTGCCTTCATCTCGATCGACCTGTCGCGGCCGGTGGCGGCGCTGTTCGTCACCGCCGTCGGCGCCCTCACCGGCGCGCTGCTCATCTTCCTGCGCGAGATCTCCATCGCCGCCGTGAGCGCCCGGCAGACCGTCGGGCCCGGCGCGGTGCCGGCACCCGGAAAGCTTCCGACGCCAGGGCGCTGAGCGCCCGATCTCAAACCGCCTGCAGGGCGCGCTCCAGCTTCTGTCGCACCTCGGCGGCGAGGCTCGCCATTTCAGGCTTGCCGACCAGGGCCATCATCGCGCCGGGATCCATGATTTCCACGTGCACCTCGCGCCGATCGTCCTCGCGCACGACGACATTGCAAGGCAACAGCAACCCGATCGACGGCTCGGCGGTGATGGCGCGATGGGCGAGAGGCGGATTGCAGGCCCCGAGAATCCTGTAGGGCGGCATGTCCTTGTCGAGCTTTTTCTTCAGCGTCGCCGCCACGTCGATGTCGGTGAGGATCCCGAACCCCTCCTTCTGAAGCTCCTGGGTGATGCGCGCGAGCGCCGCATCGAATCCCAGGTCGACGACCTTGCCGAAACCATACTGGATGTCCATGTGTGTCCTCCGGATGCCCGGTCCCTGTGAAACTGCGTTTTCGAGTGCCGAGGCTCAGGCAACCCGCGTACGGGCCGCGATGGCGCGCAGCCTCTTCTCGAGCTGCGCGAACACCGCCTGGAGCGCGGGCTCGATCTGGAGGTCGTGCGCGGAAGCCATGAGCGTCGAGCCGGCCACGCGCAGCTCGACCGTCACCTTGAGCCCGTGCACGCCCCCTTCTGCTGGAAAATCCTCGACGGCGGCGCGACAGCGCTCGATTCCCGGATGGCGCTCCTGGAGCCCACCCGAGAGCTTCCGAATGCGCTCGCCGATTTCCGGCGAGCGCACCATGTGGCGAAATACGATCTGGGTGAAGCCCATGCGACCCCCTTTTGGGCGCGTGCTTCGGTGCTCCTCGAGGTGCGCGCCCTCGACCTCCCCGGGCTGCCTCGAGGCCTACGTGATGCGCGAGATCCCGGCCAGGGGGCGCCGCTCTTCCAGCCCGCGCTCGATGCGCTCCTTCGGGGCCGCGGTCACTTGGCGCGCTCCCACGTGGCGCGGAGGAAGTTCTCGTCCTTCGCGAAGCGGATGCTCACGCGGCCCTTGAAAGCACCCTGCAGCGCCCCCGCGATGCCGCGTGCGAGGTGCGCGTCGGTCGTCGCGACCTCGACGCCGGCGGCGACGTTCGCGATTCCCATGATCCGCTGCAGCGGGTGCTCGGGCTTCTCGCGCGTCTCGCAGGCGTGGACCACGGCGAGGATCTCGTCACGGTGCTCGCGCACGAAATCGCCCTTGAGCGTGACATAGCCCCCGGGCAGGTCGTCTTGTATGCGTTGGCACGCGGGGCACAGGTCCACGTGGGCATCGGCCGGCGGCGCGGCCCAGCTCCAGCGTCCGTTGAGATAGGCGGCACCGCATTCGGGACATGCCGTCGGCTCGTGTGGCTTCTCGTTGCGGCGATAGCTATCGTCGTGCACAGCGGTCATCTGCCGATGATGCCGTACCTGGCTGAAAGGGCTCCTGCGGGTCTTCATGGCGGCTCCTTCGTGTTCGGATGGAAAATCCGGATGCACTGGGCTCGCATTCACGGTACGCCGCTGCGCGCACCGCCCGTTGACCCCTCTCAACACACCGCGTGCGACGCGCGCCGGCGATTGACGTGCCTCGCCGGAGGACTTGACGACGATCACGTGGCGTTCGAGCGGGCCGCGCCATGGGCCTCCCATGGGCGGTGCCGCGGTCCTCTCACGAATGCTGCAGCGTCGACATCGCACCCTGCGCGTCGGCGAGCGCCAGGTGCGCATCGGCGATGGCCTTCTCGGGGACGCTCATGGAAGGGGCTGCATACATCGCGGTCACGGCCGCGAACAGCCGGTCCGACGCCTGGCGCAGCTCCTCGAGCGCGCTTCCACGCTTCTCCGAAGTGCTGACAGGCGCAGGACGATGGTCGACGATCCGGTCGCCCGTCGAGCGCAGGTTCGGAGGCAGGTCCAGCATGCTGCGCTGCGCCTGCCGCAGCGCACGGCGTGCCTCATCCATCGCGGCATCGCGCTCTGCGCCCTCGGGCTTGCGCGCCATCACCTGGATCGATTCGCGCAGCGCCTGGGCAGCGTCGAGAAGATCGCGCATGGCCGGCGTGTATTTCGGTACGGCGGACAGCACCCCGGGCGATTGCGCGGGGGCCGTCGCATTCGCGGCGGCGGATGCATCGGCGAGAGGGCCGGCCGCAAGAATCGCCAGCGCCGCAGCGGCGGCAAGTTCCAGCTGCTTCATCGTTCGCTCCTTTCGTTGGAGAAGGTCCGCATCGCGATCGATGGGGCCTTTCCCGTTGCGAGGGCGAAAGAGCCGGGGGGTTGCAGCACCATCCCCTCGATGGCGCTGCGCCGGATGCGGTATCGCGAAACGCGTAGTGGATCTTGCGGATCGCGTCTTTAGCCTTTCGCGGTGCTGACGTCGGAGAGCGCTTTCTGCAGGCCCGGCAACAGTTTCGCCGTGTCGTCGTTGGCCCAGAAGTGCACGAAGAAGAGCCGCGGCTCCTCGTCCAGCATGTGGTTGTGCACCGCCGTGACCTCGATGCCGGCCGCACGGAGGTCCCTGAGCACCGGGTTCACTTCCTTCGCCGTGAGCACGAAATCCCCGGTGATCGCGGCCTTGCCGCTGCCGGTGGGCTGGAAGTTGATGGCGATGGCCGAGCCCATGGCTCCCGGCACCTCCATGCCGCCTTCACGCACCTTGCCCGCGCGCGCGATGTTCATCTGGTAGACGCCGCCAGTCACCTTGCCCTTGTGGCCGAGCGCCTTGTCGATCGCCGCGGTATCGAGGCCGATGTCCGCGCCGGCCGAAGGCGGCGGTGCCGGGCTTTCGGAAAGCGGCGTCCTGCTCTCCTGCAACGCCGCGTGAAGGATTCCCGCAAGCTTCACCGGGTCGCCGTGTCCCGAAACGTGCATGTACATCGTGAAGGGCTCGTTGCGCAGGAGGTGGTTGTGCAACGCGGTGACCTCGATGCCGCCCTCCTCCAGCTTCTTCATCACGGGATTGACCTCGGTAGCGAGCAATACCAGGTCCCCCATCACTGCCCCGTGATTGCCGGCATTGGTGAAGGCGAGCCAGGAGCCGAGCGCGAATGCCGGCTTGAGCTCGACGCCATCGAGCGTGGCCTTGATGTCGCTGCGCGCGAGCCCGACCCGGTAGACACCGCCGGGCATGGCGCTGCCCTTCTTGCCCAACGCCTGTGCGACCTGGTTCATCCAGGGCGCTTCCTGCGCGGCGGCGGGCATTGCTGTTGCACCGACGGCGAGAGACAGGAGGAACGCTGCACGAAACGCTGCGATGGCCGCCATGGGGTGTCTCCGGAAAAAGGGGGCCCGTTGGACCGGCCGCTGCTTGCGTGGGTTCGGCACGCGGAGCGCGATGCGCTTCGCTTATCCAGTCCGCTGCATGCGCGATATCGCGTACGCAATCGCCACGCGAACGGCGCCCGCGCGCAAGGTCAAACGGTGATCCACGCGGACGCGCGCGTGTCGACATGGCTCGGCCGCGTGGCCCAAACCATCCTGCGGAGGTCCACATGGCCGCCAACGTTTCCGATTTCCTGCTCGAACGCCTCGGCGCATGGCAGGTGCGCCGCATCTACGGATTCCCCGGTGACGGCATCAACGGGATCATGGGCGCGCTCGGCCGCCAGGACGCGATCGACTTCGTGCAGGCGCGCCACGAGGAGCTGGCCGCCTTCATGGCCTGCGGGCACGCCAAGTGGACCGGCGAGATCGGCGTGTGCCTCGCCACTTCGGGCCCCGGCGCCATCCACCTGCTGAACGGCCTCTACGACGCGAAGGCGGACCACCAGCCGGTGCTCGCGATCGTGGGACAGCAGAAGCGCTCGTCGCTGGGCGGCGATTACCAGCAGGAAGTGGACCTCATCTCGCTCTTCAAGGACGTCGCCAGCGAGTACGTCCACATGGCGACCACCGCCGAGCAGATGCGCCACCTGGTCGATCGCGCCGTGCGCATCGCGCTCGAGCACCGCACCGTCACGTGCCTCATCATCCCGAACGACGTCCAGGAGCTCGACGCGGTGCCGGTGCCGCCGCGCACGCACGGCACGGTGCATAGCGGCATCGGCATGGTCCGCCACAGCCTCGTGCCGTCGGAGGCGGGACTGCGGCGCGCGGCCGAGGTGCTGAACGCCGGACGCCGTGTCGCGATCCTCGCGGGTGCGGGTGCGTTGCATGCGACCGATGAGCTCATCGCCGTGGCGGACAGGCTCGGCGCGGGCGTCGCCAAGGCGCTGCTCGGCAAGGCCGCATTGCCCGACGACCTTCCCTATGTCACGGGCTCGATCGGGCTGCTGGGCACCAAGCCGAGCTGGGACCTGATGACCGGCTGCGACACGCTGCTCATGGTGGGCTCGGCCTTCCCGTACTCCGAGTTCCTGCCCGAGGAAGGCCAGGCGCGCGGCGTGCAGGTCGACATCGACGGCCGCATGCTCGGCCTGCGCTATCCGATGGAGGTGAACCTCGTCGGCGACTCGAAGGCCACGCTCGCGGCACTCCTGCCGCTCCTCGAAAACAAGACCGACCGCGCGTGGCGCCGGCAAGTCGAGCAAAACGTCGAGCGCTGGTGGCGGGTGCTCGAGAAGCGCGCCATGAACGAGGCGCAGCCGATCAACCCGCAGCGCGTCTTCTGGGAGCTTTCGCCGCGGCTGCCGGGCGACGTGATCATCAGCGCGGATTCCGGATCCTCGGTGAACTGGTATGCGCGCGATCTCAGGATGCGCCGCGGCATGATGGCTTCGCTCTCGGGTGGCCTCGCCACCATGGGACCGGCCGTGCCCTACGCGATCGCCGCCAAGTTCGCGCACCCGGGGCGTCCCGCGCTGGCACTCGCGGGCGATGGTGCCATGCAGATGAACGGCATCAACGGCCTCATCACGATCGCCAAGTACTGGCGGCGCTGGGCGGATCCACGCCTCGTCGTCATGGTGCTCAACAACGGCGACCTGAACCAGGTCACGTGGGAGCAGCGAGTGATGGAGGGCGACCCGAAGTACGCCGCCTCGCAGGACGTGCCGCGCTTCGATTACGCCGCGTACGCGGAGCTGCTGGGTCTCGGCGGCATCCGTGTCGAGCGCCCGGACCAGGTCGCGCCCGCGTGGGAGGCCGCGTTCCGCGCGGCGCGCCCCACCGTCATCGACGTGCACGCCGATCCCAACGTCCCGCCCATTCCGCCGCACGTGAGCATGAAGCAGGCGAAGGATTACGTGCGCGCGCTCCTGAAGGGCGACGTCGACGCGGTGGGCATCGTCAAGGCGTCGATGAAGGAGATGTGGGCGGAGCTGGTGCCGGCCGGAAAGTAGCGAACGTCCATGCGTGCGCAAGCGCCCATCACCGCGGTCCACGTGGCCGCGTACACGATTCCGACCGACGCGCCGGAATCCGACGGCACGCTCGCGTGGAACGCGACGACCCTCGTCATCGCGAAGGTCCGCGCGGCCGGCCGCGAAGGCCTCGGCTACACCTATGCCGACACGGCGACCGCGGAGCTCGTCCGCACCAGGCTCCCAGCCGTGCTCCTGGGTGCCGACGCATGGTCCACCGGGGCGCGCTGGATCGACATGACCCGCGCGCTGCGCAACCTCGGGCGCGCCGGCATCAGCGCGATGGCGGTCTCCGCCCTCGACATCGCGCTGTGGGACCTGAAGGGCAAGCTCGCCGGCCTCTCGCTCGCGGCGATGCTCGGCAACTCCCGCGACGCGATCATGGCTTACGGCAGCGGCGGCTTCACCTCCTACCCGAGCGAGCGGTTGCAGGAGCAGCTCGGCGGCTGGGCGAGCGCCGGCTTTCGCGCCGTGAAGATGAAGGTCGGGCGCGAGCCCGCGCAGGATGCGGCTCGCGTGGCCGAGGCGCGCAAGGCCATCGGCCCGGACGTCGATCTCTTCGTCGATGCCAACGGCGCGTACACCGAGGCGATGGCGCTGGAAATGGCGCAGCGCTTCCGCGAGCAATCGGTCGCGTACTTCGAGGAGCCGGTGTCGTCGGACCACCTCGAATCGCTGCGCCTGCTGCGCGAGCGGCGTCCCGCCGGGATGGCCATCGCGGCCGGCGAGTACGGCTACGAGCTCTTCTACTTCCGCCGCATGCTCGAGGCCGGAGCGGTCGACGTGATCCAGGCCGACGCCACGCGCTGCGGCGGTGTCACCGGCTTCATGATGGCCGCCGCGGTGGCGGAATCCTTCGGCGTGCCGTTGTCGAGTCATTGCGCGCCATCGCTGCACGTGCCGCTCTGCTGCGCCGCGCATGGCGCGGTGCACCTCGAATGGTTCCACGACCACGCGCGCATCGAGGAGGCGCTCTTCGAGGGCGCGCCGCGGCCGCACGACGGCCTGCTCGCACCCGATCGCACGCGGCCCGGGCTGGGCCTCGCGCTGCGCGAGCGCGATGCGGAGCGCCTGTGCGCATGAGGCCGCGATGAGCACCCACTTCGTCGATGCCAATGCGCTGCGCACGCGCAAGTCCGTTCACGCGGAACTGGAGCGGCAATTGCGCCGTGACGTCGCCGGCGAGGTCCGCTTCGACGATGCGAGCCGCGCGCTCTACGCGACCGATGCCTCGAACTACCGGCAGGTTCCCATCGGTGTCGTCGTGCCGCGCACCCTCCACGACGTGGTCGCGACGGTCGCGGCATGCCGGCAATTCGATGCTCCCGTGCTCTCGCGCGGCGGCGGCACGAGCCTCTGCGGTCAAGCCTGCAACGCCGCGGTCGTGATCGATTTCAGCAAGCACCTGCACCGCATCGTCGAGCTCGATGCCGCGGCGCAGTTCGCGCGCGTGGAGCCCGGCTGCGTGCTCGATGACCTGCGCAACGCGGCCGAGCGCCACCACCTCACCTTCGGGCCCGACCCCTCGACCCACGACCACAACACGCTGGGCGGCATGCTCGGCAACAACTCGTGCGGCATCCACTCCGTCATGGCGGGCGAGACGGTGCAGAACGTGCACGAGCTCGACGTGCTCACCTACGACGGCGAGCGCATGACGCTGGGCCGCGTCGACGATGCGGCGTATGCGAGGATCGTGGCGCACGGCGGCCGCACGGCCGAGATCCACACGGCGCTGCGCGAGCTGCGCAACCGCCATGCGGTCGAGATCCGCCGCCGCTTCCCGGCGATCCCGCGGCGCGTCTCGGGATACAACCTGCCCGCCCTGCTGCGGGAGAACGGCTTCGATGTGGCGCGCGCCGTCGTGGGCTCCGAGGGCACCTGTGTCGTGATCCTCGGGGCGAAGCTGCGCCTCGTGCCGAGCCCGCCGGGCCGCGCGCTGCTGGTGCTGGGCTACCCCAGCGTGTACGAGGCCGGCGACCACATCCCGGAAATCCTCGCGTTCCATCCCATCGGCCTGGAGGGCATCGACAAGCGCCTGGTCGAGGACATGCGCAAGGCGCAACTGCACGTGGACGATCTCCACCTGCTCCCCGACGGCAAGGGCTGGCTGCTCGTGGAGTTCGGCGGGGACGACCGCGCCGAGGCGTGCGCCGTGGCGGAGCGCGCGATGCAGAAGCTGCGCGGCTGCAGCAAGCCGCCGTCGATGAAGCTGTACACCGACGCGCGCGAAGAGCAGGCCATCTGGGAGATCCGCAAGTCGGGGCTCGGTGCCACGGCCCATCCGCCGGGCAAGCCGCTGCCGTGGGAAGGCTGGGAAGACTCGGCCGTGCCACCGGAGAAGGTAGGCGAGTACCTGCGCAAGCTGCGCGGCCTCCTCGACAAGTACGGCTACACGGGCGAGCTCTATGGCCACTTCGGCCAGGGGTGCATCCACACGCGGATCGACTTCGACCTCGCGAGCCGCCCCGGCATCGAGACGTACATGCGCTTCATCCACGAGGCCGCGCACACCGTGACGGCGCTCGGCGGCTCCATCTCGGGCGAGCACGGCGACGGCCAGTCCAAGGCGCGATTGCTGCCGATCATGTTCGGCGACGAGATGATGGAGGCGTTTCGCGAGTTCAAGCGCATCTGGGATCCGGGCAACCGCATGAACCCCGGCAAGCTGATCGACGCGTACCGCCCGGACCAGAACCTCCGGCTCGGCGCGAGCTTCAACCCCCGCACCGTGAAGACGCATTTCCGCTACGCGGACGACGGCGGCGACTTCGGCCGTGTCGCGCTGCGCTGCGTGGGCGTCGGCGAGTGCCGCAAGAAGCAGGCGACGATGTGCCCGAGCTACAAGGTGACGCTCGAGGAGAAGCATTCGACGCGCGGCCGCGCACACCTGCTGTTCGAGATGCTGAAGGGAGAGACGCTGCGCGACGGCTGGCGATCCGAGGCCGTGCGCGACTCGCTGGAGCTCTGCCTCTCGTGCAAGGCGTGCCGGAAGGAATGCCCGGTGCACGTGGACATGGCGACGTACAAGGCGGAATTCCTGTCGCATTACTACCGGGGACGATGGCGGGGACGCTCCGCGTATGCGTTCGGCCTCATCGACCGCTGGGCACGCCTCGCCGCGCACGCGCCCGCCCTCGTGAACTTCCTGGGCGCCACGCCGCCTTTCTCGCAGCTCGCGAAGGCGCTGACCGGCATGCATCCCGCCCGGCGCGTGCCACGGTTCGCGCGCCGCACGTTCCAGCGCGAGGTCGCGCGACGTGGCACGCGCGGCGGGAGCGGGCCTCGCGTGGTGCTGTGGCCGGACACGTTCAACAACCACTTCCACCCCGAGACCGCGATGGCGGCGCTCGAGGTGCTGGAACACGCGGGCTTCGACGTCACAGTCCCTTCGCAGCGCGTCTGCTGCGGCCGGCCGCTGTACGAGTTCGGCATGCTCGACCGCGCTCGCGCCTACCTCGAACGCAGCCTCGAGGCGATGCGCGAGGAGATCGACCGCGGCGCGTTCTTCGTCGTGCTGGAGCCCGCGTGCGCGAGCGTCTTCCGTGACGAGATGCCCAACCTGCTCGCGGGCAACGCGCGCGCCGAGCGCCTCGCCAAGCAGACCGTCACCCTCGCCCAGCTCCTCGTGCGGCAGGGGTTCGATCCACCGCTGCGCCTCGAGCGGCGCGCGCTGATGCATCCGCACTGCCACCAGCACGCCGTTCTTGGAACGCAGGACGAGATGCAGCTCCTGCGCGGCATCGGCATCGACCTCGACGTTCCCGATGCCGGCTGCTGCGGGATGGCCGGCTCGTTCGGCTTCGAGAAGTCGAAGTACGACGTATCGGTCGCGTGCGGCGAGCGCGTGCTGTTGCCCGCGGTGCGCGCCGCCGCCGGGGACACCCTGATCGTCGCCGACGGCTTCAGCTGCCGCGAGCAGATCGCGCAGCTCACCGGGCGCCGCGCGCTGCACCTGGCCGACGTGCTGGCGTCCGCCGCGAGGCACCAATGACCGCGCCTTAGCGCACCAAGGACCCCGCGGCCTTAGCGATCCTGCGCGCGCCTTGTGCTGCCGGCCGCCACACTCCCGCGCGGCCGGCTCGCGGCCTCCTGCCGTATCCAGGTCACGAAGCGCTCCACCTTGCTCCACTTGCCGTGCGCTTCCGGATACACGATATGGTGCGCGTGCACCTCGATCCCCTTGCGGTCGGCGAAGACGGGGGCCAGCTCGCCGCGGCGCAGGAAAGGCTCCGCGAGCCGCGCGCTGTCGAGCGAGATGCCGAGCCCCTGCACGGCCGCGTCGATCGCGAGATAAGTGCGGTCGAACGTGAGCGCATAGTCGCCCGGGCTGAGCGGCACGCCGTTGGCGGCGAACCAGCGCGGCCACTGGATCACCTGTAGCGTCGACTGGATCAGCGGCTGCGCGAGCAGGTCTCCCGGCTGGCGGATCGCGACGCGGCGCAACAGCTTAGGGCTCGCCATCGGCAGGACCTCCTCGCGGAAGATCGTTTCCACATGCAGGTCGGCGCCGCGCACCGGTCCATAGCGGATGTCGAGGTCCACTTCCCCGCGCGAGAAATCCGATTCGGAGTGCGCCGCCGAAAGGCGGATGCGCAGGTCCGGGTGCGCGGCGAGGAACGCGGTCAGCCGCGGCATCAGCCAGAGGCTCGCGAAGCTCGGTGCGCAGTGCACGCGCAGCACCTCCACGCCCTCGGATGAGCGCGCGTTCTGGGCGGCGCTCGCGATGAGCGCCAGGGCCCCGGCGATGTCGCTGCGATAACGCTCGCCCACCGGCGTGAGCAGCAGGCCGCGCGAGGTCCGCTCGAAGAGCCGCCGCCCGACCAGCCCCTCGAGGTTGGCGATCTGGTGGCTGATGGCCGAGGCGGTCACGTTCAGTTCGTCGGCCGCCTTGTTCACGCTGCCGAGACGTGCGACGACCTCGAACGACACGATGGCCTTGAGCGGCGGAAGGTTCATGTTGCACTGCAACCTGAGAAAAATTCAACGCGGCCTGAGCGCGCCAATCTTGCTGCCGCAGGGGGCGAAACGCAAGATGACCTCACTTTTGTTCAACCTGGTGGAGGCGAAGCGCAATGCTGCTCAAGGGCAAGGTGGCGGTCATCACGGGCGGCGCGTCGCCCCGCGGAATCGGCAAGGCGACCGCGCGCCTGTTTGCGGAAAACGGCGCGAAGGTGGCGATCCTGGACCTGGACCCGCAGGCGGCGGCGGCCGCGGCGGCCGACCTCGGTGAGGGCCATATCGGCATCGCGTGCGACGTGACGCGCAAGGACGATTGCGAGCGCGCCGCGAAGGAAGTCGCCGAGCGTTTCGGCGCGATCGACGTGCTGGTCAACAACGCGGGCATCACGCAGCCGCTGCGGCTGATGGACATCCAGCCCGAGAACTTCGACGCGGTGACCGACGTGTCGCTGCGGGGCACGCTCTACATGAGCCAGGCGGTGATCCCGATGATGCGCTCGCGCAAGCGCGGATCGATCGTGTGCCTCTCTTCCGTGTCCGCCCAGCGCGGCGGCGGCATCTTCGGCGGGCCGCACTACTCGGCCGCGAAGGCCGGCGTGCTGGGGCTGGGCAAGGCCATGGCGCGCGAGCTGGGTCCCGACAACGTGCGCGTCAATTCGGTGACGCCGGGCCTCATCGAGACCGACATCACCGGCGGCAAGCTCACGGCCGAGCTGCGCGCCGACATCCTCAAGGGCATCCCGCTCAACCGCCTCGGCGCCGCGACGGACGTGGCGAACTGCTGCCTCTTCCTCGCGAGCGACATGTCGAGCTACCTCACCGGCGTCACGCTCGACGTGAACGGCGGAATGCTGATCCACTGAAAAGGAAACGACTCATGAATGGAATCGCCGAACCCAGGCTCGAACGTGCTGCGCTGGCCTCGAGCGCGTACCGCATCCGCCGCTTCGCGCTGCGCATGGGTGAAGTGCAGGGACAGGGCTACATCGGGCAGGCGCTCGGAATGGCCGACGTGCTGGCCGTCGCGTACCGGCACGCATTGCGCTACCGGGCCGAGGATCCGAAGTGGGAGGGACGCGATCGCTTCCTGCTGTCGCACGGCCACTACGCGATCGCGTTCTACGCAGCGCTGATCGAGGCGGGCATCGTCCCCGAGCAGGAGCTCGAGACTTACGGCTGCGATGACAGCCGCCTGCCGATGTCCGGGATGGCCACGTACACACCGGGCATGGAGATGTCCGGCGGCTCGCTGGGACAGGGCCTCGTGATCGCGGTCGGCATGGCGCTCGGCCTGCGCCAGAAGAACAACCCCGCGTTCGTCTACAACTGCATGTCCGACGGCGAGCTGGACGAGGGTTCGACCTGGGAGGCGGCGCTTTCGGCGGCGCACTTCGGGCTCTCCAACCTCATCTGCCTCGTGGACATCAACAACCAGCAGGCCGACGGGCAGTCGACGAAGGTGCTGGGCTTCGAGCCCATCGCCGACAAGTGGGCGGCCTTCGGCTGGTTCGTGCAGCGCGTGAACGGCAACGACATGGATGCCCTCGTGGACGCATTCGACGCCGCGCGCGAGCACGCCGCGGCGCAGCCGCGCGTGATCCTGCTCGACACGAAGATGGGCAAGGGCGTGCCCTTCCTGGAGGCGCGCGAGAAGAACCATTTCATGCAGGTCGCGGCGCCCGAATGGCAGCAGGCCATCGCGATCCTCGACGCCTCGCACAACGAACCGGAGAAAGCCTGACCATGAGCGCCACCCTCACCGCCCGCCCGCGCCTCACCACCTCGGCGATGATCGCCTCGATCGCCGCCGAAGGCCAGCGCACGCGGCCCGCGCCCTTCGGGCACGCGCTCGCCGAGCTCGCCGACCGCCGGCCCGACATCGTCGGCATGACCGCCGACCTCGGCAAGTACACCGACCTCCACATCTTCGCCAAGGCTCACCCGGACCGCTATTTCCAGATGGGCATGGCCGAGCAGCTCCTGATGGGCGCGGCCGGCGGTCTCGCGAAGGAGGGATTCGTTCCCTTCGCGACCACCTACGCCGTGTTCGCCTCGCGCCGCGCATACGACTTCGTCCACCAGGTGATCGCCGAGGAAAACCTGAACGTGAAGATCGTCTGCGCGCTGCCCGGGCTCACGACCGGCTATGGTCCCAGCCACCAGGCGACCGAGGACATCGCGATCTTCCGCGGCGTGCCCAACCTCACCATCGTCGATCCGTGCGACGCGGTCGAGATCGAGCAGGCGGTGCCCGCCATCGCCGCGCACTGCGGGCCCGTATACATGCGCCTGCTGCGGGGCCAGGTCCCGGTCGTGCTCGACGAGTACGGCTACAAGTTCGAGCTCGGCAAGGCGAAGCTGCTGCGCGACGGCCGCGACGTGGTCATCGTCTCCAGCGGCTTCATGACGATGCGCGCGCTCGAAGTGGCCAATCTCCTCGGGGCCGACGGCGTGGACGTGGGCGTGCTCCACGTGCCGACCATCAAGCCGCTCGACGAGGAAGCGATCGTGCGCGAGGCCTCGCGCAGCGGCCGGCTCTTCGTCGTGGCCGAGAACCACTCGACCGTGGGCGGCCTGGGCGAAGCCATCGCGGGCACGCTGCTGCGCGCGGGTGTCGCACCCGCCTTCCGGCAGATCGCGCTGCCCGACGCGTTCCTCGACGCGGGCGCGCTGCCCACGCTGCACGACAAGTACGGCATTTCCGCCGCGGCCATGACGACCTCCATCAAGTCGTGGCTCCAATGAAACCGACGTCCTCCACAGGAGCAAGCCGATGAAACCGGACTCACTCATGATGACGCGGCGCCAGCTGCTCAAGGCCTCGGCGGGACTCGCCGTCGGTGCCGCGTTCCTCCCGCGCCGCGCCCATGCGGCCGAGTTCACGTACAAGCTCGCGACCGGCCAGGACCCGACGCATCCGGTGAACCTGCGCGCGAAGGAAGCCATCGACCGCATCCGCGAGGCGACCCACGGCCGCGTCGAGATCAACCTCTTCCCCGCGAACCAGCTCGGCTCCGATACGGACCTGCTGTCGCAGCTGCGCTCGGGCGGCATCGACTTCTTCAACCTGTCGAACTCGATCCTCGCGACACTCGTGCCGGTCGTCGGCATCCTCAACACCGGCTTCGCGTTCCCCGACTACGACACCGTGTGGAAGACGGTCGACGGCGAGCTCGGCACCTTCGTCCGCGCGCAGATCGCGAAGAGCGGCATCCTCACCGTGTCGCGCGCCTGGGACAACGGCTTCCGCCACGTCACCAGCTCGGTCAAGGCGGTGAAGGCGCCCGAGGACCTGCGCGGCCTCAAGATCCGCGTGCCGCAGGCGCCGACGCTGACCTCGCTCTTCAAGGCGCTCGAGGCGAGCCCCTCGCCGATCAACTTCAACGAGCTCTACTCCGCGCTGCAGACGAAGGTGGTCGAGGCGCAGGAGAACCCGCTGCCGATCATCGCCACCGCGCGCCTCTACGAGGTGCAGAAGTACTGCAGCCTCACCGGCCACGTGTGGGACGCGTACTGGATCCTCGGCAACAAGCGCTCGTTCGAGCGCATGCCGCAGGACCTGCGCGACATCGTGTCGCGCGAGTTCGACCGGTCGGCGGGCGACGAGCGCGCCGATATCGCGCGGCTGAGCGCCTCGCTGCGCAACGACCTGTCCGCCAAGGGCGTCACCTTCAACGAGGTCGACCGGCGCGTATTCCGCGACGTGCTGCGCAAGACCACGTTCTACCCGGACTGGAAGGGCAAGTACGGCGCGGAAGCCTGGGCGCGCCTGGAGACCGTGACCGGCAAGCTCGCCTAGCGATTGTCGTCCCGGCGAAGGCCGGGACCCAATTTGTCCGGTTGTCGTCCCGGCGAAGGCCGGGACCCAATTTGTCCGATTGTCGTCCCGGCGAAGGCCGGGACCCAATTTGTCCGATTGTCGTCCCGGCGGAGGCCGGGACCCAATTTGGCCGATTGTCGTCCCGGCGAAGGCCGGGACCCAATTTGGCCCTTAACCTGTTCGGAGGTGCTGCTTGAAAGCGGAAATGATCCTGGAAACCGGCGGCGAGCCCGCCGGCATCGTGGCACCCTCGATCCACCGGCACTGGGCCGACGTGGCCGAAGCCTTCCTGGGACACCTGGTCGAGATCCCGGCGGCACTGCTGCTGGTGGTCGAGATCGTGGTGCTCCTCGCCGGCGTGACGAGCCGCTACGTGCTCCACAATCCGCTCGTCTGGTCCGACGAGCTCGCCTCGATCCTGTTCCTGTGGCTCGCGATGCTGGGCTCGGTCGTGGCGCTGCGCCGCGGCTCGCACATGCGGATGACGGCGTTCACCGGACGGCCGGAATCGAAGCTGCACGCGTTCCTCGAAGCGCTCGCGCTGGTGGCGGCGCTCGCCTTCCTGCTGCTGATCGCGAAGCCCGCGTACGAGTTCGCGAAGGGCGAGGCCGACATCACCACGCCGGCGCTCGACATCTCGAACGCCTGGCGCGCCGCGGCGCTGCCGATCGGGTGTGCGCTGATGATCGCCGCAGCGTCGCTGCGGCTCGCCCGGGCGGCGAACGGCTACATGCTCATCGGCGCGGCCGTGCTCGTGGCGGTGGTCGCGGGCTCGCTCACGGCCCTGCAGCCCGTGATCCATGGCCTCGGCAACCTGAACCTGGTGCTCTTCTTCGTCGTCATGGTGGGCGCCATGGTATTCGCGGGCGTGCCGATCGCATTTTCGTTCGGGCTCGCGACCTTCGGCTACCTGGCACTCGCGACCGACACGCCGCTCGAGGTCATGGTCGGGCGCATGGACGAAGGCATGTCGCACCTGATCCTGCTGTCCGTGCCCCTCTTCGTGTTCCTCGGGCTGCTGATCGAGATGACCGGCATGGCGCGCGCGATGGTGGCGTTCCTCGCGAGCCTGCTCGGGCACGTTCGCGGCGGCCTCTCGTATGTGCTCGTGGGCGCCATGTACCTCGTCTCCGGCATCTCCGGCTCGAAGGCCGCGGACATGGCGGCGGTCGCCCCGGTGCTCTTTCCCGAGATGAAGAAGCGCGGCGCCAAGCCCGGCGACCTGGTGGCGCTCCTTGCCGCTACGGGCGCGCAGACGGAGACCATCCCGCCCAGCCTCGTGCTCATCACCATCGGCTCCGTGACCGGCGTCTCCATCGCCGCGCTCTTCACCGGCGGCCTGCTCCCGGGCGTGGTCCTCGGCGCGATGCTCTGCGTCGTGGTGTGGCTGCGCTACCGCAAGGAGGATCTTTCGGGCGTGAAGCGCGCGACCGCGCGCGAGATCGTGCGTACGCTCGCAGTGGCCGTTCCCGCGCTGGCGCTTCCCTTCATCGTGCGCGCCGCGGTGATCGGCGGCGTGGCCACCGCGACCGAGGTCTCCACGCTCGGCATCGTGTACACGATGCTGGCGGGGCTCCTCATCTACCGGCAGTTCGACTGGGGCCGGCTCATGCCGATGCTGAAGGAGACCGTGTCGCTCTCGGGCGCGATCCTGCTCATCATCGGCGCCGCCACCGGCATGGCGTGGGCGCTCACGCAATCCGGCTTCTCCCAGAGCCTCGCCACGGCGATGGCGGGGCTGCCCGGCGGCAACGTGAGCTTCATCGCCATCTCCGTCCTCGCGTTCATCGTCCTGGGAAGCGTGCTCGAGGGCATCCCGGCCATCGTGCTGTTCGGCCCCCTGCTCTTCCCGATCGCGCGCGCCCTCGGCATCCACGAGGTGCACTACGCGATGATCGTCGTGCTCTCGATGGGCATCGGCCTCTTCGCGCCGCCCTTCGGCGTGGGCTACTACGCGGCGTGCGCGATCAGCCGGATCCATCCCGACGAGGGCATGAAGCCGATCCTCGGATACATCGCGGCGCTCGTGGTCGGGCTCGTCGTGGTGGCCGCGGTGCCGTGGATCGCGACGGGCTTCCTGTGAGCCAGGCGTTTACAGCGTGATCTGCCCGCCCAGGATCGCACCGTACAGGGCATGCGCGAGGATCGTGGTGAGCGGTGTGCGATAGCCGTAGTTGAGCGCGAGGAAGCCGGGCGGCTGCAGCGTACGCTTGCCGCCGGGCCCCTCGTACTCGCTCGCCATGCGCGGGTGCAGGTGCGGCATCATCGGCAGCAGCATCACGAGCAGCACCACGCCGTGCGCGGCCCCGATCAGCGCACCCGGCAGCCAGCCGGCGCGGCCGAGGGTCGCGAAGACGAAGTAGTAGCCGAACGCGAAGAGCCAGCCGCCCAGCAGGTACGCCACGAGCCCCACCGCGTTCGCGGCCGAGCGTTCGCCGGTGAACATCGTGCCGAGCAGCAACGGCAGCGACAGCCGCGAATAGCCGAGGCGCTGCGCGGCGAACATGACGCCGGTGAGCGCCGCGGTCGCCGCCAGGCCCCAGACGAGGATGCGCAGGATCTGCGCCGCGGTCGCGTCCATGCCTCAGGCCGTGGGCGCCTGGTACAACGCGACCGCGGCGGAAACGAGGCTCACGTGCGTGAGCGCCTGCGGGAAGTTTCCCACCGGCGCGCCATCGTCGAGGCACATCTCCTCCGCGAAAAGCCCCACGTCGTTCGCATGGCCGCAGAGCCGGCCGAGAAGCGCCGCGGCGGCCTTCTCGTGCCCGGCGTTGGCGAGGTATTCCGCCGCCCAGAAATTGCACGCGGCGAAGGAGTTCTCGGCGCCGGCCACGCCGTCGAAGCGGGCGCTGTCCGTGTAGCGCAGCAGGAGCCCGTCGCGCTGCAGCGTCCTGCGCATGTAGCGCCAGGTCGATTCCATGCGCGCGTCTCCCGGCCTGGCATAACCGTATCGCGCGAGCAGCAGCAGGCTGGCATCGGTCTCCCGGCCGCCGAACCAGGCGACGTAGGAGTCGAGCCCTTCGTCGTAGCCGCGCGACTCGACCTCGCCGCGGATCGCCTCGCACACGCCATCGAGGCGCGAGGCGTCGATGCGGATGGGAAAGCGCTTTCCGAGCGTGCGGAGGCGGTCGAACGCGACCCAGCACATCGCCTTCGAGAAGGTGTGGTGACGCGGCGCCGAGCGCGTCTCCCAGATACCCTGGTCGGGACAGCGCCACAGGTCGAAGAGCCGCTCGCCCACGCCGGCCAGCATGCGGCACTCGCCCTTGTCGAGATCGCCGCCGGCCGCCACATAAGCCGCGACCGTCGCGAGCAGCTCGCCATAGACGTCGAGCTGCAGCTGCCCGTGCGCGGCGTTGCCGATGCGCACCGGGCGTGCGCCGCGATAGCCCGTGAGATGCGCCAGCTCGCGTTCCTCGAGATGCGTCTCGCCGAAGATGTCGTACATCACCTGGAAGCGCTTCCACGTGAGCCTCGTCGCGTGCAGGAGCCATTCGAGGAACGCCTCGGCTTCCTCGGTGTAGCCCAGGCTGAGGAAGGCATGCAGGACCAGCGCGCTGTCGCGAATCCAGCAGAAGCGGTAGTCCCAGTTGCGCGCGCCCTGCGCCTGCTCGGGCAGCGAGGTCGTCGGCGCGGCGATCACCGCACCGGTGGTGCTGCACGCCATGAGCTTCAACGCCAGGATGCTGCGCTTCACGAGGTCGCGGTGCGGCCCGTCATAGCGGCAGCGTGCGCTCCATTCGCGCCACCAGCCGATCGTATGGTCGAGGCGGCGCTGCGCGGCGGCTCCCAGCGGCGGCACGACCACCGCCTCGTTCTGGTCGTAGGCCAGCATCGCCCAGCGCACGTCGCCTGCGCGCAGGCGGGCGCGTCCCCTTAGCCGCGCGCCGGGCCGGTCCTCCTCGAGCGGCACGTCGGATGCGAGGATCGCGCCGAACGGGCAATGCGTGATCGACCAGCCGAGGCGGCCGCGCCGTGCGAAGCGATGGCGCACACGGCCGAAATCCCAGCGCGGCTCGAACGACACCTCGATCTCGATTTCGCCGTCGACGCATTCCATCCGCCGCAGCAGCTCGTGTTGCGGGTAGAGCTCCGTCGCCGCAGGCGCCGCGAGCGTGAAGCCGTCGGTCAGGCGTAGCCGCCCCGATGGCGTGTGGAACGTCGTCGCGATCACGTTGGTGCCGTCGACGTATCCGCGTTCGACGAGTGTCGCTCCCGCCGCCCGGATCGTGAAGTGGCCGGCGCCCCGGTCGAGGATCGCTGCGAACAGCGCGGGGCTCGAGAACGTGGGCAGGCACAGCCATTCGATGGCACCGTCGCGCGACACGAGCGCGGCCGTGCGGCAGTTCCCGATCAGCGCGTAATCCCCGATGGCGGGGAACGGGTCGGTTCGCGCGCGCGGCGGGCTTAGCGCAACCGCCGCCGCCATGTCCAGCCGGCCAGCATCCCGAGAGCCGCTGCTAATGCGCCCGCGGCGATCGCGCCACGGTGCAGGTTGAGCTCCACCTGCAGGCTGCGGGATTTCGCGCGCGCATCGAAGCAGCCGTGCGCGCCATGGTCCCCGGGTACCGGCGCATACAGGTTGTCGCGTCGTCCGGGCGGGAGCGGCTCGTCGGTATGCTGGCCCGAGTAGCCCTCGCGCGCGAGCAGGCGGTCGAGCATGCCGGGGACGACCCGCTGGCCCAGGATCGCCTTCACCGCGGGCCAGCCGACCCACCATTCGCGCCGGGGGTGCAATGCCGCGTCATAGATGGCCTCGGCCGCGACCTCCGGCTGGAAGATCGGGGGCACGGGTTGCGGCTGCTTCGCGATGCACGCCTTGCCCCAGTCGAACTGCGGCGTGTTGAATGCCGAGAGCTGCACCATCGTGAGCTTCACGCGGCTGCCCCGGTGCAGCAGCTCGCTTCGCAGCGAATCGATGAAGCCGCGCAGCGCGCTCTTCGCGCCGCAGTACGCGCTTTGCAGCGGGATCGAGCGATACGCGAGCGCGGAGCCCACCTGCACGATGACGCCGCGATCGCGCGCAAGCATGCGCGCGAGCGCCGCGCGGATGCCCCAGACGGAGCCGAAGTAGGTCACCTCGGTGGCGCGGCGGAAATCCGCGGGCGGCATGTCCATGAACTCGCAGAACGCGGTGACCATCGCGTTGTTGACCCACACGTCGATCGGGCCCCATTCACGCTCGACGCGGCCGGCGGCGGCTTCCACCGCGCTTTCGTCCGCCACGTCGGCCTGGATCACCATCGCCTCGCCGCCGGCGCGCTCGATCTCGTCACGCGCCGCTTCCAGGCCGTCGGTGCCGCGTGCGATCAACGCCACGCGCCAGCCGGCCGCGCCGAAGCGCCGTGCCACCGCCCGGCCGATGCCCGCCGAAGCGCCGCTCACCACCACGATTCTCGCTGCCATCCCGGGTAGACGGCCCCGCGGGGCAGCGAGTTCATGTGCAAGACCCGTACGTGGAATCCACGACGGGCCTGCCGGAATGGCGGAGGTGGATGGGAATCGAACCCACCGCTCGCTTGGAGCAAGCCGCTGGTTTTGAAGACCAGGAAAGCCACCAGGCTCCGCTCACCTCCGCGTCTGTGATGCCGTGGCGGGCGGATGATTCCCCGCAGGCTCGCGCGCCGGGAGGAAGGCGTGCAGCGGGCCGCGCCGGACCATGCAGCGCTCCGCTTCCAGGAACTCGAGCAGCGGGATCACGAAGCGCCGCGTGGCACCGAGCCGCTCGCGCGCCTGCGAGGCGGTGAAGGTCGCGGGCGGCGGGAAGGCGCTCGCGAGATCCCTGCGTGCACGGGCCAGGGTGTCGCGGTGGCAGAAGATCGGGATATCGCCGTTGCGGCCGAGGCGCACGAGGCGCCCGCGGGCCATGAGCAGGCGGCAGACCGCTTCGCGATTCGCATCGGCGCCGACCGCACCGGCCAGGTCCGGGGGCTGCATGCCCCCTTCACGGAAGAGGCGCTCGAGCTGCTCGGCGACTGCACGCTGCACCGGGGGAAGATCGCGCAGGGGATCGAATCCGGCCATGCGGACCGACTCGCGCACCATCTCCACGCGCCGTTCGCGCACGAGCCGCGCCGCGAGCATCTCGAACACGCGAGGCTCGGTAGCGTGGGGCAGCTGGCTTCGCCACCACGCGAGCGTCGCACCTTCGTGCGCCGGATTGCGCGCATGGAAATCCGCGAGCGCCCCGAGCAAGCGCGCCTCGAGCTGCGCGGCCATGGCCGGATCGCGCAATGCGGAAGGCTCCTGTGGCGCGAGCACGCGGCCGCCGCCCAGCGTGCGGTGCGCGGCGTCGCTGCGCAGCACGAAGCGCTCGCCCGCGATGGCGCATACGGGACGGGCGCAGCGCAGCTTCGCCACGTGCGCAGCGCCGGGTGCGAGGCAAGCCGCGCCCCGCATCCTCACGCGAGCCGTGACGCTATCCGTGCCGAGGAAGACGCGCAGCGGCTCGCCCGCACGCACGCTGCAGCCCGGCGCGAGCTCGAGCTCGACGTCGAAGACCTCGCGCGGCGTCACCACGCCGGGAGCGGCGACGACCGTGCCGCGACCGACGTCCTCCAGCTTCACGCCGCGCAGGTTGATGCCGACGCGCTGGCCCGGCAGCGCCTGCCCGGCATCGCGGCCGTGCACCTGGAGCTGGCGCACCGTGGCGCGCACGCCCGCGGGAAACACTTCGGCCTCGGAGCCGCGCGTCAACGTCCCGCCGCGAACGGTGCCGGTCACGACGGTGCCGTGCCCCGCCACGGTGAAAGCGCGGTCGACGCCGATGAAGAAGCCGCCGCTTGCATCCGCGACAGGCGCCGATTGGAGAAGCTCCCGCAGCGACGCCTTCACGGCATCGAGTCCCTCGCCGCTCGCGGCCGAGCAGGCGACGATCGGGGCGGAGGCGAGGATCGTCCCGTCCAGGCGTGCGCGCAGCTCCGCGATCGCGGCGTCGCGCTCGGCCTGCGGGGCCAGGTCCACTTTCGAGAGCGCCACGGCGCCCGCACGCACGCCGAGCAGCCGCGCGACCGCGAGATGCTCCTCCGTCTGCCGGCGCACACCCTCGCGCGCGTCGACCACGAGCAGCACCGCGTCGATGCCGGCGGCGCCCGCGATCATCGCGCGCAGGTAGTCCTCGTGGCCGGGGACGTCGACGAGATCCACGATGCCCTCGGGAAACTCGAGCCAGGCGAAGCCCGGCACGATCGAGAGCCCCCGCGCCTTCTCCTCGGGCAGGCGGTCGGTATCGATGCCCGTCAACGCGCGCACGAGGCTCGTCTTGCCGTGGTCGACGTGACCGATGACACCGACCGTGCGCTGCTTCATCGCAACGCGGCCTCGAGCGATGCCACGAGGGCCGCGACCTCCCCAGCGGCCACCGTGCGCATGTCCAGCAGGAACGCATCGCGGTGGACGCGCCCCACGACCGCGGGCCGTTGGGCCAGGCACGCGCGCGCCATTTCGCGCGCCGAGCGCCCCTCGACGCTCACGCGCAGCGCCACGCTCGGCAACGTCGACAGCGGCAGCGCCCCGCCGCCGGGAAGCGACGCCTCCTCGACGAGGTCGCAACGAATGCCCTTCGTGCCGGACAGGGCAGCCGCGACGCGGGCCGCGCGCCGCCGGACCTGCGCGGGTGTCGCAGCGAGCATGCGCAACGCCGGCACCTGCTGCAGCGCACGGCCCTCGTCGTAGAGCCGCAGCGTGGCCTCGAGGGCCGCGAGCGTCATCTTGTCGGCGCGCAGCGCCCGGGCGAGCGGGTGGCGGCTCATGGCCTCGATGCAGGGGCGCGTGCCCACGGCAATGCCCGCCTGCGGTCCGCCGAGCAGCTTGTCGCCGCTGAAGGTCACGACGTCGCTGCCCTGCGCGATGCATTCGCGGACGGTGGGCTCGTCCGGAAGGCCGCAAGACGCGAGCGTCACGAGGCTGCCGCTGCCGAGATCTTCCACCAGCAGGAGGCCGCGGGCATGCGCGAGCGCCGCGAGCTCGCGGCGTCCGGGCGCCTCGGCGAAGCCCACGACGCGATAGTTGCTCGGATGGGTCTTGAGCAGCACGCGCGTTTGCGGCGTGATCGCGCGCTCGTAATCCGCGAGCCGCGTGCGGTTGGTCGTCCCCACCTCCACCAGCACCGCGCCGCTTTGCGCAACGACCTCGGGGATGCGGAAGGCGCCGCCGATCTCGACCAGCTCGCCGCGCGAGGCGACCACCTCGCGGCCGCTCCCGAGCGCCGCGAGCGCGAGTAGTGCCGCCGCCGCGCCGTTGTTCACCACCAGCGCCGCCTCGGCGCCCGTGAGGCGTTGCAGCAGCGGTTCGACATGGCTCGTTCGCGATCCGCGCCCGGCCTCCTCGAGGTCGTACTCGAGGTTCGAATAGCGCCCGGCGATGGCGAGCACGGCGCGCAGGGCCGCGGGCGCCAGGGGCGCGCGGCCCAGGTTGGTATGCAGCACGACGCCGGTGGCATTGATCACCGGAACGAGGCTCGATTGCCGCCGTGCGTCGAGCGTCGTGCGCAAGCGTCCCGCAAGCTGCGACAGGTCGTGCCCGGGATCGAACGCCTCGCCCTTGCGCAGCCGAACGCGCAGCGCCGTGAGCTCCTCGCGCAGCGCCGCGACGGTGTGGCCGCGCCCGTAGCGCTCGCAGAGCGCCTGAACTTCGGCCACCGCGAGGAGTCGATCCACGGAAGGGATGCGGCGCGCGCCGCTCGGCTCGGGCAGGCTCGACATCGGGAATGGAAGTTGCTGAATTATGCGGTCGATGACAGGCGTGTTGACCCTGGTCCAGGAAGAACGTTTCCAGCTCGCGGATGCGGCGCGTAACCAGCGCTTCTTCACCCTTGCCCACGATGCGCCCCTGGAGGCCGCACAGCTCGTGGCCCTGCGCCGCGAGGGCGCCCGCATCACGGTCCACTACGACGACGCCCCCGATGCCATCGTGCATGTCGCGCATCGCGTCGTGCGCGCCGCCGAGGAGTAATTTTTGATGAAAACCTTTCCGATGAAGCCCGTGCGCCGCAGCGTCGGGGAACGCATTTCCGGTTTCCTCGCCGATTGGTCGCTGCCGCGCCAGCTCCGCGGCGGCGATGCCGAAGCCGGTGCCGCGCAGAGCAACGCCTCCAGGACGCTGCGTCCGCGGCTGGAGGAGGCCGACCGCGTCGGATCGAGCATCTGCCCGTACTGTGCGGTGGGCTGCGGCGTGCTGTTGTACGCGAAGGATGGAAAGCTGATCCACGCGGAGGGCGACCCGCGCAGCCCCATCAACCAGGGCACGCTCTGCCCGAAGGGCTCGGCCACTTTCGGCCTCATGACGAGCGAGCGCCGCCTGGACCGCGTGCTCTACCGCGCGCCCCATTCGGACCATTGGGAAGAGAAGCCGCTCGCCTGGGCCATGGACCGCATCGCGGCGCTCGTGCGGCGCACGCGCGACGAGACGTTCGTGGGCACGCTGCAGGACGGCAAGGTCGTGAACCACACCATGGCCATCGCCTCGCTCGGCGGCGCCACGCTCGACAACGAGGAGAACTACCTCATCAAGAAGCTCTCGTGCGGCCTCGGCATGGTATGGGTCGAGAACCAGGCGCGAATATGACATAGCTCCTCGGTGCCCAGTCTGGGCGCCACCTACGGACGCGGGGCCGCCACCATGCCGCAGTGGGACCTTGCGAGCTCCGACTGCGTGCTGGTGATGGGCTCCAACATGGCGGAGAACCATCCGATCGCCTTCCGCTTCGTGATGCAGGCGAAGGCGAAGGGCGCGACCGTGATGCATGCGGATCCGCGCTTCACCCGCACTTCCGCGCTCGCGGACATCTACGCGCCGGTGCGCGCGGGAACGGACATCGCGTTCCTCGGCGGCATCATCCGCCACATCCTCGAGAACGACCTCTGGTTCCGCGAGTACGCGCTGCACTACACCAACCTCGCCACCATCATCGACGAGCGCTTCCGGGACGCGAGCGAGCTGGACGGCCTGTTCTCCGGATGGGACGAGGAAGGCCGCCGTTACACCTACGATTCGTGGCAATACAAGGGCGCGACGGTCCCCTCCTCGCTCTCCGAGCATTACGTCAACACCACCGAGTCGTACTCGGAGAAGACGAAGCGCCTGCGCCGCGGCGAGATCCAGGAGGACATGACGCTCGCGCATCCGCACTGCGTCTACCAGATCCTGAAGCGCCACTATGCGGCGTACACGCCGGAGATGGTCGAACGCGTGACCGGCTGCCCGAAGGACACCTTCTTGAAGATCGCGGAGACGCTTGCCCGCAATTCGGGACGCGAGCGCACCGGCGCCATCTGCTACGCGGTCGGGTGGACGCACCACACGACCGGGGTGCAGATGATCCGCGCAGCGGCCATCATCCAGGGCCTCCTCGGCAACACCGGACGACCGGGCGGCGGCATCCTCGCACTCCGCGGCCATTGCAGCATCCAGGGCAGCACCGATGTGCCGACGCTCTACAACATGCTGCCGAGCTACCTGCCGCAGCCGCACGCGTACAAGCCGCATGCTTCGTTCGACGAGTTCCTCGAGTCCGAGACCACGCCGACCGGCTGGTGGCACAACTTCCCCAAGTACGCGGTGAGCCTGCTGAAGGCGTGGTACGGCGACGCCGCGACGAAGGAAAACGGCTTCGGCTTCGAATGGGTGCCGAAGATCGTCGGTGACCACTCGCAGCTTCCGATGACGCTGGCACTCGAGCGCGGCGTGCTGCGCGGCATGTTCATCCTCGGCCAGAATCCCGCGGTCGGCGGCC